>NZ_KI273127.1:0-109259 GCF_000469565.1 Oribacterium sp. oral taxon 078 str. F0263 | reverse complement strand
GCCGCCCTTTCTGCCGTTTGTCCGCCCGACACAGAACAAAGCGGCCAGGTGGAATGAAATGCAGATGTCTGTCGGGCACCGCATGAGGAGAGTATAGCACGGGCAGGGCGGAAGCGGTAGGGTACTTTCTTCCGGAGGAGGACTCGGCCTTCCCCTCGCTTTGAAAGGGAGCGTTATGAGAAAAGAGGAGAGAAGATTTGCGGACGGCGTGCTCAGCACGCTTTGCTATATCGAGCGGGACGGAAGCTATCTGATGCTCCATCGGGTGCGGAAGAAGGAGGATGTCAACGCGGGAAAATGGATCGGCGTGGGCGGGCACTTCGAGAAGGACGAGAGTCCGGAGGAATGCCTGCTCCGGGAGGTCCGGGAGGAGACCGGATACTGTCTGGATCAGTACCGGCTCCGCGGCATTGTGACCTTTCTCTCCGGGGACGGCGTCACGGAATATATGTTTTTATACACGGCTTCCCTTTTTCACGGAAAGCTGACAGACTGTGAGGAAGGCGTGCTGGAATGGGTGCCGATCGAAAAGCTTTCAGAGCTTCCGCTCTGGGAGGGAGACAGGATCTTTCTGCGGCTTCTCTCTGAGGAGCATCCCTTTTTCTCCCTGAAGCTTCGCTACGATGGGAGAGGAGGGCTGAAGGAGGCGGCGCTGGACGGAAAGCGAATCCCGCTCGGCGATTCGGAAGGTTTGCGCTGATATGAGGATGCGCTGCTGCTTCCGGCCTTTGCTTATACGGATATTTTTGAAAATTTCCTATGCGCCGTCGGGTGCGGTGGGAGAAGGCTCGGCTTTTTCGGTATAAAAATGGCGCCGGAACTTCCGGCCCGGAGATTCATTTCGGAAAACAGGAGATTCATTTCGGAAAACAGGAGGGGCATGACGGAAATCAGAGAGAGGGCGGAGCACGGAATCCCCGTGCTCCGCGCGAGAGAGATCAAGAAGGAATATCGTCTGGGAGAACTTACGCTCACGGCACTTCGGGGCGTTTCCCTCTCAGTCTACGGCAGGGAGCTCATCGTTATTTTGGGGCCCTCCGGCTCCGGAAAGAGCACGATGATGAATATTCTCGGGGGGACGGAGACCGCGAGCTCCGGTGAGGTTTACTACCGGGAGAAGGCGCTCGACTGGTCGGACCAGGATGCTCTGACCCTTTACCGGAGGAAGCATGTCGGCTTTGTCTTTCAGTTTTATAATCTTCTTCCGGGGCTTACCGCGCTTGAGAATATTCAGCTTGCCGGGGAACTCTCCGAGCATCCGATCGGGGCGGAGGAGCTCCTCAAAGAGGTCGGGCTCTCGGACCGGGCCTCCCATTTTCCGAATCGTCTCTCCGGCGGAGAGCAGCAGCGGATCGCGATCGCGAGGGCGCTTTGCAAGAATCCGGATATTCTGCTCTGCGATGAGCCGACAGGGGCGCTGGATTCCAAGACCGGCATCCAGGTTCTCCGACTGATCTATGACTTTTCGAGAAGCTATCAAAAGCCGGTTGTACTGATCACGCACAATGCGAATATCGCGAAGATGGCGGATCGGGTCATTTACTTTAAGGACGGATTGATCGAGCGGGAGGAGGGGAATGCCTCTCCGCTCCCGCCGGAAGAGATTGAGTGGTAGGCGATGAGAAGTTTTCGAAAAAATGTATTCCGGCTCGCTCTGAAAAACCGCTCCTCCCTGCTCGGCGCGCTCCTCATCATTGCGCTCGGGATTTTCGTGCTGGTCTCCTTTTTCGATGTCTTTCAGAATCTGGAGGATCAGATCTCGGATTACTATCGGGACAGCTGCTTCGGCGAGGTCTTTGCCACTGTCACCGGGATCGGAGAGGCGGAGCTTATGGGCCTGGAGGACATCCCCGGCATAGCGGAGGCCTCCGGCAGGATCGCGGGGGATTTCCGTCTGATTTCCGATCTCTCGGAGAAGGAGGGAAAGATCGTCTCTGTTCACCTCCTCTCTTATGACAGGGAGGACAGGGAGAATCTCCCGGAGTTCTCGGCGGGAGCCCCGGAGGAGGGGGAGATCCTCCTCGGAGAGAGGATGGAGGACAGCTATCATTATTCCCGGGGGACGGAGCTCCGCCTCCTTGTCGAGGGGAAAAGTCACAGCTACAGCTACCGCGGGAGCTTCCGGCAGCCGGACTACATTTATTCGGTTCCGCCCAGCGGCTCCATGGTCCCGGACGGCTCCAGCTATGATATCGCGATGATCGAAAAGTCGGATATGCAGAAGCTCCTGGGGACAGAGAATCTGACGGAGCTTTCCTTCCGCCTGGAGCCGGGGATAGATTTTCAGGATATCCGCCATGAGCTCGAGGAGAGACTCGCTCCCTACGGGCTTCAGAGCATCCTCGAGAGGAAGGATCAAAGCAGCAACAACAGGGTACAGGAGGAGTTAGAGGAGCTCGAGGGCACGGGCACGCTGATCCCCCTTATCTTCCTTATGATCTCTGTTTTTATGCTCTATATTGTCCTTCGAAAGATGCTGGAGCGGGAGCGCATGCTGATCGGAGGGATGAAGGCCCTGGGATTAAGCGATCGGGAGCTGATCTCGTCCTATCTTTTCCTGGGACTCGGGATCGGCTTTTTCGGCGCCCTGCTGGGGAGCTTCTTTGCGGGCTTTTTCGGCCGTTACATCTTTTCGATCTACTGCCAGTATTTCAATCTCCCGGAGCCAAAATACCGGGACATCCTCTCCTCCAGAATCTTTTCCCTGCTTCTTGCCTCCGGGGCGGCGGTGCTCGCGGTCTTTTTCGGCGTAAAGGAGATCCTCCGCATCAGTCCCGCTGCGGCGATGCGCCAGCAGAGCGGGGGGAAGCAGAAAGTATTCCGCATGGCAGGTCTGGAACGCATGCTTCCGACACTTTTCGACCGCCTGGCTGCCCGCTCTATGCTGCGAAATCCCTTCCGCTCTTCCCTCATCGTGCTGGCGGTCGTCTTCTCCTTTTCGCTCTCTTCCGTGCTTTTTTCCTTCCCGGAGGTGATAAGGCACATGCTGGACACGGAGTTTGTGGGGACGGAGAGCTATGATATCCTGATGGATTTATGGGATTATCAGAGTCCGGAGAGAGTGGCGGGAGCGGGAGAGGAGCTTCCCGGTGCCAGGGTCTCAGAGGCCATATCTCAGCTTTCGGCCGTCTTCTACAAGGGCTCCCGGAAGGAGTACGGCATCGTCACGGGTTTAAATCCGGGCTCTTCCCTTCGCCGCATCCTCGACCGCTCGGGGAGACATCTCTCTCCCCCGGAAAACGGCGTAATATTGAGTGAAAGTCTGGCGAAAAAGCTGCATGCATCCGCCGGAGAGCGGGTGGAGCTGGAGCTTTCCGGTGTCCGCGGCGGAAGGAGGAAGGTCCTCGTGACAGAGGTCGTATCGGAGGAATTCGGAAGCGGAGCCTATCTTGCGCTCTCGGCCTTTCCGGATGTGCTCGGGATAGACCGAGCTGCGAACAAGCTCCTTCTGAAGGCGGCCCCCGGGCAGAGGGAAAGGCTGAGAGAGAGCGTCAGAGGGGCGAAGAGACTCCGCTGGGCCGCGGATATGCAGGAGATCCGGGAAAGCTATGAGAAAATGCTTGGGAGCAATTCCATCATGATGAGCGCCTTTGCCTTCATGTCCTTTCTCGCGGCGGGAATCCTCATCTATCAGATCAGCATGATCAATATCCGGGAGAGGAGGCTTGAGCTTGTGACGCTTCGGCTCATGGGATCCAGCAGAGGGGAGCTTGGGAGGATGCTCCTCATCGAGCAGCTCCTCCTCCTTCTCCTCGGCCTTCTCCTGGGGCTTCCCGGAAATTATATGCTTCGGAGGCTTCTCGAGCTCAGCATGAAGTCGGATTCCTACTCTATCAGCTTTCACTTTTATCTCATGCCGAGTCTGAGCTCCGCCTTCTTCTGCCTCCTGATCAGTCTCTGTTCCTGGCGAAGCTCTGTCCGTCTGATCCTGAAAACCGCGCTCACAGAAGCTCTGAAAGAGAGGGAATGATATGCTGAAAAAAAACAGAAAATGGCTTTTTCTTCTGCCGCTTCTCCTGATCCTTGTCCTTGTCATCTTCTTCCGCACACTGCCGAAGGAGGTCGAAACGGTGCGGGCGGAGAGAAGGGATGTGGAGGATTACATCACGGAGGACGGGACGCTCTCCTTCGGAGACAGTTATTCCGTGATCTCGGAGCTCTCCGCCCCGGTCAAGGCAGTGCTTGTCTCCGAGGGACAGGAGGTCTCTCCCGGAACGGAGCTTTTTCAGCTGGACGAAACGGACTATATCTACCAAAGAGACCAGCAGAGAGCGGAGCTTTCGTCCCTCGAGGCACAGCTTCAAAAGGCGGAGCTGGATCCTCTCATGACAGCCTCCCCGGAGGAGTACATCGGGAATCTGAAATCCCAGCTTGAATCCGCGGACGCGGCGCTCTCGGCTTTGGAGAAGGACTATCGGGCGGCGGAAAGCCTCTTTCAGAGCGGTGATATCTCCGAGGCGGACCGGGAGAAGGCCAGGGCCGCCTATGAGAAGGCAAAGAGCGATGCGGAGACGGCGAGGGCGCGTTATGAGAGAAGCAGTCAGTCCCTCCGGGAGCTCGAAAAGCAGGGGATCAGCGGGAAGAAGCTGAATGAGCAGTTCTACGGTGCGGACCGGGCGGCCCTTCAGTCCAAGATTGACGCCTTGAACGCAGCCCTTTCTCAGCTCGATGAGAAGATCGGGAAGGCCAGTGTCCGGGCGAACCGCGCGGGGATCATCACCGCCCTTCCCATCCGGGATCTCTCGGTGATCTCCGCGGGACAGGAGGCGGTGCGGATCAAGGGAAGCGGGGAAGCGTATGTCAGTGCGAAGGTCCTCTCCTCTGTCGCCCCCCTCCTTCACATCGGAGATCCGGTCGATGTGAAGCTGAAGCTCAGGGGGAGCGAGGAGCACTTCGAGGGAGAAATCGCGGAGATCCGGGGCTATGCGGAGAAGGGCGTGTCCGCTCTCGGAAGCGATGAGTACCGTGTGGAGCTGAGGGTTTCTCTAAAGGACAGCTCCGCGCTCTCCGGGAGGGACGGCTACGGCCTCACGCTTCGCCTTCGAAGCTACGAGGGAAAGAATGTCTTAACGATCCCCGCGGAGGCGGTATTCGAGGAAAATGAGAAGCACTTTGCCTATGTCCTTCAGTCCGGAAGAGCGCAGAAAAGGGAGCTGAGCCTCTCCTATGAGGCGGGAGGAAATGCCGTCATTGAGAGCGGCATCGAGGAGGGCGAGGAGCTGATCCGGGATGCCGGAGCAAAGGGCATCCGGGACGGTGTGAGGCTTCGGGGAAAGCAGAAGAGCCAGGGAGAAAAAGAGAAAGAGAAAGGAACAGAGAAATGACGGTAAAAAGGGATTCCTTTGGGAGACTTCCGGATGGAAGGGAGGTCTTTCGCTATCTTCTTCGAAACGGGAGGGGCACAGAGGCGTCCTTTCTGGACTATGGCGCGATCTGGCACGGCATGAGAGTTCGGGACCGGGAGGGAGAATTTCGCGACATCCTCCTCGGAGTCGGAGGAGCGGAGCATCTTCCCGAAAACCCGGGGCATATGGGGGAGATTATCGGCCGGAATGCAAACCGGGTCGGAGGAGCGGGCTTTTCCCTGAACGGGATTCAGTATTCCCTCGGGCGGAACGCCGGGGGAGACTTCAACCTTCACTCCGGCCCGGATTATTACGGGCGGAGGTTCTGGAGGGCGGAGCTTCCCCGGGAGGAAAATTCCGTCTGCTTTTCCCTCCATTCCCCGGACGGCGACCAGGGCTATCCCGCGTCCCTGGAGCTCTCCGTCTCTTATACGCTCTCTGAGGACGATCTTCTGTCCATCCGTTATCTCGGGATCTCAGACCGGGATACGGTGCTCAATCCGACAAACCATGCCTATTTTAATCTGAATGGAGAGGGGAGCGGCAGTATCGGAGGGCAGTATGTGCAGATCTTTGCGGACTGCTATACGCCGACCGACTCTTCCTCCATCCCCACCGGGGAGATCGCGCCATTGGACGGGACAGCGCTGGACTTTCGGGAGGAAAGACGGATATCAGAGCGGATTGAGGCGGATTTCCCGCCTCTTCGCATATCCGGGGGCTATGATCAGAACTTTTGCTTAAGGGGAAGCGGGAGGGAGGAGAGACTCGCCGCCCGGGCCCGTTCGGAGGAATCCGGGATCGGCTTGGAGCTTCGCACTGACCTTCCGGGCCTTCAGTTCTACAGCGCAAACTCCATGGATGCGAGGGGAATCGGAAAGGGCGGGAAGGACTACGGCAGAAGATCGGGCTTTTGCTTTGAGACGCAGTATTATCCGGACAGCGTGAACCAAAGGAATTTCCTAAGTCCCATTCTGCGGGGAGGAGAGCGCTGGGAGAGTGTCAGCAGCTACCGCTTTACGCTGGAGAGGAGAAAATGAAGGAGCTTTTTATCACAGAAAAGCCCTCCGTCGCGAGGCAGTTCGCGGAGGCTCTGGAGCTTAAGCCAAGGGGCTCCGGGCGGGACGGCTATCTGGAGACGGAAAACTATATCCTGACCTGGTGCGTGGGGCATCTGGTCACGATGTCCTATCCCGAAAAATATGATGAGAAGCTCCGGCAGTGGCGCTTTGACAGTCTTCCCTTTATTCCAAAGGAATTCAAGTATGAGGTGATCGGGAGCGTGCGGAAGCAGTTTGAGATCGTCTCCTCCCTCCTAAAGAGGGAGGATGTCAAACGGATTTATGTCTGTACGGACTCCGGGAGAGAGGGGGAGTATATCTACCGCCTGGTGGAGAGGGAGGCCGGCGTTAAGGACAAGGAGAGGAGAAGGGTCTGGATCGACTCCCAGACGAAGGCGGAGATCCTGAGAGGGATCCGGGAGGCCCGCCCGGAATCGGACTATGACTGTCTCTCTGCCGCCGCCTTTTCCCGGGCGAAGGAGGATTATCTGATGGGGATCAACTTCTCCCGCGTCTTAACCCTCCGCTACGGAAAGGAAATCTCCAGGAGACTCGGGCGGAAGAAGAATACGGTGGTATCCGCCGGGAGGGTCATGAGCTGCGTGCTGGGCATGCTCGTGAGGAGGGAGGAGGAGATCCGGAGCTTTCAAAAGACCATCTTTTATAAGCTTCTCGGGGACTTTGGGACAGAGGCAGAGGGAGGGGAGATTCTGAAGGCAGAGTTTCGGGGCCGGGAGGACTCGGAGCGCTATCGGCCGACGGAGCTCTATAAGGGGAGCGGCTTTCTCCGAAAGGAACGCGCGGAGGAGTTCGCGGCCTCCTTTTCCCCTCTTCCGAGGGAGGCGGTCCTTCGCTCTGTCGAAAAAAAGAAGGAGACGAAGAATCCCCCCTTCCTCTATAATCTCGCGGAGCTTCAGAATGACTGCGCGCGCATCCTGAAGATCGATCCCGACGGGACGCTCTCCGCGGTGCAGGAGCTCTACGAGAAGAGGCTCACGACCTATCCCAGGACCGATGCGAGAGTGCTCTCCTCCGCGGTCGCGCGGGAGATAGAAAAGAATCTGAGGGGGCTTCTCTCCTATCCGCCCTGCAAAAAGTATGCGGAGGAGATCCTCGCGGGGAATCAGTATCAAAGGATCGAAAAGAGCCGCTATACGGATGATAAAAAGATCAGTGATCATTATGCCCTCATCCCCACCGGACAGGGCCTCAGGGAGCTTTCGGCCCTTTCCCCCATCAGCCGGAGGATTTATGATCTCATCGTGAGGAGATTTCTCTCGATCTTCTATCCGCCCGCAATTTACGACAGGCTTTCCCTTCGGATCGAATGTGCCGGGGAGAGCTTCCTCGCAAATTCCCGCTCGCTCCGGGAGCCCGGCTATCTCAGGATCCTCGGGGACGGGGAGGAGAAGGAGAGAGAGGGGAAGGAGAGCGGAGAGGGGAAGGCTTTTGGAGAGAGGCTTCGAAAGGGGCAGAAGCTCGTCCTTCGGAGCCTTACGCTGAAGGAGGGCGAGACCTCGCCCCCGAAGCGCTACAGCTCCGGGAGCATGATCCTTGCGATGGAGAACGCGGGGAATCTGATTGAGGATGAGGAGCTCCGGGCGCAGATCCGGGGATCCGGCATCGGGACCTCGGCCACCCGGGCGGCGATCCTCACAAAGCTCGAGAGGATCGGGTATCTTAAGCTTCAGAAAAAGACGCAGCTTCTCTTTCCGACAGAGCTCGGGGAGCTTGTCACAGCGGCGCTTCGGGCCTCGATCCGGCAGCTTCTGAATCCCGAGCTCACGGCATCCTGGGAGAAGGGACTCTCCTATGTGGCGGAGGGGAAGATCACGGAGGAAGAGTATATGGCGAAGCTCGACCGCTTCGTCCGGTCGAAGACAAATGCGGTAAAGGCAATGCGCCTTTAAAGCGGGAAGAGGGAGGAAAGCAAAGTGAAGAAGGATGACCTTCGGATTGAAAAAATGTTCGAGCTCCGCTATACTCAGGCGGCGGAGCTTTTTGAGGGGAAGCGCTATCCCTGGGAGGTGCTTCCGGAGCTCTCCGCCTTTATCGAGAGGATAGGCAGGGAGCTCCCTCCCTCGGAGTATGAGGAGCGAAGCCCGACCGTCTGGATTCACCGGAGCGCAAGAGTCTATGATTCCGCCTTTCTTTCGGACCACATCCTGATCGGCCCGGAGACCGAGGTTCGGCACTGTGCCTTCCTCAGGGGAAGTGTCCTCGCCGGGAGAGGCTGTGTGATCGGGAACAGCTGTGAGCTGAAAAATTCGATCCTTTTTGACTCTGTGCAGGTTCCGCATTACAATTATATCGGCGACTCGATCCTGGGCTATCGCTCCCATATGGGAGCGGCCTCTCTGACCTCCAATGTAAAATCGGACAGAAGACCGGTCTTTGTGCATGCGGAGGACGGAGAGATTGAGACAGGACTCAAGAAGCTCGGGGCCATACTCTCGGACTGTGTGGAGGTGGGCTGCGGCTCTGTCCTGAACCCGGGCTGCTGTATCGGCAGAAATACGAACATCTATCCTCTGAGCTCCGTGCGGGGGACAGTGGATGCCGACTCCATCTATAAGCGGGAGGGAGAGATCGCGCGAAAAAGAACGGGAGAGAAAGGACATAGGGAGATATGAACAATCGGGTAGTTGCGGGAGCGGCGGCAGCAGCGGCAGTGGTGCTCGGCGGCGCACTGATTTTTATGAGGATGACGAGAAAGACGGATACGGACGCGATGAAGAGCATCCACAGCAGTCCGGCCGCGGTGCAGACCGTGCAGCCGGGAGACGAATCAGACAGGGAAGAGAGGGCGGAGAGCAGCAGCGCGCCGGAGAGGGCAGAGGGAATCGCCGCGGAAAAGAGCAGGGCAGAGCAGGGAGGCTATGAGCTTTCGATGCAGACGGAGAGCCTTTCCGACGGGGTGAAGCTGCAGTATCCCGTCCTCTCCGGCATGGAGGACAGCGCGCAGCAGGATAAGGTCAACGCACTTTTAAAAAGTCATGTGGACAGCTTTGTGAAGGCCTATCCGATCGATGCGGCAAAGGACAAGCTGGAGCTTTCCTGCCGGCAGAACACACTGGACCGGAGCCGTCTCGGCGTGATCTACAGCGGGCTCTTAAACGGAAAGACGAAAATCTTTTTTGCGGATACCGTAGATTTAAAGACGGGAGAGTCCGTTTACCTAAAGGACTTCCTCCAGCCGGAGACCGCTGCGGAATATGTGCTGGGAAAGGATCTTCTTTTTGAGGAGAAGAATGCGTCGGAGAGCGGAGAGATCCTGAACTACCTGCATTCCAAGGACCGCTCTTACTACATTTCGCTTTTTTCGAAGCAGGCCTTTTCAGGGGATCCGAAGACGGAGAGCTTCTTCTATACGATGAAGGGGAACATCATTTTCTCCGTCCCGCTGCCGGAGAAGCTCGGCGGATATGTACTGATTCGCTTTGAGCCGGAGACGAAGTAGAGGGGATTTCTGCGGATGAGAAAAATCCGAGGAGCAGAAGAGGAGAAGGAGCTTGGAAGAGGAGGCGTTTTTCAAAATGGATGGCTTTTCTGAAAATGTATATGTGCTGGATCATCCTCTGATCACGCATAAGATTTCGATTCTGCGGGATAAAAGGACGGGTACCAATGAATTCCGCCAGCTGGTGGAGGAGATCGCGATGCTGATGGGCTTCGTCGCGCTCTCCGATCTTCCGATGAAGAGCGTGGAGGTGGAGACGCCGATCGAGAAGACGGAGACGAGGGTGATCGCCGGGAGGAAGCTCGCGGTGGTCCCGATCCTCAGGGCGGGGCTCGGCATGGTGTCCGGGCTCACGGCCCTGGTGCCCTCGGCGAAAATCGGGCATATCGGCCTCTACCGGGATGAGAAGACGCATAAGCCCGTGGAGTATTTCTGCAAGCTCCCGAATCCCATAGAGGAGAGGACCATCGTGGTCTGCGATCCGATGCTTGCGACCGGAGGCTCCGGGATCGACGCGATCACACAGATCAAGAGGCACGGCGGCCGGAAGATCAAGTTCGTGTGCATCATCGCGGCGCCGGAGGGGATCAAGGCGCTCTCCCTGGCTCACCCCGATGTCCAGATCTATGTGGGAAATCTGGACCGCTGTCTCAATGAAAATGCCTATATCTGCCCGGGACTCGGGGACGCGGGGGACCGGATCTTCGGCACAAAGTAGGCAAAATGGAAAGAAAAAAAGAGAGCGGTCTTTGCTCCGATCGCTCTCTATGCCGCCAGCCGGACTTGAACCGGCACGGTTTCCCGCTTGATTTTGAGTCAAGTGCGTCTGCCATTCCGCCATGGCGGCTTGCTGAAAACAGCGGAATTAAATTAGCATACTTTGGGATATTTTGCAAGTACTCCGGGAGGCGATGGGATGAACTGTCTCGAGGCGAGAAAGTGCATGTATGATTATCTGAACAGGGATCTGGATGAGCGCACGCTGAGGGACTTTCTCTCCCATCTTGAGGACTGCCCGGAGTGTATGGAGGAGCTTAAGATCACGCATATGGTGTACACCGGCGTGGAAAAGCTGGAGAATGAGGATGATGATCTGAATCTGGACCGGGCCTTTCGGAAGAGTCTGGAGCAGTCCCGCTTCCATCTGATCCGCCTGTCCATGCTCACGACAGGGCGCTACGCGGCGGATACCGCGGTCTTTTGGAGCCTTGTTCTGGCACTGCTTCTCCTGGGGAGGATCCTTTTGCAAAAACACGGCATCGAGCTCCGATATCCCGTATTATCCTGCCTCTTTTTTTTCGTTTAGAGCCTGGAGGTTCCATGTCAGAGAACAGACTTTTATTGATCGATGGGCACAGTATCCTGTCCCGCGCGTTCTACGGCATCCCGGAGCTCACAAACTCCGAGGGGAAGCATACGAATGCCGTATACGGCTTTTTGAATATCCTTTTGAAGGAGCTGGAGCTGGAGGAGGCGGATCACCTCGCGGTGGCCTTCGATCTGCCCGCGCCGACCTTTCGCCATAAGCTCTTTCCGGAATATAAGGGCACGAGGAAGGCGATGCCGGAGGAGCTCAGGGAGCAGGTGCCGCTGATGCAGGAGCTGCTCTCGAGCATGCATATCCCGATTCTGAAAAAGGAGGGATATGAGGCGGATGATATCCTCGGTACGATCGCAAAGCGCATGCAGAAGGAGGGGAAAGAGGTCGTCATCGTGTCCGGCGACAGGGATCTCCTCCAGCTCGCGGATACCCGCATCAAGATCAGCCTGCCGAAGACGAGCCGCGGACAGACGGAGATCCTGAGCTATTTCCCGGAGGATGTCAGGGCGGAGTGGAAGGTGAGCCCGGAGGAGTTCATCGATCTGAAGGCGCTGATGGGAGACAGCTCGGACAATATCCCCGGTGTGCCGGGCATGGGGCCGAAGACGGCGGAGTGGATCATACAGCATTATCATACGATAGAGAATGCGAAGGAGCACGCGCTGGAGGAGGATTTCAAGGTTCCGAGGAAGCCCCGGGCGGGGCAGGAGCTCCTCGAGCACTGGGACCTTGCCAGGCTCTCAAAGACCCTTGCGACGATCTTCTTGGAGGTTCCGATCGACTTTGACTTCCGGGATGCCCGGGTGGAGAATCTTTTTAACGAAGAATCCCTTGCGATGGTCAGAAGACTGGAGTTTAAATCCCTCGTGAAGCGCTTTGACGAGGGACTGCTCTCAAAGGGGGAGGGAGAGGGGACGCTCTCCCTTCCGGAATGCCGGGATGTGACGGATCCTTACCTCTTCGGGATCGTTTTTTCGGATGCGGAAAATGCCGCTTCCGCCGGCTTTTTCCTCGCGAGGGAGGAGGATGAGGAGGTCCTCTACTTTGCCCTCTCGAAGGACCGGCTCTACCGCTTTCACGGCTTTCCCTTCGGGGAGAAGCTGAATGCGCTTTCCGAAAAGACCCTGCTCTATACCCTGTCCTTAAAGGAGCAGCTCTCCCGGACCGAAATATCCGAGAAGGGGAACTGGCAGGATCTGTCCCTTGCGGCCTATCTCCTGAATCCCTTAAAGGACAGCTATGACTATGATGACCTATCGAGGGATTATCTCGGGCTCCTCCTCCCCTCTGAGAAGGAGCTCGGGGATTCGGAGAGGCCGGGAAAGTACCGCGCCTTCCTCTCCCTTCTCAGCGGGAAGAAGCTTCTCTCCCGGCTCGATAAGAAGGAGAGGGAGCTCTACCGTGAGATCGAGCTCCCCCTGGTCTTCACCCTGCACGAGATGGAGGAGAGCGGGATTCTCGTCGACCGGGAGGCCCTCCTCTCCTATGGGGCGGAGCTCCGGGAGAAGATCGGGGAGATCCGGGAGAGAATCTACCGGGAGGCAGGGGAGGAGTTTAATCTGAATTCCCCGCAGCAGCTCGGGCAGATCCTCTTTGAAAAGCTGGGGCTCCCCGGTGGGAGGAAGACGAAGACGGGATATTCCACAGCGGCGGATGTCCTGGAGAAGCTCTCCGAGGAGAACCAACTTGCGGCGGATATCCTGGAGTACCGCACCTACAGCAAGCTGAATTCCACCTATGCGGAGGGGCTTCTCTCCTGGATCCGGGAGGACGGGCGCATCCACGGGCACTTCAATCAGATGGTGACTGCGACCGGCCGGATCTCCTCGACGGATCCGAATCTTCAAAATATCCCGATCCGGACGGAGATGGGGCGGCGCTTCCGGAGAGTCTTCATCCCGAAGGAGGGCTCGATCTTCATCGATGCCGACTATTCCCAGGTGGAGCTTCGCATCCTCGCGGCACTGAGCGGGGATGAAAAGCTGATCCGCGCCTATCAGAATGCGGATGATATCCACGCGGTGACGGCCTCCGAGGTCTTCCATGTTCCGCTCTCCGAGGTCACGCCGCAGCTTCGGCGAAACGCGAAGGCCGTGAATTTCGGGATCGTCTACGGGATCTCCGCCTTCGGGCTCTCCGAGGGTCTGAGCATCTCCAGGCAAGAGGCGAAGGAGTATATCGAGAGATATTTTGAGACCTATCCCGGCGTGAAGAAATTCCTGGACGGGGAGGTGGAGCTTGCGAGGAAGCAGGGCTATGTCCGGACGATCTTCGGCAGGAAACGCCCCGTGCCGGATATCACTTCCTCGAATTTTGCGAGGAGGAGCTTCGGAGAGAGGGTTGCGATGAATTCGCCGATCCAGGGGAGCGCGGCGGATATCATGAAGAAGGCGATGAACGAGGTTTCCCGCGCCTTAAAGGCGGGAGCCTTCCGGGCCCGCATTGTGCTGCAGGTCCACGATGAGCTTTTATTGGAGACGCCCGAGAAGGAGGCGGATCAGGTGGAGAAGCTCCTCATCCTTTCGATGCAAAACGCCGCAAAGCTCCTGGTTCCGCTGATTGCGGACGCAAAGCGCGGAAGGAACTGGGAGGAAGCGCATTGAGAGCGGGGAGGTCCTTTTGAAAGAAATTACGGCAGAGGATATCATGCACATCGGCTTTCTGAAAAAGAGCTGCTTCACGGGTTCCTCGGAGGGGATGCGCTATCGCCTGGAAAAGAGCAGCTCGGGAGAGGACGGGGGGGAGAAGACCGAGCTTCTCGCAACCGTCTGGCCGGAGCCCTATGCCTTTGAGCACACGGAGGAGAGCCGGAAGAAAAGGGAGCGTTTTTCGTTCTCGGAGGAGGGCCTTGAGAGAGCGCGGCAGTGGCTGAACGAGCAGAAGGCCGGATATTTTGACAGCGCGGGGCCGGGAGAGGAGGGGGGATGCTGATCGCCGTGATCGGGGGCGTCGGGAGCGGAAAATCCACGGTGCTCACGATCCTGGAGCGGGACTTCTCCGTATGCGGCCTCCGCACGGATGAGGTCGCGGGAGACCTTTATCGGAGGGGAAATCCGGTTTTTCATGCTCTGCTCCGTCTCCTTCCGGATATCGGGACGGCATCCGGAGAGGGAATCGATAAAAGGAAGCTTGCGGAGCGGATCTACGGGGATGCGGCGCTTCGAAAAGAGGTCGAGGGGATCGTACATCCCGCCGTCTGGCAGGAGGTCGAGCGGAGGATGCTCCTTTCCCGGGAGAGAGGAGAGAGCCTCGCGGTGGAGACGGCGCTTCCGGAGGAGCACTTTCTCCGCGCCTGTACAGAGGTTTGGTTTGTCTATGCAGAGCGGGAGGTCCGGATCTCCCGCCTCCGGGAGGGAAGGGGCTACAGCAGAGCCTACGCGGAGCGGATCATCGACAGCCAGAGAAGTGACGAGGAATACCGGAGTCTTTCGGATTGGACGCTGGATAATTCGGGATCGGAAGAGGAAACAAGGGATGAGATTTACGAGCATTGCAAGCGGCTCGAGCGGGAATGCAAGCTATATCGGAGATGAGGAGACGCATATCCTGATCGATGTCGGCGTCACGCAGAAGGCGATTACGGAGGGGCTCTCCGCGCTCTCCCTTTCTCTTTCGGATATTGACGGGATCTTCCTGACGCATGAGCATATCGACCATATCCGAGCGGTCGGGACGATTTCCAGAAAGTACGGGATTCCGATCTACGGGACCCTGGCAACGCTTCGGGAGACACTGCTCTCGAAGAGTCTCGGCGACTTCGACCGCGGCCTTCTCCATCCGATCCTGCCGGACCAGAGCATCCGGATCGCTTCCCTGGAGATTCTCCCCTTCTCCATCGACCACGACGCGGCGGACCCCGTCGCCTACCGCGTCCGATCGGGGGAGAAATGCGCGGCGGTGACGACGGATCTGGGACATTTCGATGATTACATCTGCGGGCATCTCAGAGATCTGGACGCTGTCCTGATCGAAGCAAATCATGATCCGAGGATGCTCGCGGACGGACCCTATCCTCTTCCCCTTAAGCGGAGGATTCTTTCGGACCGGGGACATCTCTCCAATGAGATCTCCGGGAAGCTCATCGATACCATCCTGCATCCCGGACTAAAGCATATCTTTCTCGGGCATCTCTCGGAGGAGAATAATCTTCCGGAGCTTGCCCTTCGGACGGTGCGGGAGGTGATCGACCGATCGGAGAGCGGGAATCGCTCCGAGGGGCTTTCCATCAGCGTCGCAAAGAGACATGCGGTCTCTGAAATCATAGAGTTTTAGGGAGAGAGGATGTTCCGAGGGAAGAAAGTGATCGGAGTTGTGGCGGAGTTTAATCCCTTTCACGAGGGACACCGCTATCTTCTCAGAACAGCGAAGGAGGAATGCGGCGCAGACTATGTGATCGCCGTGATGTCGGGGGACTTCGTACAGCGGGGGGAGCCCGCCTTTTTTTCGAAGTACGAGCGGGCGGAAAAGGCGGTCCTCGGCGGTGTCGACCTCCTCCTCCAGATGCCGCTCTGCTTTTCCGTATCCTCCGCGGAGGATTTCGCGCGGAGCGGGATCTCAATGCTGTCGGACTGCGGCATCGTCGATGAGCTTGTCTTCGGCTCGGAGAGCGGAAGGAGAGAGAGACTGGAGGAGATCGCATCCTTTTTGCTCCGGGAGGATCGGGAGGGGACAGCATTTTCCGCCCGGCTGAGGGATGGACTCCGAAAGGGGCAGAGCTTTCCCCGAGCGAGGGAGAAGGCCCTGTCTGAATTCCTTCCGGGGCCTTCCCTCTCCCTCTCTCCGAATGACCTCCTCGGGCTGGAATATCTGAAGGCTCTGAAAAGCCTCGGAAATCCCTTCCCCTTTCGTCTGATTCCCAGAAATATGCGCCTTCGGAGCGCGCATTCGATCCGGGAGGATATCATGGAAAGCTGCGGAAGGGACTGCGGGCACCGCTGCTACGCGGAGCTTGACATGCTCTCGGAGATGCTCTCCTACCGCCTCCTTCTGCTCCACCATTCCAAGATCCCGCTCACAGAATTTCAGGATGTCTCCAGGGAGCTCTCCGCCCGCATTCTGGAGAGAGCCGGAGAGAAACTTCGTTTTCGGGAGCGGATCGAAAGGGCAAAGGGGAAGAATCTCACCTGGAGCAGGATCTCCCGGGCTCTTCTCCACATCCTTCTCGACATCCGATCGGAGGAGTACCAAAGAGAAAGGGAGAGAGGATATGCGCCCTTCCTCCGCGTCCTCTCTGTGAGCGAGGAGGGGAGAGAAATGCTCGGCGCCCTCAAAAGACCTCCTTTAGTCTCACCCGGGAGAGCCCTTCGGCGGGACACCTCCCTCGGAGAGAGCTTTTCGATGCGGACAGACCTCCTCGGCGCTTCCCTTTACCGGCAGATTTATCCGGATGCCCCGGAAGAACTGCGGCAAAAACTGCTTCTCGTCCGAAGATAAGCCCAAATACCCCTCCGCAATGTAGAAATTCCACAGAAACTAGTGTACAATATGATTATAGCGCCCAAGCTCTCCGCCCTGCGGGCTGCTTGCAGAAAGCAGGGCGGCAGAGCTTGAGGCGCGCCCCGGCATGAGCAGGAAGCGGGGGAGGGGCCCTGCGGAGTGCGAATGAAGGGGCGGATTGCGGGAGCGCAGAGCGCGGAGCAATCCGGGAATCATAGTGCGCAGAGCTTGAGGCGCGCCCCGGCATGAGCAGGAAGCGGGGGAGGGGCCCCGCAAACTTATTTTTTATTTTTTAAAACCGCGCCCGGCGAAAAACCGGGACTTTGCCGTGCCGGGGAGGCCGGACTGCGGAAAGGGGGACTATCGAAATGAAACTGATCTATGCGATTGTCCGAAATGACAATGAGGATGATGTGACCGGTGCGCTCATGAAGGAGCATTTCTCCGTGACCAGACTTTCCACGACGGGAGGCTTTCTCCGAAAGGGAAATACGACGCTCATGATCGCCCTCGAGGATGAGCGGGTGGATTCCTGCATAGAGATCATCAAAAAGCAGTGCGGGAAGAGACAGAATATCACCGTCAATATGCCCTATATTTCGGGGAGCTCCATGGTCAGCTACACGACGATGCCGATGAACGTGGAGATCGGCGGCGCGACGATCATGGTCCTTCCGCTGGACCGCTTTGAGAAGTATTAAGAGGGTGTTCTGCTTTTAGGAAAGGAGAATGGGGATGGCTTTTATTGATGATGTAAAGGAAAAGGCGAGGGGAAGCTTGAAGACGATTGTCCTCCCGGAGTCCGAGGACCGGAGGACTCTGGATGCGGCGGACAGGATCCTTAGGGAGGGCTTCGCAAAGCTCATTCTTCTCGGAAATGAGGAGAAGATCCGTGCGGACGCGGCGGCCCTGGGGGACAAGCTCGAGGGGGCGCGGATCGTGGACCCCAAAAAGAGCGAAAAGCTGGAGAGCTATGTCGAAACGCTGACGGAGCTTCGGAAGAAGAAGGGGATGAGTGAGGAGGAGGCGAGGAAGCTTCTCACAGAATCGAATACCTACTTCGGCATGATGATGGTGAAGATGGGAGATGCGGACGGCCTGGTCTCCGGGGCCTGCCACTCCACGGCCGACACCCTCCGTCCCGCGCTTCAGATTCTGAAGACAAAACCCGGGACAAAGCTGGTGTCCGCCTTCTTCGTCATGAATGTTCCGGACTGTCCCTACGGGGAGAACGGCAGCTTCGTCTTTTCCGACTGCGGGCTCAACCAGAATCCGACATCGGAGGAGCTCGCGGCGATCGCGGAGGCCTCCGCGGATTCCTTCCGCTTCCTGATCGGAAAGGAGCCGAAGGTCGCGATGCTCTCCTACTCGACCAAGGGCTCCGCGAAGCACGATGATGTCACGAAGGTTCAGGAAGCGGTCCGGATCGCAAAGGAGGAGAGGCCGGAGCTCGCCCTGGACGGGGAGCTGCAGCTGGATGCTGCGCTGGTCCCCGCTGTCGCCGCCCTGAAGGCCCCGTCCTCCGAGGTCGCAGGGCACGCAAACACCCTCATCTTCCCGAATCTTGACGCCGGAAATATCGGCTATAAGCTCGTCCAGAGGCTCGGAAAGGCGGAGGCCTACGGCCCCATGACGCAGGGGATCGCAAGACCGGTGAACGATCTCTCCCGCGGCTGCAGCGCGGATGACATCGTCGGTGTCGTCGCAATCACCTCGGTGCAGTGTCAGCTCTTTGATTAAGGAAACGATATCTTTTTAGGAGAAACGTAATGAAAATTCTGGTAATTAACTGTGGCTCTTCTTCCCTCAAGTATCAGCTTATCGATATGGAACGGGAGACTGTGATGGCAAAGGGACTCTGTGAGCGAATCGGCATCGAGGGCTCGAAGCTTACGCACAAGGTCCCGGATCGGGAGGATGTCGTGATCGAAACCCCGATGCCGGATCATTCCGTCGCCGTGAAGCTGGTATTTAATGAGCTGACCGGGGATCATGGTGTCGTCGGCTCCGTCGACGAGATCGACGCGATCGGACACAGGGTTCTGCACGGGGCGAATAAGTTCACGCAGTCCTGCGTCGTGACACCCGAGGTGAAGAAGGTGATCCGCGAATGCTTCGACCTGGGACCGCTTCACAATCCGGCGAATCTCATGGGAATCGAGGCCTGTGAAAAGGTCGTTCCGGGGAAGAAGAACATCGCCGTCTTTGACACGACCTTCGGCATGAGCCTCCCGGAGAAGGCGTATTACTACGCGATTCCGACGGAATACTACGAGAAGTACGGCATCCGCCGCTACGGCTTTCACGGTACGAGCCACGCCTATGTCTCCGGAGAGACCATCCGCTTCGGAAAGCTGGACCCGGAGAAGGCCAGGGTGATCGTATGCCACCTCGGAAATGGGGCCAGCATCTCCGCCTCCATCGGCGGGAAGGCGGTCGACACCTCTATGGGCCTTACCCCGCTTGAGGGTCTCATTATGGGGACCCGATCCGGAGATGTCGACGGCGCTGTCATTCAGTTTATCGCAAACCACGAGCATAAGACCGCGGACGAGGTGCTGAACATCCTGAACAAAAAGTCCGGCATCCTCGGGATGAGCGGGATCTCCTCGGACTTCCGGGATGTCGAGAAGGCGGCGGCAGAGGGAAATCATATGGCGAAGGTCGCGCTCGAGGCCTTCCGCTACCGTGTAGCGAAGTATATCGGCGCGTACGCGGCGGCGATGAACGGCGTGGATGCGATCTCCTTTACGGCCGGTGTCGGGGAGAACGACAAGAACGCGAGAAAGCGCATCGTCGAGGAGTACCTGGGTTATCTGGGAGCGAAGATCGACGATGAGAGAAATAATGTCAGAGGAGAGGAAAGGCTGATTTCCTCCGACGATTCCAGGGTGAAGATCTTCCTGATCCCGACCAACGAGGAGCTTGCGATCGCGAGGGATACCAAGCGCCTTGTCCTGGGATAAGGAAAGAGGAGCGGAGGCATGGATGATTTTTCGCTTGCATTTTTCCCCTCCATAGTGTAGAGTGTAACGTATGCGCGGATCCTGCGGGATCTTTGCATCGGACAGCTCGAACCGTCCAAAGACTAAGACGAAGGAGGTGTGAATCAATGTCGATTTGTCCCAAGAATAAATCGTCCAAGGCTCGCAGGGATTCCAGGAGAGCGAACTGGAAGATGGGCGCGGTGAATCTTGTGAAGTGCTCAAAGTGCGGCGCTCTGCATATGCCTCACAGAGTCTGCAAGGCCTGCGGTTCTTACAATAAGCGTGAGATCATAAAGGTGGAGGACTGATCCTCCCCTGGAATTTCTCAGAGCCCCGGAGATCCGGGGCTCTTTTTCATCGCCGTTTCAATATATTGCCGGCAGACTTCATTTACACAAAGGCCGCAGGAGATTTTGCGCGAGCCTTTCGGCGATCTGCTGTTTTTGGATAAAAACAAGGAAGCGGGGGGAAACGCACTGGACGCGTACTGCGTATGATGGTATCATGATTCCGGTTTCGGCTGAGAGGCCGATGAGTCTATCAATAGAAAGGAGTATGTCATGACAAAGTATGTATGTACAGTCTGCGGTTATATCTATGATCCTGAAAAGGGAGAGCCGGATTCCGGCGTCGCCGCGGGAACATCATGGGAGGACGTCCCCGAGGACTTCGTCTGTCCGCTCTGCGGCGTGGGTAAGGATCAGTTTGAACCGTCTGAGGGGTGATTCAAAATGCATTCGACCAGAAATGTAACAGATGACATCGTCTATGTCGGCGTGGAGGACAGGAGGCTTCATCTCTTCGAGAACCTCTTTCCTCTGGACCGCGGCATAAGCTACAATTCCTATCTCATCCTGGATGAGAAGACTGCGCTTCTCGACAGCTGTGATCAGACCGTCGGGCGTCAGTACTTTGAAAATGTGGAATATGCCCTCTCCGGGAGGAAGCTCGACTATCTCATCGTCAACCATATGGAGCCGGACCACTGCGCCCTGATTGATGAGGTGCTCCGGAGGTATCCCTCCGCACTCGTCGTATCCAATGCAAAGACCTTCCAGATGATAGAGCAGTTTTTCTATGCTCTTCCGGAGGAGAGAAGGCTTTTGGTGAAGGAGGGGGACGAGCTCTCCCTCGGAAAACATAAGCTTGGCTTCTATTTCGCTCCGATGGTACACTGGCCGGAGGTCATGTTCACCTACGACGAGACGGAGAAGATCCTCTTCACTGCGGATGCCTTCGGCGTCTTCGGCTGCAACAACGGAAACCTCTTCGCAGATGAACTCGACTGCCGCGCAAAGGACTTTGTGGATGACGCGAGAAGATATTATACGAATATCGTCGGAAAGTACGGCGCGCAGACACAGAACGCGATGAAGAAGGCCGCGAAGCTTTCGATCCGTATGCTCTGTCCTCTGCACGGGCCGGTCTGGAGGAAGGAGGAGGATCTTAGCTTCATTCTGGGTCTCTATGACAGCTGGTCCCGCTATGAGGCAGAGGAGAGAGGCGTCACATTCTTCTATAACTCGGTCTATGGAAATACGGATTCCGCGGTCAACAGCCTGTGCATGCGGCTCGGAGAACGGGGGATCCGGAATATCCGCGCCTTTGATGTCTCAAAGACGGAGCAGTCCTTCTGCATTTCGGAGTGCTTCCGTGTTACAAATCTGGTATTTGCCGGGACGACCTACAACAATGGCCTTTTCCCGAAGATGGAGGATCTCCTTCTGGATATGAAGGCTCTTTCTGTCCAGAATAAAAAGGTCTCTCTCATCGAGAACGGCTCCTGGGCTCCGCAGAGCGGAAGGCTCATGAAGGAATATTTTGACAGCATGAAGGGGATCGAATATGTGGGAGATCTTCTCACGATTCGTTCCGCCGCCTTTTCCGAGGAGGCGATGGAGAAGCTCGCAGATGCCATCGCTTCCTCCGTGAAGGAAGAGAAAAAGGACTGAGAGCCGCGGACAAAGTGAGGCGGCGAGGGGACCGATACGGTTATGCCATCCTGATTGCAGAGCAGGGGATTTCCGCATGGGTCCCTTTTTTCGATGGAAATGGGGGCTTGTCCCATAAAAGATTGCTTATCAGACGGAAAGTGGTATAATACAGCTGTCGATTATCGGAATTCTGGCTTGAGTTTCCATTTTTATGGGGCAGCGGGGCAGCGCAGTGTGGAGCGCGCCGCTTTTCCTCTGGAGAGCAAAGATGAAACGACTTCTTATGCTCCTTCTGATTTCCTGTCTTGTACTTTTCGCCTGCCGGGGGCAGGGACCGCTCGTCTATAATGTCAATAAATCAGCCGAGCTGAAGGAGTATGAGTCCGAGCTTGCCGCGGAATCCCTCTATGCGGAGTCCGTGAGCCAGCAGTCCATCGAGGAATCCAGGAGGGCGGAATCGGAAGCTGCCGCACAGGAGGCGCTGATCTGGAAAAAGAAGAAGGTCAGCAAGAAGAAGGTCCTGGTCAAGGGGATTTACCTGACAGACAATACGGCTGGCTCCGGACGGATGGACGAGATCATTTCCCACATGGATCAGACCGAGCTGAACGCGGTGGTCATCGATATTAAAAATGATCACGGGCGGATCGCCTCTCAGCTGGATGCTCCACTTGCGAAGGAGCTGGGGGCGACGGTCAATACGATTTCCGACCTGCCCGGGCTTCTTTCCAAGCTCCACGAGCACGGAATCTATGCGATTGCGAGACTTGTGACCTTCCGGGACCCCTATCTCGGAGGGGTGAAGCCGGAGTGGATGAACCAAAAGGCGGACGGATCTGTCTTCCGGGATAATTCCGGGATGAGCTGGGTCAATCCCTATAAGAGGGAGTACTGGGAGTATATTGCCCAGATCGCGGATGCCTGCGCAGACAGCGGCTTCGACGAGATTCAGTTCGATTACGTCCGCTTCTGCACGGAGAAGGGCATGAACGAGGTCGTCTACTCCGAAGAGGATACGCAGGGCCTCGACAAGACAAAGATCATAACGGAATTTGTCCAGTTCATCTCGGATCGCATGGCGAAAAAGAATGTCTTCATGTCTGCGGATGTCTTCGGGACGATTATCGGCTCCTATGTAGACACGATTTCGGTGGGACAGGATTATTCCCTGATGGCCACCTGTGTCGACTACATGTGTCCGATGATCTATCCCTCTCACTACGGAAACGGCAATTTCGGGATAGCCTACCCGGATATGGAGCCCTATAAAACGATCCGGGGGGCGCTCGCGGCGTCGCGGAAGGACCTGCAGCTCGACTACAGCCAGGGCCAGTATCAGGCCTCGATCCGCCCCTGGCTCCAGGGCTTCACCGCCTCCTATTTGCAGCATTACATCAACTACGGCCCGCAGCAGATCCGCCAGCAGATTCAGGCGGTCTATGACAGCGGCTATGAGGAGTGGCTGATCTGGAACGCGGCGAACAATTATGACTGGAATGCCTTTCGATCCAAGGAGGAGGGGAAGAGAGAGGAGGAGAGCGTCGCGGCCTCTCAGAAGGCGGAGGAGGAGAGCAGGGATGCCGCTCTCCTGCCCTCGGGGAGCTCCGGAAAGGAATCCTCCTCGTCCCCATAGGGAGACGTCGGATCTTTTCCTTCCCTTTCCTTTGGAAGAGGAGCTGAGAATGCAGGCGGGCTTTCAGACAGTGGGAGGGAAGGGATGCCGGCGGAAAAGAAAACTGATTTTAATATCCCGGAGGAACTGAAAAAACTCCCGGCTCTGCCGGGAGTTTATTTGATGCATGGGCCGAAGGACGAGATCATCTATGTCGGGAAGGCGAAGGTCCTGAAAAACCGCGTCAAACAATACTTTCAGAAGTCCTATCGGAAATCCGTGAAGATTCAGCAGATGGTGAGTCTTGTGGAGCGCTTTGAGTACATCGTCGTAGACTCGGAGCTTGAGGCCTTGATCCTGGAATCCAACCTCATCAAGGAGTACAAGCCGCGCTACAATACGCTTTTGAAGGATGACAAAAACTATCCCTATATCGCCTTCAGCCTGGGAGAGCTCTTTCCGAGAGTGCGGGCGGTGCGGAGGAGGAAGAACGACCGGAGCCGCTACTTCGGCCCCTATGCCTCCATGGAGCAGGTCAATGAGGTGATTGAGCTTCTCCGGAAGAGCTTTCGCATCCGAAACTGCAATAAGGTCTTCACGGAGGAAAAGCGTCTCCCGAGGCCCTGCCTCTATTATGACCTGCATCAGTGCGACGGCCCCTGCATCGGAAGGCAGAGTAGGGAGGACTATCTCTCGCAGGTCTCGCGGGCACTGGACTTCATGAACGGGAAGTACGAGGATATCGTAAAGGAGCTCTCCCGCAGGATGAGCCGGGCCTCGGACAATCTCGATTTCGAGACCGCGATGGAGCTTCGGGATCTGATCCGCTCCATTGAGGCCGTTCAGAGCCGCCAGAAGATCACCGCATACGACGGGGAGGACAGAGACATCATCGGCATGCGGAGGGAAGGCTCCGACTGCGTGATCCAGATCTTCTTTGTCCGGGACGGAAAAATCATAGGAAGGGATCACCAGTTTATTGACATCGATCCGGAGGAGAGCGACGAGGAGCTCTTGTCCGGCTTTCTGAAGCAGTATTATAACGGGACCCCCTTTATCCCCAGAGAGATTTTCGTGCAGACAGAGCTTCCGGAGGCGGAGCTGCTCTCCGCCTGCCTCTCCGGGATGAAGGGGAGGAAGGTCAATATCAGGACGCCCCTGATCGGCGGGAAGGAGAAGCTTGTGGAGCTCGCCGTGATGAACGCGGGCATCCTCATGAACCGCTACCGGGAGAAGTATCGGGAGGAGGAGAAGAAGCTGGGGAGGGCCGTGCTCACGCTCCAGAAGCTCCTCAAGATGGAGAAGCCGCCCCGGAGGATCGAATCCTACGATATCTCGAATACCTCCGGCGCCCTCAATGTGGGCTCCATGGTGGTCTATATCGACGGGAAGGCAAAGCCGAATGACTACCGGAAGTTCCGGATCCGCTCCGTGCAGGGGCCGGATGACTATGCCTCCATGCGGGAGATGCTCACGCGCCGTTTCTCCCACGGACTTCGCGAAATGGAGCAAAATGCCGAGCGAGGCAGAAATAATGCGCTCGGCTCCTTCTCCGTCTTCCCCGAGCTGATTCTGATGGACGGCGGAAAGGGGCAGGTATCGGTCTGCGAGGAGGTGCTCTCGGAGCTTGGAATCAGCAGCATCACAGTCTGCGGAATGGTGAAGGATGAGCACCACAGGACGAGAGCGCTCCTCTACCAGGGCAGAGAGCTTCCGCTTCCGGAGAGCGGGGACGTGTTTCGCCTTCTCACAAGGATCCAGGACGAGGTGCACCGCTTCGCGATCGAATATCACCGTTCCCTCCGGGAAAAAACACAGATCCGCTCCCTCCTGGATGAAATCCCCGGAATCGGAGCAGTGCGGAAAAAGGCACTGATGAAAGAATTTAAGGACATCGACCACATCAGGACCGCGGACATAAAAAGCCTTGCGGCCTGCCCCTCCATGGATATCCACGCGGCAGAACGCGTCTACCGCTTCTTTCGGGGGGAAAGCACCGCTTGACGAAGCGCAGAAAAGAATTATACTAAACGGACATGAGATGCCGCGCGGCGGCTCCATCCGCCATACAGAAAAGCCGAGGTGTAGAATGGTCAAATATCAGCATGAAGCGATTGAAAAAAAGTGGCAAAAGTTCTGGGAGGAGCATCCTATCAATCCGAAGGACAGCGGGAAGGAGAAGTATTACTGCCTGGATATGTTCCCCTATCCCTCCGGCTCCGGGCTCCACGTGGGCCACTGGAGGGGCTATGTGATTTCCGATGCCTGGGCGAGGTATCAGCTGATCCGGGGGAAGTATGTCATCCATCCGATGGGCTGGGACGCCTTCGGACTCCCCGCTGAAAACTATGCGATCAAAATGGGTATCCATCCCGCGATCACGACGAAAAAAAATATCGAGAATATCAAGCGTCAGCTGAAGCAGATCAATGCGCTCTATGACTGGGACATGGAGCTCAGCACCACGGATCCGAAATTCTATAAGTGGACGCAGTGGATCTTCGTGAAGATGTTTGAGCACGGCCTCGCCTATGAAAAGGAGTTTCCGATCAACTGGTGCCCAAGCTGCAAGACCGGTCTTGCGAATGAAGAGGTCGTGGACGGAAAATGCGAGAGATGCGGGACGCCGGTGACGAAGAAGAATCTCCGGCAGTGGATGCTTCGCATCACAAAGTATGCGGACCGCCTCTTGGAGGATCTCGACAAGCTGGACTGGCCGGAGAAGGTGAAGAAGATGCAGGCCGAGTGGATCGGGAGATCCTATGGCGCCGAGGTGGACTTCCCGGCAGAGGGGAGATCGGAGAAGATCAAGGTCTTCACCACCCGCCCGGACACCCTCTACGGCGCGACCTTCCTGGTTCTCGCTCCGGAGCATCCGCTGGTAAAGACGCTCACGAGGGAGGACAGAAGAGAGGCCGTGGAGCGCTATATCGAGTGCGCGGCGAACAAGTCCAATGTCGAGAGGATGTCTGTCAACGACAAGGACAAGACGGGAGAGTTCACCGGATCCTATGCGTTAAATCCCATGAACGGAGAAAGGACTCCGATCTGGATCTCCGACTATGTGCTCGCAGACCATGGGACCGGTGCGATCATGTGTGTCCCCGCCCACGACGCGAGAGACTTCGCCTTTGCGAAGAAATTCGGTCTCCCGATCGTCCAGGTCATCGCAAAGGACGGGAAGGAGACGCCGGATATGGAGGAGGCCTATACCGAGGCGTCCGGCACGATGATCCATTCCGGAGAATGGAACGGCATGGAATCCTCCCGGCTCAAGGAGGAGGCAGCGGATATCATCGAGAAGCTTGGCTTTGGAAAAAAGACCGTGAGCTACAAGCTCCGCGACTGGGTTTTCTCCCGGCAGAGGTACTGGGGAGAGCCGATTCCGATCGTGCACTGCGAAAAATGCGGCAATGTCGCCGTACCGCTGTCCGAGCTTCCGCTCGAGCTCCCGAAGGTGGAAAATTATGAGCCGACCGGCACAGGGGAGTCCCCGCTCGCCGCGATCGAGGACTGGGTGAACTGCCGCTGTCCCGTCTGCGGAGGCCCGGCGAAGAGAGAGACGAACACGATGCCGCAGTGGGCAGGCTCCTCCTGGTATTTCCTCCGCTACGTGGATGTCCACAATGACAAGGAGCTTGTGAGCCGGGAAAAGGCGGACCGCTACCTCCCGGTGGACATGTATATCGGCGGTGTGGAGCACGCTGTTCTGCATCTTCTCTATTCGCGCTTTTGGACGAAGTTCCTCTATGATATCGGCGTGATCGGCTTCGAGGAACCCTTCCGGAAGCTCTTCAATCAGGGGATGATCACCGGAAAGAACGGAATCAAGATGTCGAAGTCGAAGGGAAATGTCGTCTCCCCCGATGCTCTGGTCAGGGATTACGGCTGCGACGCGCTTCGACTCTATGAGCTCTTTGTGGGTCCGCCGGAGCTGGATGCGGAGTGGGACGAGAGGGGGATCGACGGTGTCTACCGCTTCCTGAACCGCTTTTATAATCTGGTCCAGGAGTCCAGGGAGGGCGAGCTCTCTCCCACGAGGGAGATGCTTCGCATCCGCCACCAGCTGGTCCATGATATTGAGCAAAGATTTGAGAATTTTTCTCTGAATACCGTGGTCTCCGGCTTTATGGAGCACAACAACTCGCTCATCGAGCTTGCGAAGAGGGAGGGCGGCATCGACCGGGAGACGCTCCGCATTTTTTCCGTTCTCCTTGCCCCTTTTGCTCCGCATATCGCGGAGGAGTGCTGGCATGATCTCGGAGGAGAGGGCACGGTCTTTTCCGCGGGCTGGCCCGCCTTTGATGAGGAGGCCATGAAATCGGAGGAGCTGGAGATTCCGGTCCAGATCAACGGGAAGACGAAGCTCGTGATCCACGTCCCGGCCGATGAGACCCGGGAGTCGATCATCTCCCTCGGAAAGGAGGCGCTCGGCGACAGGCTCCGCGGCACCGTTCGAAAGGAAATATATGTTCCGGGCAAGATCCTCAATTTAGTTGTGCAAAACTGAAATCTTTTCTTACCTTGGGTTATAAAGATTTAATTAAAATAACGATAGCAAATTTCATAAGATATGTTAAGATAGAAGGCACTGCGGGATACAGTGCTTTCTATTTTATAGAGCTTACAGAGCAGGACAGGGGATGCCAGAATGAGCGGTTTGGACAGAGACAGAAGCGGAAGGGGAAGCTCCAGGGCGAGGGGAAGCTCGAGAGGGAGAACGGGATCCGGATATTCCCCGGCATCATCATACTCGGATGGCAGCGGAGGGACGAGAAGGCATACCAAGACCTACGATTCCGCGCAGAGGAGGAAGCTGTCCGCAAGGAGGGGATCCGAGGGGGGAGGAAAGGGCCCGATGATTCTGGGAGCCCTCGCCGCGATCCTTGTCTTCTGCGTCGCGGGCGTTCTCTTCCGGGGACTTTTCTCTCACGCGGGAAAGAGGGAGAGCACGGCGGCGGAGACGACGGCCTTTGACCCGAATATCATCCACGAGGACCTCTACTTGGACTACAGCGCCTTCTCTCCCAATGCGGAGCTTCTCAATATGAAGGGGATGACGAAGGAGCAGGTGGAGGATACCCTGAAGAAATCCTACAGCTGGGGACTCGTCGTAAAGAATTCCAATCCGAATCTGAAATCCTTCACCATGCCCGCTCTGCCGTCGGAGACCACGACAGCGGCCTCCGCCGGAGAGACCGGCGCGGATAATGAGGGTACGGAGGAGGTCGTGAAGGTCAAGGACTCTCTCTCCGGCATCACGATCCAGCCGGACAAGACACAGTTCCTGGTTCCGGATCTCATCGAGGAGAATATCTCGAGCTTTGTCGCTCAGATTTTCGAAGATTATACGAAGAAAAACGAGGAGAGCTCTTCGGAGAGCAGCACGGAGGAGACAAAGAAGGCGAAGAAAAAGAAGAAGGGAAGCACGGAGGAGAGCTCAGAGTCGAGCAGCGCTCCGAGTGCGGACTACGTTCTCCAGCTTCCGGATTTCAGCGCTCGGATCACGGACTATATGAATCAGCTCGCGCTCGTATGGAATATGGCGCCGGAGAACGGAGATATCGTCTCCTATGATGCAAACAGCGGAGAATTTGTCTTTGGCGGCACGGTGGACGGCTATTCCGTGAATGCACAGAGCACCGCAGCGAAGCTTATGGATGCCATCGAACGGAAGGCTTTTTCCGAGGCGGTCGATGCGGACGGGGAGACGGTTCCGGCATCGCTCTCCTCCATCAAGGATAAGTATAAGATCATCGGAAGCTATACCACAAAGACCACCGCAAACGCGGTTCGGAATAAGAATATCAAGCTTGCGGCGCAGACGGTGAACGGAACGATCGTAAAGCCCGGGCAGGAGTTTTCCTTCAACGGAACGGTCGGGCAGAGGACCGAGGAAAAGGGCTACGGCGGCGCTCCCGCCTACAATGCGGGAGAGGTCGTGGAGGAGGTCGGAGGAGGCATCTGTCAGGTCTCCACGACGCTCTATAATGCGGTCTTTCGCTCCGGACTCACTACCACCTATAGGAGATCACACACCTTCGCCCCGAACTATGTCACCCCCGGGATGGATGCGACGGTTTCCTGGCCGGGACCGGACTACCGCTTTGTGAATGGCTCAAGGCACGCGATAGGGATCCGTGCCTCGTATTCCGATCAGAAGGTTACGGTGCAGGTCTACGGTATTCCCGTCCTCCCGGACGGCGTCAGCTGGGAGCTCACCTCGGAGAAGCTGAAGGATCTCCCGGTCCCGAACCCCCAGATCATCACGCCGGATCAGGGCTCGGAGAGCAAGGGAACCGCCGGCTCCGAATGGCAGGCCTATAAAATCATCACAAAGAATGGAAAGACGGAGAAGGTGAAGGATCACTCCGTCACCTATAAGGGGCATCCGCCCAAGCAGTACGCGGGCAGTGCCGCGAAGGCCTCCTCCGGGAGCCAGGGCGCATCGGAGAGTCCGAGCAGCTCCGAGAGCTCCGCTTCCGAGAAGACAAGCCAGCAGGATGATAAGGAGAGCAAGAAGCAGACCCAGCAGGGCGAAAAGGAGAGCAAAGAGAGCAAGGAGGGAAAGGAGACAAAGTCCGAGAGCAAGGCGGAGACGAAATCCGACAACAAGGGGACGGTCGGTCCCGGCTCGGATATCATTTCGAACGACGGCCCCACAGTGGGATCGTCCAGCTCGGACAGCATCATAAGTGACGGCCCGCCGGCCTGAGAAGCCACCTCTTTCCCGTAAAAGAAGATCCACTCCCCGCCCTTTGGCGGAGGGTGGATTTTTGTATAAAATCGGATACGCCTTTGAATTTCTTTGCAATTCATAGGGAGAATGCTATACTGAATTTCGGTATGATATCCCCGGAAAAAAGGGGTTTTCATAGGGGTAACGCATCCAAAATACCGTTCATTTTCCAGGAGGGATTTTTATGGCAAGAAAAATGAAAACTATGGATGGAAACCAGGCTGCTGCGCATGCTTCTTATGCATTCTCTGAAGTGGCGGCAATCTTTCCGATTACGCCCTCATCCGTCATGCCGGAGCATGTCGATGAGTGGGCGACCGAGGGCAGAGAGAACATCCTCGGGGAGACGGTTTCGGTGACGGAGATGCAGTCCGAGGCCGGTGCGGCCGGCGCCGTGCATGGGGCTCTGGCGGCCGGAGCTCTGACCACCACCTTCACCGCGTCTCAGGGTCTTCTTCTGATGATTCCGGACATCTACAAGATCGCGGGAGAGCAGCTGCCCGGTGTCTTCGATGTCTCTGCCCGTGCCGTCGCAAGTCACGCGCTCTCCATTTTCGGGGATCACTCCGATGTCATGGCATGTCGTCAGACCGGTGCTGCGATGCTCTGCGAGTCCTCCGTTCAGGAGGTTATGGATCTGACTCCGGTCGCGCATCTTGCGGCGCTGAAGGGACGCCTTCCCTTTATCAATTTCTTCGACGGCTTCCGGACCTCCCACGAGATTCAGAAGATCGAGCAGTGGGACTACGAGGACCTGAAGGACATGGTGGACTGGGACGCCATTGATGCCTTCCGAAAGAATGCTCTCAACCCGAATCATCCGGTGGAGAGAGGCTCCGCGCAGAATCCGGATATCTTCTTCCAGGCGAGGGAGGCCTCCAATCCCTATTATGATGCCATGCCCGCGATCGTCCAGGAGTATATGGACAAGGTCAACGCGAAGATCGGCACGGACTATAAGCTCTTCAATTACTACGGCGCGCCGGACGCGGAGCATGTCATCGTCGCGATGGGTTCCGTCAATGACACCATTGAGGAGACCATTGATTATCTGAAGAAGACGGAGAACGCGAAGCTCGGCGTCGTGAAGGTGAGACTCTACCGTCCCTTCTCGACAGAGGCCTTCCTCTCCGCTCTTCCAAAGAGCGTGAAGACCATCAGCGTCCTCGACCGCACGAAGGAGCCGGGTTCCATCGGAGAGCCGCTCTATCTCGATGTGGTGGCTGCTCTGGCCGGAAGCGCCTTCTCCTCTGTGAAGGTTCTGTCCGGGCGCTACGGCCTCGGCTCCAAGGATACGACGCCGAACCAGATCGTCGCTGTCTTCCAGAATACGGAGAAGAAGAGATTCACGATCGGCATCAACGATGATGTGACCCATCTCTCCCTTCCGACAGGCCCCTCCCTCGTCACCACTCCGGAGGGCACGGTCAACTGTAAGTTCTGGGGACTGGGCGCAGACGGCACGGTCGGAGCGAACAAGAACTCCATCAAGATCATCGGAGACAATACGGATATGTATGCGCAGGCCTACTTCGACTATGACTCGAAGAAGTCCGGCGGAGTCACGATGTCCCATCTCCGCTTCGGAAAGTCTCCGATCAAGTCCACCTATCTCATCCACAGGGCGAATTTCGTCGCCTGCCACAATCCGGCTTATATGACGAAGTTCAACATGGTGCAGGAGCTTGTGGACGGGGGAACCTTCCTTCTAAACTGCAGCTGGAGCAAGGATGAGGTCGCAGAGCATCTTCCCGGGCAGGTGAAGAAGTATATGGCGGAGCATCACATCCGCTTCTACATCATCGACGGCGTGAAGATCGGAATCGAGACCGGCATGGGGCCGACGAGGATCAACACGATCCTCCAGTCCGCCTTCTTCACCCTGACCGGAATTATCCCGAAGGAGCATGCGAACCAGCTCATGAAGGACGCCGCGCAGAAGACCTACGGCAGAAAGGGAGAGGACGTCGTAAAGAAAAACTGGGCTGCGATCGACGCCGGGGCCAATGCCTTTGAGGAGATCCCCGTGCCGGAGGACTGGAAGAACTGCGGGGACGAGGGCCTTGAGTTCAAGAATAAGACCGAGGGCGCGAAGGATGTGCTGGACTTTGTAAACAATATCCAGAACGCAGTCTCCGCGCAGGAGGGGAACAGCCTGCCTGTCTCCGCCTTCCTGCCCTATGCGGACGGCTCGACGCCCTCCGGAACCGCGGCCTACGAGAAGCGGGGGATTGCGGTCAATATCCCGAGCTGGAACCCGGATAACTGTATCCAGTGCAACTTCTGCTCCTACGTCTGCCCGCATGCGGCGATTCGTCCCTTTGCCTATACTGAGGAAGAGGCTTCCGGGGCGCCGGAGGGTGATGTGACAAAGCCGATGACCGGCATGCCCGCCTATAAATTCGGCATCAAGGTCTCCGTCATGGACTGCGTCGGCTGCGGCTCCTGCGCGAATGTATGCCCGGGCATGAAGGGACAGAAGGCGCTCACCATGACGCCGATCGCGGAAAATCTCGGAAAGCAGGGATATTTCGACTATGCGGTCAAGCTGCCCGAGAAGGCGGATGTCATCGCGAAGTTCAAGGAGAATACGGTCAAGGGCTCTCAGTTCAAGAAGCCGCTCTTCGAGTTCTCCGGCGCCTGCCCCGGCTGCGGCGAGACGCCGTATGCAAAGCTCATCACCCAGCTCTTCGGAGAAAGGATGTACATCTCCAATGCGACGGGCTGCTCCTCCATCTGGGGCAATTCCTCTCCCTCGACGCCGTACACGGTGAATGCGAGAGGGCAGGGACCGGCCTGGGACAACTCTCTCTTCGAGGATAACGCGGAGTTTGGCTATGGCATGCTGCTTGCGCAGAATGCGATTCGTGACCGCCTGAAAAAGCAGGTCGAGAGACTCCTGGAGAAGGACGGAGATGAGGCCGTAAAGGCCGCCGCGAAGGACTACCTCGATACCTTCTCCGTCGGTGCGACGAATGGCAATGCGACGGACCGTCTCCTCAGTGCCCTGGCCGGGAGGACGGATGAGATCGCGTCGGATCTTCTGAAGAACCGGGATTTCCTCGCGAAGAAGAGCCAGTGGATCTTCGGCGGAGACGGCTGGGCCTATGATATCGGCTTCGGCGGACTGGATCACGTGCTCGCAAGCGGGAAGGATATCAATGTCATGGTCTTTGACACGGAGGTCTACTCCAATACGGGCGGACAGTCCTCCAAGGCGACGCCTACCGGCGCGGTGGCACAGTTTGCCGCGGGAGGCAAGGATACGAAGAAGAAGGATCTCGCGGGGATTGCGATGTCCTACGGCTATGTCTATGTCGCGCATATCGCGATGGGCGCCGATATGGCGCAGACCGTGAAGGCGCTCTCGGAGGCGGAGGCCTATCCGGGCCCCTCCCTCATCATCGCCTACTCGCCCTGTATCAACCATGGCATCAAGAAGGGGATGGCAAAGGCGCAGACCGAGGAGAAGCTCGCTGTGGAGGCCGGCTACTGGAACAACTTCCGCTTTAATCCGCTCGCGGAGAAGAAGTTCAGCCTCGACTCCAAGGAGCCGAAGTACGAGGGCTATCAGGACTTCCTGAAGGGCGAGGTCCGTTATCTTTCCCTTTCTCTGAAGAATCCGGAGAGAGCGGCCGCTCTGGACGAGAAGAACGAGAAGGAGGCGAGGGAGCGCTACGAGCACCTGAGAAAGCTCGCCGAGCTCTACAACAATTAAGCTAAGGCAGTAACGCCGCCCCGAAGCTCGGGGCGGCGGAGCGCGGCTTTTCAGAAGCGGAAAAAGATGCTACACTAGGGAGGCGATGAGGCTGTCATCGCCTCCCTTTTTTCGGCTTTTCGCATTCCCTAAAGAGGGGAGAAGCTGAGAAAACGCCGCCTCCCTCTTGAGAAAAGCCTGTGTCGATCAAGAGACAGACTGCCTGAAAGCTGTGCGAAATGCTTCGCAGAGGGAGAGAAGGGAAGGGGAGCACTACGCCATAGGGCGGGACTTGATGGGGAGTAAGGAATGAGAAAGGTAATTGTGGCGGTTGTAGGGAGACCGAATGTCGGAAAATCGACTCTCTTTAACGTAATTGCGGGGAAACAGATTTCTATCGTAAAGGACACACCGGGGGTGACGAGGGATCGGATCTATGCGGACTGTGAGTGGCTGAACCATCCCTTTACCCTGGTGGACACGGGAGGGATCGAACCGGACTCCCGGGACGTTCTTCTCAGCCAGATGAGATCACAGGCAGAGCTTGCGATCGAGACGGCCGATGTCATCCTCTTTGTCGTCGATGTGCGAAGCGGTGTGACGGACGCGGACTATGCGGTCGCGGAGCTGCTCCGGAAATCCCATAAGCCGATTGTACTCTGCGTGAACAAGGTGGATTCCTTCCAGAAGCTGGGGAATGAGATCTATGAGTTCTATCAGCTGGGGCTCGGGGATCCCTTCGGTGTGTCCTCCGTGAATCAGCTGGGGCTCGGAGATCTGCTGGATGAGCTCTTGAAGCATTTCCCGAAGGGTCTGGAGGAGGAAGCGGAAGATGATCGGATCCGGGTCGCCCTCATCGGAAAGCCGAATGTGGGGAAGAGCTCTATGATCAATAAGCTCCTCGGGGAAAACCGCGTCATTGTCTCCGAGATCGCGGGGACCACAAGGGATGCGATCGACACGGAGATCGTCCACGATGGAGAGCGCTACGTCTTCATCGACACCGCGGGGCTTCGGCGGAAGGGAAGGGTGACGGATGAGATCGAGAGATACTCGGTGATCCGCACGGTCTCCGCCGTGGACCGGGCCGATATCTGCGTCGTACTGATCGATGCCATAGAGGGCATCACCGAGCAGGATGTCCATATCGCGGGCATCGCGCATGAGTCCGGGAAGGGCGTCATCATCGCTGTGAACAAGTGGGATGCAGTGGAGAAGGACGATAGGACGATGCAGGATTTTACGAAGAAGCTGAGGGAAAAGCTGTCCTATATGGACTATGCGGAGTACCTCTTCCTCTCCGCGAAAACCGGGCAGAGACTCACAAAGCTCTTCCCGCTCATCGACATGGTGCACCAAAACCAGATGCTCCGCGTGAAGACGGGACTCTTAAATGAGATCATGATGAAGGCAGCGGCGATGAAGCAGCCGCCCTCCGACAAGGGAAAGCGCCTCCGTCTTTTCTATATCACGCAGGTTTCCGTCAGGCCGCCAAGCTTTGTGATCTTCGTCAATGACCGGGAGCTCATGCATTTTTCCTATACAAGGTATCTCGAAAACCGGATCCGGGAAGCCTTCGGCTTTCGCGGAACACCGCTTCGCTTTATCATCCGGGAGAGGGGGGAAAAGGAATGAGCCCTGTGAGAATGCTGATCTGTCTCCTCGTCGGATATCTCTTCGGAAATCTTCCGAGCGGCTATCTCTACGCGAAGCTCCACGGTGTCGACATCTACCATGCGGGCTCCGGAAATCCCGGCAGCACCAATGTCCTCCGCACACTCGGGAAGAGGGCCGGGGCGACGGTACTGCTCATGGATATCGCGAAGACGGTCCTTCCGATCTTTTTCCTGAGTCTCTACTGGAAGCCGGAGACAGAGGATATGCAGAGCCTCATCACCCTCTTTGCGGGGCTGGGAGCGGTGCTGGGGCACAATTATCCGCTGCTCCCCGGGATCAAGGGGGGGAAGGGAGTCGCCTGCACGGGGGCGCTGCTTCTCGCCTTTGATTGGAGGCTCGCGCTCCTTTTGCTCGCCCTTTTTATCCTGATCGTGATGCTCACGCATTATGTGAGCCTTGGCTCCATGATCGCGGCTTCCTGCTTCTTCCTTTCTGTGCTTTTCTTTGGGAAGACAGGCTTTCTCCCCATGAGCTCCGCGATCTATAGGGAATGCTGCATCCTCAGCTTTCTGATATCGGGCCTCTGCGTCTTCCAGCATCGCTCCAATATAGGAAGGCTTTTAAACGGCACGGAAAACAAGATCGGGGAGAAGAAAAAACAGGACGGATAAAGAGGATATTTTGAAGGAGGAGAGCATGAAGATCGCGGTAATCGGAGCCGGAACCTGGGGGACCGCCCTCGCCGTCAATCTGTCCCGGAATCATCATGAAATCACGCTCTGGACACGCTCTATTTCAGAGGCGGAATCCCTTCGGAGTCTTCGGCGCCACAGGAATCTGCCGGGGGTCATACTCCCGGAGGAGATCCGCCCGGGAACGGATCTCAGGGAGGCGGTTACGGAAAATGAGCTTCTGCTTCTCGCAGTCCCCTCCATCGCCGTGCGTTCTCTCTCAAAGGCCATGGCCCCCTTCGTGAGGGAGGGGCAGCTCATCGTCGTCGCCTCGAAGGGGATCGAGGAGGGGACGCTTCTCACCATGACGGAGGTCGTAGAGAGCGAGATTCCCGCGGCGGATGCGGCGGTGCTCTCCGGGCCCTCTCACGCGGAGGAGGTCTCCCGTTTTCTTCCGACCACCATCGTCGTCGGCGCTCATTCCGAGGAGAGCGCGAAGAGGATCCAGGATGTCTTTATGAACGAAAGCTTCCGCGTCTATCTGAACTCCGACATGCTGGGCATCGAGATCGGGGCCGCGCTGAAGAATGTCATAGCTCTCGCCGCGGGCATTGCGGACGGACTTGGCTACGGCGACAACACGAAGGCCGCCCTCATCACGAGGGGGATTGCGGAGATCGCCCGTCTCGGCGTCAGGATGGGCTGTAAGCTGGAGACCTTTGCGGGGCTCTCCGGCATCGGGGATCTCATCGTCACCTGCGCTTCCATGCATTCCAGGAACCGAAGAGCCGGCATCCTGATCGGAAAGGGGGCCTCCGCTGAGGAGGCCATGCGCGAGGTGGGACAGGTCGTGGAGGGAGTTTACGCCGCGAGGGCGGGGGAGGAGCTGGGGAAGAAATATGAAGTCAGGCTTCCCATCGTCGGGGAGGTCAACGCGGTTTTATTCCAGGGAAAGGCCCCAAAGCTCGCTGTCCGCGAGCTCATGCTCCGGGACCGCCGGGCAGAGAGCCATGGTGTCTCCTATTCGATCCGCCTGGAGGACAGTATATAGGAAAGCTCGGTCTTCGCCTTTTTCCGATGATATACAAGGCTTCGGAAAATAGCTGATATTCCCGTGGGTTATATATATCCAATATAAATTCATATTTAGTTATAAAAAGAATTGACAGGGCCCGCCGCTTTGTTATAATACCTTAAGACTTAAGCGGGGCGGCTCTTTATGCCCCGGCGGAGAAGCGGCATCCCGGGGAGGGATGCGGGAGATAAGCGGAGGGATAGAGAGTATGAAAAAGCAGATCAGTATGCTTCTTGCGGCGGCGATGCTTCTGTCGCTCACGGCCTGCGCTTCTTCCGGCGCAAAGTCCGAGAGCACAGCTTCGGAGAAGGCGGCGGACGGCAGCGCGAAGTGGAAGATCGGTGCAGAGGGACCTCTCAGCGGCGGGGCGGCCGTCTACGGCAATGCCGTCGCAAACGGTGCGGAGCTCGCGGTGAAGGAGATCAATGAAAAGGGCGGGATCAACGGCTATCAGATTGAATTCAAGAAGGCCGATGATGAGCATGATCAGGAGAAGGCGGTCAATGCTTTCAACAGCTTAAAGGACTGGGGGATGCAGGTCCTGGTGGGACCGACGACCTCTGCCCCCACGATCGCGGTCGGCAGTGAGGCGGAGGCCGATAATCTTTTTATTCTGACTCCGACCGGTTCCGCGGTGGAATGCACGGCGCCGAAGAATGTCTTCCGGGTCTGCTTTTCGGATCCGGCGCAGGGCACGAAGTCCGCGCAGTATATCGGAGAGCATAAGCTGGGGAAGAAGGTCGGCGTCCTCTATGATTCCTCTGATGTCTACTCCTCCGGCATCCGCGATGCCTTTGTGGAGGAGGCCAAAAAGCAGGGGATAGAGCTCACGGAGGATCAGCAGTTCACGGCGGACTCCAACAAGGATTTTTCCACGCAGCTCCAGAAATTGAGGGATGCCGGTGCGGATCTCGTCTTCCTGCCCTTCTACTATACCGAGGCGGCTCTCGTGCTGAAGCAGGCGAATACCATGGGCTACAAGCCGATTTTCTTCGGCTGCGACGGGATGGACGGACTTTTGGATGTCGAGAATTTTGACAGCTCCCTCGCGGAGGGACTGATGCTCCTCACTCCGTATTCGGCGGACGCGGGGGACGAGCGGACAAAGAATTTCGTGAAAAGCTACGAGGAGCAGTACGGAGATACGCCGATTCAGTTTGCGGCAGACGCCTATGACGCGGTCTATGCCATCAAGGCGGCGGCGGAGAAGGAGGATTTAAAGCCCTCCCTGTCTGTCTCCGAGATCGGCGACGGGCTGGAGAAGGGGATGACGGAGATCCAGCTCGACGGGCTCACGGGATCCGGAATGCGCTGGAGCGCGGAAGGGGATGTGGATAAGGAGCCGAAGGCTGTGCGGGTCGAAAACGGAAGCTATGTCTCTGCGGAATAAAAAAGGCATAAGAAAAGGCATAGTTTTTGCGGATTTATGAAAAGGAAAAAAGGGCTGCTAAGTGGCTGCCCTTTTTTTCAGACTCTGCCCCGCTCCGGGGGCGCGGCAGAGTGCATCGGAGGGGGAAGTATCCATGATGAGTTTTTTTTCTTATTTGCTGAACGGCATCAGCCTGGGAGCGGTCTATGCCATCATCGCACTCGGCTATACGATGGTGTACGGCATCGCGAAGATGCTGAATTTTGCGCACGGCGACATCCTTATGCTGGGAGCCTATACCGCATTTATCGCGTTCAACAGCCTCGGCCTTCCGATTCCGGCCTCGGCGCTTCTCGCCGTCATCGTCTGTACGCTCACGGGTATTCTGACGGAGCGGATCGCCTATAAGCCGCTTCGCGGGGCGAATTCCCTCGCCGTTTTGATCACGGCGATCGGCGTCTCCTACCTCCTGCAAAATCTCGCCCTCCTTATCTTTGGCGCGAATCCGAAGAGCTTCCAGTCCTTTATCCCGATTAAGCCCCTGCATCTTGCCGGAGGCGCGCTCACGATTCCGGGAGAGACCATAGCGACGATACTGACGGGACTTATCGTCGCGGCGGGACTGCTCCTCTTTGTCCACCGCACGAAGGCGGGGCAGGCGATGCTCGCGGTCTCCGAGGACAAGGGGGCAGCCACGCTCATGGGCGTCAATGTCAATGCGACGATCGCGATGACCTTTGCGATCGGTTCGGCCCTCGCCGCAGTGGCGGGCATCCTCCTTTGCTCCGCCTATCCCAGCCTGACACCGACGACAGGGGCGATGCCCGGAATCAAGGCCTTTGTCGCCGCGGTGCTGGGAGGGATCGGTTCCATACCCGGGGCCTTTCTCGGCGGAGTGATTCTGGGGATTTTGGAGAATCTCTCGAAGGCCTATATTTCCTCCAAGCTTTCCGATGCGATTGTGTTTTCCGTCCTCATCCTGGTGCTTCTTGTGAAGCCCAGCGGAATCCTGGGGAAGAAGATCACGGAGAAGGTGTAGGGTGCAGCGATGAACGGAAACAGTCGAAGAAAAAAGATCTTTCAGAGCGATATGGCGAGCTATGCCATGATTCTCGCTGCCTATCTCGCGGCGGAGCTTTTTTTGAGAAGCGGCGCGGCGGGCTCCCTCTTTAAGGGACTTTTGGTGCCCCTTTGCATCTATTCCATCATGGCGCTGAGCCTGAATCTTGTGGTCGGGATCTCCGGGGAGCTCTCCCTCGGGCACGCGGGTTTCATGTGCATCGGGGCCTTCAGCTCGGCGAGCTTTTCGATGCTGATGAAGGGACAGGGGCTTCCGAACGGGCTCTGCCTTTTCCTTGCGATCGTGATCGGCGCGCTTTCTGCGGCGGTATTCGGCTTTCTGATCGGAATTCCGGTGCTCCGCCTGAAGGGAGACTACCTTGCGATCGTGACGCTCGCCTTCGGGGAGATCATCAAAAACCTGATCAATGCCCTCTACTTCGGCGTGGACGAGAGGGGTGCACACTTTTCCCTGAAGGATGGAGCTGCGCTTAAGCTTGCAGGCGGCGGGAGGATCATCATTAAAGGGGCGCAGGGGATCACCGGAACCCCGAAGCTTTCGAATTTTACGGTCGGGATCATCCTGCTCCTCCTCTCGCTTTTTCTTGTGCTACGTCTCATGAATTCCAGGACCGGCCGGGCCATTGCGGCGGTCCGGGACAACCGGATCGCCGCGGAATCCATCGGCCTCGATGCTGCGCGCCTTAAGCTTCTTGCCTTTACGATCTCCGCGGCCATTGCCGGCGCGGCGGGGGTGCTCTATGCCCACAATCTGAGCTCCCTGCAGGCCCTTCCGAAGAACTTCGGCTACAATCAGTCCATCATGATTCTCGTCTTTGTGGTCCTCGGCGGGATCGGGAACATGCGGGGCTCTGTCATTGCCGCCGTACTTCTGACCCTGCTTCCGGAGCTCCTCCGCTCCCTGAACGACTACCGCATGCTGATCTATGCGGTTGTCCTGATTCTCATGATGCTTTTCACCTCTTCTCCAAGCTTTCTTTCCTTCCGGAGGGAGCTTCTTCTCCGGCTTCGCGGGAGGGGGAAGGACGGAAGGGAGGTCTCCTGATATGGCGGTTTTAAAGGCAGAGGCGCTCAGCATCTCCTTCGGGGGACTGAAGGCCGTGGATGATTTTCATATCGAGATCGAGAAAAAGGAGCTCTATGGCCTGATCGGGCCGAACGGCGCGGGGAAAACCACGATTTTCAACCTTCTGACCGGTGTCTACCGTCCGGAGAGCGGCAGAATCCTCCTAGACGGCGAGAATATCGCCGGAAAGAGCTGTGTCGAGATCAATCAAAGGGGCATCGCGAGGACCTTCCAGAATATCCGGCTCTTCCATCAGCTCAGCGTGCTCGATAATGTCAAGGCGGGCTTTTACCATCATTTTCCCTATTCCCTCCTAGACGCGGTCCTTCATACGCCGCGCTACTTCAGGCAGGAGAAGGAGATGGACAAAAGAGCGGAGGAGCTTCTCTCCGTCTTTGAGCTCTCGGAGGTCTCGGACTGCCGTGCGGGAAATCTCCCCTACGGGAAGCAGAGAAAGCTCGAGATCGCGAGGGCGCTTGCGACGGGGCCGAAGCTTCTGCTTCTGGATGAGCCCGCCGCGGGCATGAATCCCAATGAGACGGAGGAGCTTATGGGGACGATCCGCCTCGTGCGGGACCGCTTCGATATGACCATCCTTTTGATCGAGCACGACATGAAGCTCGTGAGCGGCATCTGCGATCGTCTGACCGTCCTGAATTTCGGGCAGGTTCTGAAGCAGGGAGAGACCGCGGAGGTTCTCCACGACCCCGAGGTTGTGAAGGCATATCTTGGGGAATGAAGGAGGAGAGATGAGCGCGATTTTGGTGGTGGAGAATCTGGAGCTTTGCTACGGCGTGATTCAGGCTCTGAAGGGGATTTCCTTCCATGTGAACAGGGGCGAGATCGTCAGCCTGATTGGCGCAAACGGCGCGGGAAAGACGAGCACGCTTCAGACCATTACGGGACTGATCCCGTCCCGGGGAGGAAGGGTGCTCTACAAGGGAAGGGAGATCACGAGGGCTCCGGGCTATACGCTCGTTCGGCAGGGACTTGCCCACGTCCCCGAGGGGAGGCGCGTCTTTTCGAGCCTAAGCGTCTATCAGAATCTGATGCTTGGCGCCTATACGAGGAAGAAGAAATCCGAGATCGAGGAGAGCCTTTCGATGATCTATCAGCATTTTCCGAGGCTTCTCGAGCGAAAGCAGCAGATGGCGGGGACGCTCTCCGGCGGGGAGCAGCAGATGCTCGCGATGGGAAGGGCACTCATGTCAAAGCCGGAGATGCTCGTTATGGACGAGCCCTCGATGGGCCTTTCCCCGATCTATGTCAATGAGATCTTTTCGATCATAGAGAAGATCCACGCTTCCGGGGTGACGGTGCTTCTCGTCGAGCAAAATGCCGCAAAGGCGCTCTCGATCGCAGACCGCGCCTATGTTCTCGAGACGGGTAGGATCACGATCGAGGGGAAGGCGTCGGAGCTTCTCCGGGATGAGAGGGTAAAGGCAGCTTATCTCTCGGAGTGATTTTCCCGGAGAGAAGCTCTCAGGGAAGGCCCGATGGATCTTCCGACGGGACGGTTTTCGATGGAATCGGCGCTTCCTCAAAGAGAATTTTCCGGATCGGTTTTTCGGATGCTGTTCCCGGGGAGCGGAAGGGAGGATGCTTGAACAGGAAAGCGGCGGTCGGAATCGTGCTTTTAATGATATTCTGCGTGCTGTCGAGTCTTTTCTTCCGCCTTTATCTCAGAGAGCAGCTCCGCCGCTACGATGAGAGAGGGGCACAGGGGAGGCAGGGCGAGGAGGGGACGGCACCGCTGATGCTTTCGGGGGAGGAGACGAGGGAGTCCGATCCCCGCGAGAGCCCGAAGAAGCGCTTTCAGCGGGAGCTCTTTGAGCTGGATCGGGAGACGGAGGAGCTTCTCTCCCAAAAGGGAGGGACATCCCTCCGGGAGAGGAGGCAGAGGATCTCCGAAATCTGGGACGCCAAGATGCGGCAGATTGCCTCCGATGTCTCCGGAGAGCTCTACGGCAAGGAGAGGGAGGACTTCCAGATCGAGCAGAGCCGCTTCCTCCTCGAGCGCGCGCAGGATGCAAAGAAGGAGCTCAGCGAGAAAAAGAGCGGGAGCACCGAGAATATCGACTACCTGAAGAAGTACACGGAGCTCACGCGGGAGCGCTGCTATGAGATTTTGGACAAGCTTTCAGACTAGGGCTTGCGCAGGATCTCCCGGAAAAGTATAATCCCCATGGAATGTCTATGGAAAGGAAGATTGGGAAATGCAAAAATACGGCGTCAATGAGCTGAGGCGGATGTTTCTTGAATTTTTTGAGGAGAAGCAGCACCTCAGGATGAAGAGCTTTTCTCTGGTCCCCCACAATGATAAGAGCCTCCTTCTGATCAATTCCGGCATGGCCCCCCTGAAGCCCTACTTCACGGGGCAGGAGATCCCGCCCAGGAAGCGGGTCACTACCTGTCAGAAATGCATCCGCACAGGGGATATCGAGAATATCGGGAAAACCGCGAGGCATGGCACCTTCTTTGAGATGCTGGGCAATTTCTCCTTTGGAGATTACTTTAAGGAGGAAGCGATTCACTGGGCCTGGGAGTTTCTGACGGAGAGGGTGGGGATACCGGCGGACCGGCTCTATCCTTCCGTCTATCTGGATGACGACGAGGCCTTCCGGATCTGGAAGGAGGAGATCGGCATCGCCCCGGAGCGCATCTACCGCTTCGGAAAAGAGGATAATTTCTGGGAGCACGGAGCGGGCCCCTGCGGCCCCTGCTCGGAGATCTACTATGACCGCGGGGAAAAATACGGCACGGGACCGGAGGATGTCATGGGAGGCGAGGGAGACCGCTTTATGGAGGTCTGGAACATCGTCTTTTCTCAGTTCAATAATGACGGACACGGCGTCTATACCGAGCTTGAGCATAAAAACATCGATACAGGCATGGGACTGGAGCGGCTTGCGGTCGTCTGTCAGGATGTGCTCTCCCTCTTTGATGTCGACACGAACCGGGCGATGATGGAGGAGATCGGAGCGCTCGCGCACTGCCGCTACGAGGAGGATCCGGAAAAGGATGTCTCCTTCCGCATCATCGCGGACCATGTGAAGAGCTGTACCTTCATGGCCTCCGACGGGATCCTGCCCTCCAATGAGGGACGGGGCTATGTCTTTCGGAGACTGCTTCGGCGGGCCGCCCGACACGGAAAGATCCTCGGACTCAAGGGCAGCTTCATGGCCGCGCTCTCTCAGAAGGTGATCGAGCTCTCAAAGGACGGTTATCCGGAGCTCGAGGAGAAGAGGGAGATGATTCTCCGCGTCATCGAGCAGGAGGAGGAGAGATTCCAGAATACGATCGACAAGGGGCTGGAGATTCTCTCAGAGCTTCAGGAAGAGATGAAGAAGAGGGGGGAGAAGGTTCTGTCCGGTGAGGACGCCTTCCGCCTCTACGATACCTTCGGCTTTCCGCCGGATCTTACGAGGGAGATTCTCTCGGACAAGGGGCAGAGCATCGACGAGGAGGGCTTCCAGAAGGCGATGCGGCTGCAGCGGGAGACCGCAAGGGCCGCCCGGAAATCCACGAATTATATGGGGAGAGACGACATCTATCAAAGGCTTGACCCGAAGCTCCGGACAGAGTTTACGGGCTATCACAGCCTCACGGAGCGATCGAAAATCACCGCGCTCGTGCGCCTCGCCCCGGAGGAGGGAGAGGATGAGATCGTAGATGCCCTGACGGACGGGGAGAGAGGAGCGGTTCTCACGGAGAGGACCCCCTTCTACGCGACGATGGGCGGACAGGTGGGAGACACAGGATCGATTTTGGGAGGAGAGGGGGACTTCGCCGTCGAGGAGACGATTCATCTCCAGGGGGGGAAGATCGCCGAGATCGGCACCATGCGCTCCGGAATGCTCAAGGCGGGAGAGGAAGCGGAGCTCCGGGTCGATCCGATCCGCCGGGAGAGGACCGCGAGAAATCACACGGCTACCCACCTTCTCCATGAGGCGCTTCGGGAGGTGCTGGGAAATCATGTCGAGCAGGCCGGAGCTTACTACGACGACAAGCGCCTTCGCTTTGATTTTACCCATTTTGAAGCTCTGACAGAGGAGGAGATCCGGAAGGTCGAGGAGATCGTGAACCGGGAGATTTCGAAGCTCACCCCGGTGAAGACGGAGGAGATGAGCCTGGAGGACGCGAAGAAATCCGGTGCGGTTGCGCTTTTCGGGGAGAAATACGGAGACAGGGTGCGCGTGGTCTCCGTCGGCGACTTTTCAAAGGAGCTCTGCGGCGGGACGCATGTCGCAAACACCGCGGAGATCCAGGGCTTAAAGATCCTCTCCGAGCAGGGGATCGCCTCCGGTGTCCGGAGGATCGAAGCGCTCACCTCGGAAAACCTCATGGCATATTTTTCGGAGGAGGAGGAGCTTCTCCGGGAGGCGGCAAAGCTTCTGAAGACCGAGCCGAAGCATCTTTCGGAGAGAATCCTGGCCCTGGAAAAGGAGTTAAAGGACAGCCGGGCCGAGGCGGAGAGTCTCAGAGCGAAGCTTGCGAAGGAGTCTATGGGAGAGCTTTCGGTCGAAGAGATCTCCGGGGTCAGCTTCCTCGCGAAGGCTCTGGAGGGCGCAGACGGGAATTCTCTCCGTGAGCTCGGAGATCAGCTGAAGGAGCGCTATCCGGATGCGTTTATCGTCCTGGCGTCGGACAAGGGGGGAAAGCCCTGCCTCATGGCGACTGCCGCGGACTCGGCTGTGAAGAAGGGAGCGGATGCCGGAGCACTGATCCGGGCTGTGGCCCCGATCCTCGGCGGAGGCGGAGGAGGACGCCCGAATATGGCGCAGGCCGGCGGAAAGGATACGAGCAGGATCCCGGAGGCTCTGGAGAAGGCCCGGGAAATTGCGAGGGAGCAGCTGAAGGCGTAGGGACCGTTTTTTGCCCGGCCCTGAGATACTGATTTTAGCGAAGCTAATATTGATTTTGGCACAGCCATGAGAGATCGTGGCTGTGCCTTTATGCATCCGGCACCAGATCCAAAGCTGCTGCCGGATTGATCCGGAGTCGGCTCTGCGGATTCCCTTGACTTCTTACGGAATCGTGCTAGAATATGAAAATGGTTTTCAAATCCAAAGGTGAGCCATGAGCGAAAAGACAAGATATAAGACCCAGCAAAGAGCGGAGATCGACGCCTATTTGGAGTCAGTCCCGGGAAAGCATATGACGGCGGCGGATATCTGCGCCCATTTTCGGGAGCAGGGAAGGCCCATCGGGACGAGCACCATATACAGGCAGCTCGAGCGCATGATCGATGCGGGTCTTGTAAAGAAGTATGTGATCGATCAGAATAGCCCGGCCTGCTTCGAGTACGTCGGAGGCGGGAGGGGGGAGAGCGGCAGCTGCTTTCACTGTAAGTGCGAGAAATGCGGGAAGCTGATCCACCTTCACTGCGGGGAGATGGAGCTGATCGAAGAGCATCTTCTCAGTCGGCATGGCTTTTCCTGGAATCCGATGCGCACGGTCTTCTACGGGATCTGCGGGGACTGCCGGGATTAGGCTTCCTTTCCCGGGATTTTAGAGGGAGCATCGGAGCAGCTGATATTTTCAAGAAAGAGGTCAAGATGAAGCTGAAGAAATTGCTGTCTGCATTTGTTATCGCATGTTCCGGAGCGGCTCTGCTCTCAGCCTGCACTCAGGGCGGAACACAAAGTACGGAGGCGAAGAAGGAGAGCTCCCCGGAGAAGACGGAGGCCCCGAAGGAATCGGAAAAAGCGGAAACGGAGAAGGCGGAGGGCGGAAAACGCCTGAATATCGTCTGTACCAATTTCCCGGAGTATGATTTCGTCCGGGCGATCGCAAAGGATCAGGCGGATATCACGATGCTCTTAAAGCCGGGGGCGGAGAGCCACAGCTATGAGCCGACGCCGGAGGATATCATAAAGATTCAAAAGAGCGATCTCTTTCTCTATGTCGGAGGAGACTCCGACGAGTGGGTCGCCGGCATGCTGAAGTCCATGGATACGAAGAATATGACGATCTTTAAGCTCATGGACGCGGTGGACCTGATCGAGGAGGGACACTCCGAGGGCATGGAGCCGGAGAAGGAGGAAGAGGAGCCCGCCGCGGAGAAGAGCGCCGCTTCGGAAGGAGAGTCCGCTTCGGAGAAGAGCGCTTCCGAAGAGGCGGAATCCGAGGAGGAAGAGGGCCCCGAAATGGATGAGCATGTCTGGACCTCTCCTGTGAATGCGGAAAAGATCGTAGAGAAGCTCGCGGAGACGATGGAGAAGCTGGATCCGGAGAAGAAGGAGAGCTTTTCGAAGAACGCCGAGGACTACATCGGAAAGCTCAAGAAGCTGGATCAGGAGTTCCGGGACGTTGTGAACAGCGGAAAGCGGAAGGAGATTATCGTCGCAGACCGCTTCCCCTTTACCTACTTCTGTAAGGAATACGGGCTCAGCTATTACGCCGCTTTCCCGGGCTGCTCAACGGATACACAGCCTTCCGCGAAGACCATCGCCTTCCTCCAGGACAAGGTGAAGGAGGATCAGATCCCCGTGGTCTTCCACATTGAGCTCAGCAATGAGCAGATGGCGGACGCGATCTGCAAGGATACCGGCGCGAAGAAGGAGCTTTTAAACGCGATTCACAATGTCACGGACGAGGACTTCAAGGCCGGTGTGACCTATGTGGATCTTATGGAGAAGAATGTGCCAGCGCTGAAGGAGGCATTAAACTAAGATGAGTCTGATCTCCCTGAAAGATGTGAGCTTTTCCTATGAGGGAAGAATAGTTCTTTCGGGTGTGAGCTTCGAGCTTTCCGATGGCGACTACCTTTGCGTCGTCGGAGAAAACGGAGCCGGAAAAAGCACTCTTTTAAAGGGCCTTCTCGGCCTGAAAAAGCCTTCCGGCGGACAGATCCTATTCGGGGACGGACTTTCGAATTCGGAGATCGGATGCCTCCCGCAGCAGACGCAGACCCAGCGGGACTTTCCTGCGAGCGTGTGGGAGGTCGTCCTCTCCGGCTGCCTGAACCGTCTCTCCTTCTTCCCCTTCTACCGAAGAAGGGAGAGAGAGAGGGCGGAGCAGGCGATGGAGTATCTGAAGATCACAGGACTTCGGAAACATTGCTACCGGAATCTTTCGGGAGGACAGCAGCAGAGGACGCTTCTTGCGCGGGCGCTCTGTGCGACCAGCAAGCTTTTGATCCTGGATGAGCCGGTTTCCGGACTTGACCCGAGGGCTCAGCTGGAGCTCTATGAGCTCGTACGGGAGCTGAACCGAAAGCTCCACATCACGATCATCATGGTCTCTCATGACGTAAGGCAGGCACTTCCCTATGCGAACAAGGTCCTGCACCTCGCCCATAAGCAGCTCTTCTTCGGTGGCAGGGAGGAGTATCTCGAGACAGAGCTCGGGAAGGGATTTCTGAAGGGAGGAGAGCAATGAAAACACTGCTGGAGATGCTGTCCTACCCCTTTCTCGTGCGGGCGCTCATCGTGGGCTGCCTGGTCTCGCTCTGCGCGTCCCTCCTTGGGACGAGCCTTGTGCTGAAGCGCTATTCCATGATCGGGGACGGACTGTCCCATGTGGGATTTGCGGCTCTCGCCATCGCCTATGCCTTAAATCTCGCACCGATGTCGCTGTCCATCCCGGTCTGCGTGATCGCCGCCTTTTTTCTTTTGCAGCTGGAAGAGAATGCAAAGATCAAGGGGGATGCCGCGACGGCACTTCTTTGCAGCGGTGCGCTCGCTGTCGGCGTCATGACGATCTCTCTCACGACGGGGATGAATACCGATGTGTGCAACTACATGTTCGGAAGCATCCTCGCCATGAGCCCCTCCGATGTGGAGCTCTCCGTGGTGCTCAGCATTATCGTACTGCTCCTCTACCTTCTTTTTTATCCCAGGATCTTCGCCGTGACCTTCGATGAAAGCTTTGCAAAAGCGAGCGGAACCAATACCCGGCTCTACAACATGGTGATCGCGCTGCTCACGGCGGTGACGATCGTACTCGGAATGCGGATGATGGGAACTCTCCTGATCTCAAGCCTCATCGTCTTTCCTTCTCTCACGGCGATGAGGATCTGCAGGACCTTTCGCTGGACGGTTTTGATGTCGGCACTCTTCTCGCTTTCGGGCTTTCTCGTGGGAATTATCCTGTCCTACCTCTACTCGATTCCGACCGGGGCGTCCATAGTTGTGATTGACATCCTCCTCTTCTTTTTCTTCTCTGCGGTGGAAATGCTGCGGGAGAGGAAGTAGACAGAGGGAGACGGAAAGGAGAAGTGGAAATGAAGAAAAGCGGAGCGCCGTTTCGGCGCAGCTGCCTTCTTGTTTTTTTGACCGTCTTCGCCCTTTTAGCGCTGAGCGGCTGCAAAAAGAGCAGTGACGTCCGAACGGTACCGGGAGCCGCTCCCTCCCGGAAGTCGATCTCGGAGGCTGCGGCTTCCTCAGAGGGCGCTGTCTCGGAAAAGGAGGCCGCATCGATGGCCGCAGAGCTGGATTCCCTGGAGGCGAAGGAGCAGTCGAGCCTGGATGCCTCCCGGGCGGAGAGCGCGGCGGCATCCGGAGAGTCGATCGAGAGCTCCAAGGCAGCGGGAAATGACGGCGCGAGCCTTCCTCCGGTCCCGACGATCGAGACCTCGATCGGGGCGAACGGGGAGGTTTATCCGCGGGACGAGTATCCCTATGACATCGAAAAGGACAGAAAAAGCTTTGACCCGGAGAAGATCGATATCCGGATCGGCGATCACCACTATGCGACACAGATCAACGACTTCTATACGAATTTCAAGGACTACGATGGAAAGACGGTGGAGATTGAGGGCTATTACATGGACTTTGGCGGCTATACCCTGGTGGGGCGCCGCGGCCCGAGCTGTCCCTACTGCACCGGGGGCTATGTGAATTTTGAATTTAAATCCGATCAGGATCTCTCGAAACTCCGCTCCGAAAAATCCTGGATCCGGGTGAAGGGGATCCTCCGGGAGGGAACCTTTTATCTCACGGAGAATGCGACGCAGAAGATATACTATATAGAGGCCATTGAGCTCACAGAGCTCCCGGAGGTCGGCCTGGATACTGTGACAGACTGAGAAAGTCTTCTCCGCAGCCTGATCCTGATGTCACCGGCACAGAAGGATCGCTCCGAGTCTGTCAGAAGGCAGACTTCCCTGTTCGAAATCCGGCTTCATGGAAGAGGCACTTCTCCGGGAAAAGCACTTATGGACACTTTGAATCTGCCTGAAAGCAGACTTCTTCGCCGGACAGCTGGAATTTGTCTGAAAGCAGGCCTCTTCGTCGGACAGCTGGAATCTGCCTGAAAGCAGGCTTCTTCGCCCGCCCGGCAGTTGACAAAGCCTGCGGAGATGGGTAGAATACTTTTACTGTAAAAAGCTCCTGATTCCGTTCGGCTTCCAGAAACCTGGAAGCCGGGCTTTTACTGTATAAGTCCCCGCCGGGCGACAGAATGGACGCCGTGTTTGCACGAGCGTCCGTTCCGGCATCTGGCGGGACAAGCGCTGTGAGGCAAAAGTGATACAGCCTTGCCTGCCGTTTTATCTGCCCGGCAGAGTATGCTCTCGCTCCGGCTGCCGCAGCCGGCGGCACATAAGCGTAGAAGTCTGCCATCAGGCAGACTCGGAGCGTACTTGAGTCTTCTTGTAGAGAAGTGCCTCCCGGAGGGAGGTCGGCTGATGCCTCCGGGGTGAAGCCGGGCCCCTGAATACCGGGGCTGCAGACGGACAAAATGGCAGGGCGGGAATCTTGAGCGCTGAAGTCTGTTTTATGATATCAGCGAGGAACAAGGACAGAACGGAACCGGACTTTTTCCGGGGATTTCGGAAGCAGATCAAAGATCAACAGAAAAAAGTTCAACAGGGAAAAGGATCGAAAGGACTAATCGACGTGGCTGAGGGGAAGAAAAATTTATTGACGAGGGCCGGTCTCAACAAGTATGAGGCGGAGCTCCATGACTTAAAGGTGAACCGCCGGCAGGAGATCGCGGGAAAGATCAAGGAAGCAAGAGAACAGGGGGATCTCTCGGAGAATGCAGAGTATGATGCGGCAAAGGATGAGCAGCGGGAGATCGAGGAGCGCATCGTGCAGCTCGAGCTGCTTTTGAAAAATGCGGAGGTCGTGGACGACACGGAAGAGGGCAGCATCAATATCGGCTGTCATGTGAAGCTTCTCGATAAGGAATTCGACGAGGAGGTGGAATATACCATTGTCGGCTCCACGGAGGCGAATTCGCTGCAGGGGAAGATTTCCAATGAATCCCCGGTGGGGAAAGCGCTCCTCCATCACAGGGAGGGGGATACCGTGGAGGTGGAGACGCAGAATGGTGTCCTTCAGTTCACTGTCCTCAGCGTGGAAAAGGCAAATCTGGAGGACTGAAGACAGGAGGGGGAGATGGGAGAGAAGCAGAAGGAATTAAAAGGGCAGGGCGCGGAGCCGGTGGACATGAATCATATCCTCAGAGCTCGCCGCGACAAGCTTTCGGAGCTTCAGGGAGCGGGAGAGGACCCCTTTTTGATCACAAAATTCGACCAGAGGGAGCATTCTCTGGAGATCCGGGAACACCCGGAAGCCTTTGAAGGGAAGACGGTCTCCGTGGCGGGGCGCATCCTCTCGAAGAGAGTCATGGGAAAGGCGAGCTTTTTGCATCTCCAGGACCGGGAGGGGAAGATACAGGTCTATGTCACGAGGGACTCCCTCGGAGAGGACAGATACCGCGGCTTTAAAAAGCTGGACATCGGTGATCTGATCGGCGTGGAGGGCTTTGTCTTCACCACGAAAATGGGGGAGATCAGCATCCATGCGGAAAAGCTCACGCTTCTCTCCAAGTCCCTCTATCCGCTGCCGGAGAAGTTCCACGGCCTGCAGGACACGGATGTCCGTTACCGCCAGCGCTATGTGGATCTCATCATGAACGAGGACAGCCGAGCGGTATTCGTGAAGCGCTCCCGGATCATCCATGAGATCCGAAGCTTTCTCGCGGACCGGGATTTCATCGAGGTCGAGACTCCCATGCTTGTGGATAACGCGGGCGGAGCGGCCGCAAGACCCTTTGAGACGCATTACAATGCGCTTGACGAGGATGTGAAGCTTCGGATCTCTCTTGAGCTCTACCTGAAACGTCTCATTATCGGCGGGCTGGAGCGGGTTTTCGAGATCGGCAGAGTCTTTCGAAACGAGGGACTCGATACCCGCCATAACCCGGAGTTTACGCTGATGGAGCTCTATCAGGCCTATACCGACTATAACGGGATGATGGAGCTTACGGAATCTCTCTTCCGTCATATCGCAGAGAAGGTCTGCGGGACAAGCCTTATCTCCTACCAGGGGACGGAGATCGACCTCGGAAAACCCTTTCGGAGACTCACGATGACGGAGGCGGTGAAGGAGGCCACCGGCATTGATTTTGATGAGATAAAGGAGCTGGAGGAAGCCAGAAGACTTGCAAAGGAGAGGAATATTCCCTTTGAGGAGCGCCACGGAATCGGGGATATCGAGAATCTTTTCTTTGAGGAGTTCTGCGAGGAGAAGCTCATCCAGCCCACCTTCGTCATGGATCACCCGGTCGAAATCTCTCCACTCACAAAGAGAAAGCCCGAAGACCCCTCGAAGGTCGAGCGCTTTGAGCTCTATATCTACGGCAGAGAGATGTGCAATGCCTACTCCGAGCTGAACGATCCGATCGACCAAAGAGAGCGCTTCCTGGCGCAGGATGCGCTGGCTGCCGCCGGTGATGAAGAGGCCAACCACACGGATGAGGACTTCCTCCATGCGATGGAGATCGGTATGCCTCCCACAGGCGGGATCGGCTACGGCATCGACCGTCTGGTTATGCTCTTCACGGATACACCTGCGATCCGCGATGTGCTTCTCTTCCCCACACTCAAGAGCTTGTCAAAGGATAACACTCAAGTACATGAGGACAAAAAGGACGAGGAAGCAGCATCTGACAATAACGGATTCTTCACTCCGAATGATAAGATCGACTTCTCCAACGTGAAGATCGAGCCTTTGTTTGAGGAAGAAGTAGACTTCGATACTTTCAGTAAGTCTGATTTCAGAGCTGTTAAGGTCAAGGCCTGCGAGGCAGTTCCGAAGTCAAAGAAGCTCTTGAAGTTCGTTCTGGACGACGGAACCGGCACCGACCGAATCATTCTTTCCGGAATTCATGTTTATTATGAGCCGGAAGAGCTGGTTGGAAAGACCCTGATCGCCATCACCAATCTCCCTCCGAGAAAGATGATGGGCATCGACTCCTGCGGAATGCTTCTCTCCGCTGTCAATAACAAGAAGGACAGTGATGAGGAGGAGCTCCACCTTCTGATGGTGGACAACCACATCCCGGCAGGCGCGAAGTTGTACTGATCCGACTGAAAGTACTTGGGTTTGTGTAACAAGTTGCAGACCTGGATAAATTCCCGGACATGAATTGCAACGTGCATGCAACGAATCCGCAGTTTTTGTTAAAAAACTACAGATTCTGACATGTAGCAAGACAGAAATCATAGAGTACCCATTGAGGCACTTTCTTTAGAAGAGATTCTGAAGAAGGGGCCTCTTTTTACCGCTTTGATGGGGTTGTTCTCATTAACCGGGATATCTTCGATGCTTATCTGGAGAAGTTCCGACAGGAGCCTCTAACCCATGGCCAGGTTCGAAAGGTGAGAAATCACTGGGAGCAGATAAAGGATGAAGGGTAATTTATGGAAGATTTCAGATCGATTGGATGAGACTGACATCCGCTTCGCACGGAAGCAGTTCTTTGATCTGAGGTCGGGGTACGAGCACTACGGACTGACAGAAAAGGTGATCCTTCGTATGGCAAGAGAGGCTGGAGTGCTCTACAAGATCGACACCACTTATCGGGTTCGGAGAGATTTTCGAGATGCCAAGCTCGCTGGCAACCCTGACGGTTGAGCCGGTTTCCTGGGCCGGCTTTATGGCTTGACCCTTATATTCATGGTCGTACTTGCGTCCTTTATTAGCCATTGTTGTAATCATCCTTTCTCTCATTGATTATAAACGTAATCCGTGAAGGAAAGGTGCCAACTTTATTTATACAGGATCAAACGACCATTCCTATGTCTCAGTTATAGCCGTTTTCGGACTCATTGTACAGCGCTACAGGGCGAAAAAATTGAACTTTTGATTGCAATCCGGACGAAACTGGAAGTTACCTTTTCAAACTGGAACCTCGGATTTCAACCGACCCATATTAAACAGACAGCGATTTCGAAATGGTAAGTACAGGTTGGGTATGTAAAAATAATTACTTGCCCTTTAACTGTCCCTTTGATAAAATATGGGATAGTTAAGGGGAGAGTTAGAAGCGCAGCTTTCTTATTCAAGAAGGAGGAAATGATGGCCATCCCGATCAATGTAGAAGAACTGCTCCGTCAACGCGTGATAGAAAGTCCACGCATAGAATACAAGGCAGACTGGAATCCGGAACCGATTTTACATTCTATTACTGCCTTTGCCAATGATTTTGATAATCTTGGTGGCGGCTACATTGTAATAGGCGTTGAAGAACAAAACGGTTATCCAAGGTTCCCGGTTAAAGGACTTGAGAAAAACATGCTGGATACTATCCAGAAGGAAGTTTTCAACAAATGCAACTTTATTGAACCCCGGTATATACCGGTCATAGAACCGGCCTTGATTGATGGACGGGATGTCCTTATTTTATGGGTTCCCGGAGGAGACGATCGGCCCTATAAATGCCCGGTCAAAATATACACGGAGAAAGGCGCAAAAAAAAGCGAAAAGGCATATTATATTCGGAAAGGCTCCAACACCATCCGTGCAAATACATTGGAGGAACGGGAGCTGATCGGTCTGGCGAGGAATATTCCGTTTGACGATAGAACAAATCCTCATGCTCAAATAGCGGATATGCGTTCCAGCCTGCTTTCAGAATATCTTCATGAAATTGATAGCGGTCTGTACGAAGGTTCGCTCTCCCGTACAGTTGAAGATGTGGCAACAGATATGAGGCTTATTGGTGGTCCCCCGGAAGCAAGAAAACCTATCAATGTAGGATTGATGTTTTTTAATGAAAGACCGGACAAATTTTTTCCTTACAGTCGGATTGAAGTAGTGGACAAGCCTGATCCGACCGGGGTCGGAATGAAAGAACGAATTTTCACAGGGCCGCTTGACCGACAGCTGCGGGATGCTCTGTCGTATATCAGAAATTATGTCATAGCAGAGTATGTCACTAAGGTCCCTGATCAGGCAGAGGCGATCCGCGTGTACAACTGGCCTTACAGGGCAGTTGAGGAAGCACTCAGTAATGCTGTCTACCATCGTTCCTATCAGATTCATGAGCCAATTACCGTAACGGTTACTCCTGAACGAATGGAAATCCTGAGTCTGCCAGGACCTGACCGCTCCATCACGGATAATGATCTGGAAAAGAGAGTGCTGGTTTCAAGCCGATACCGGAACAGACGAATCGGTGATTTTCTCAAAGAATTAAAGATGGTTGAGAGAAGGAATACCGGCATTCCGCTGATTGTGAATGAGATGAAAAACAACGGTTCTGATTTGCCGACCTTTAAGACGGATGAGGACAGAAGTTATTTCCGCGTGATTCTACCTGTTCACCCAGCATTTCTTGAGAAAAATAAAAATGATGCGAGAGAGCCGAAAGTGGAGAAACATTCCAAACGCAGGAACAGAGAAGATCTAAAACAGCTTGTTCTTGAAGTACTAAAACAAAAAGGTGATCTGTCAATGAATGAGTTGGCTACGGAACTTGGATATAAGAGCTTGAACGATACACTTCGGGCTGTTGTTAAGGAAATGCTGGAGACAGGAGAAGTTGCATATCTATATCCAGGTAAACCTAATAGTAGAAACCAGAAGATTTGTTTAGTGAAATGATCTCACTTAAGTTGAGTGTAATAGGAAACAAGGGAATTAGTAAAATTGTGGTCGGTTGAAATCCGAGGTTGGGGTGCGGACAAAAACCTGGATATCATGATACCTTTGTGAGAACAGATGAGGTAGACCAAGGAGCAGATTATCGTCGCACTGACATTATATAGCGCAGCGGGCTCGGCAAATACAGTCATACAAACACTGGGATATCCTTCAAATCCAATGCTTTATCACTGGATTGAAAAGTATCCGGAGTATTTATCTAAGCCACATGTTCGACACTATAAGCAAGCAACAGCCGAATGGAAGGAGCAGGCAATTCGTCGTTGCCTGATTGATGGCGAGCCTGTAAGATCAATAGCAGAAGATATCGGATACACTGAGTCCATTGTATATCAATGGCTACGGTCTTACAGAGAAAAAGGAATCTGCTTCAACATGAAAAAAGCAAAGAAAACGACTCCCTCCGATCTTCAGGCGGCGGACAATATCGAGGATCCGAAAGAAAAAATGCTTGATATGCAGATGGAGATCGCTATCCTGAAGGAGACAATCAATGTCTTAAAAAAAGACCCCGGCGTCGATCAGACAGTTCTCAGGAACAGAGAGAAGGCAGTGATCATCGGCGCCCTGAAGAATAAATACTCACTGCCAAAACTCTGCTTTAAGTTGGAAATCCCCAGAAGCAGCTATTATTATCAAAAGGCTGCATTACGGGCAGATGATAAATACCGCGAACTGCGGAGCCGAATCATCAAGGCTTTTCAGGACAACGGATGTGTTTATGGATACAGAAAAATCCATCAGCTTCTGAGGCAGAAGGGAACAATCGTTTCTGAAAAGATCGTCCGCAGAATCATGAAGGAGGAATCCCTTGTTGTCAAGATACGCAGGAGACGTAAATACAACTCTTATCAGGGTGAACTTAGCATGGCCCCGGAGAATCTCTTCAATCGTGATTTTCATGCGGATAAACCGAATGAAAAGTGGCTCACGGATATCACGGAGTTTTCCATTCCGTCCGGGAAGGCATCTCTGTCCCCTGTCATTGACTGTTTTGATGGAATGCCTGTCAGTTGGAGGATGGGAGTCTCTCCTAATGCCAATCTGGTAAACGCAATGCTGAGAGATGCTATCAGTACACTGGATCCAGAAGAGAAACCCATGATCCATTCCGATCGCGGATGTCATTACCGATGGCCGGAATGGATCAAAATAGTTAATGACGCAGGACTCACAAGATCTATGTCGAGAAAAGGCTGTTCACCAGACAACGCTGCCTGTGAAGGCTTCTTCGGACATCTAAAAAACGAGATGTTCTATAACCGCAGTTGGTAAAATATGAGATCGACGGTTATATTCGCTGGTACTGCACAGATCGAATCAAATCAACACTCGGAGGACTCAGTCCTCTTCAGTATAGAAAGGAGTTGGGGGTGGCTGTCTAAAAAAATGTCCGCACCCCCCAATCCAGAACTGGATGAATCGTCTGACCTGTAAATCCTTCACTTATGCTTCGCTGGAGGAACTCTTCTCTACGGTCCTGCCTGATATTGCAATTTAGATTATCTTTTAATGCGAAAAACACACATTAAAAGCACATTAAAAGCACATATAAATGGGATATAGTGGAGATGCAGGAGGTGATCTGTATGGCGGTAGCAGCTGATATGACAAACTTTACATTCAAGATAGATAAAAAGACCAGAGAAGAATACAGCTCATTATGTGATTCTCTTGGCCTTACAATGTCCTCTGCAACTCTTGCACTCGTGAGACAGGCAATCAGAAATCAGGGAATGAGTTTTTCACTTCGTGACGAGAATGGATTTACTCCAGCTGAGGCGACAGAGCTTAAGCGAAGAATCAGTGATGTGAGAAAAGGGAATGCAGTTCATTATGATCTGGCGGAGGACTGATTATGCGGACTTTGCTTTGGCAGTCCGATGCCTGGAAAGAATATACGGAACTTCAGTCTGATAAAGCTCTGCTGAAAAAGGTCAATAATCTGATCAAAGATGTAATGCGGAATGGCCATAATGCATCCTATGGTAAGGTGGAGATGCTAAGAGGCGATTTCGCTGGTTTTGCCAGCGTCAGGATTGACAATACAAGGACCATTAATAGAGAATTGAAATTTTAAATAGTTTGTATTGGGAAAGCATCCGAAAGGCTACCTTTTTTGTTAGTATTCCATGCTGACGGCAGCATCATAACGGACATTGTACTTTTCCAAAAGTAACGCTGGAATTTTAGAATTTACACCATTATACAGATATTACCATTGGACGCTGCGAATTCAATAAGACGAATACGAGAATGTTCTTTGATGTGATCGACCGACGTTATAACAAAGAAGGCCCGAACACACTTATCCTGACAAGCAACCTCCAGCCTTCAAGATGGGGAGAGTTCTTTGGCGAGAATTCCTCGCTGCTCTGCTCCATGGACCGGATTTTCGATATGGCGACCGTGTTCAACATCAAAGGGCAAAGTTATCGAGGAAAACAGCTTCAGACAGTGACACTGGCGGCTGGACAGCCGTCTTCGCTACCAAAGGCAAGTAGATAACAGAAAGGAAAGACTGATGCATTGGTCTTTTTATTTCGACTGATTTGGCGATTTTAATCTGACTTTTCATTGGCGATTATCGCCCGCCGCTAACACCGGCTTAACTGCCTGGATTTTGTACTCCTGATCGTACTGTCTGTTAGTTGCCACCGTAAACGCCTCCTTATTCTCTTGATTATAATGAACCCCTTGAGAATAAGATGTCAACTTTATTTATACAGCATCAAAATAAAAAACTGCCACAGTACAGGCGCACGGGTGCGTCGGTAAAAGTAGCAGTTTAGGTGTCTTATGAAATTGGAACTGAGGTCATATTAGCAGAGTGGGAACAGAACGTCAATTACTATCCGGGATATTCTTCAGATAATTTCCCACGACAACTGCATTATCGACCACATCATCAAAAGAGAGATGTGCAGCATATTTCTCTTCGGAGGTATAATTGCTCCAGTCGTTTTTCAGTGATTCCTGCGCTTTCACTTCTGCGCAGATGGATTTATAATTTATCAAAAGTTCAGAGGAGTCTCTTTTCTTTGCAGTATGTTCAACAGCCAGTTTGAAGTGAGCCGGACTGATAGTATCTTTGTAAAGATGGAAGAGGACATACAGATCGTAGAAATCCCTTGACCTTGTATTTGTTATTCCTCTGCGGATAACGGTCTCATACTTTTCTGCGAGGATTGTTTCCGTAGTGTATGCAAACACATCTATGTCCCTATCATCGAACATCGTATGGAACGAATACTCGATAGCGGCAGGAGTGATCTCATCGCCGGTAGTGATGTCGATTTTCATTTTGTTCTTTATCCTGCCGTATTCTGCGATGAAGTGAAGACGGAAATTGTTGTAATCGTCATCTTCACGGATCGGCTCAATACGCTCAAAGTGGAAGATGATCCCGTCACCGGCGTCGATGGCAAGTACTCTTTTATGATCCGCTCGATATTTTCTTCGGTCATATCAATGCCACGGACGGTGGTATCCATGTCCATAGTGGTTCTCTCGGATATGCCAATCATGGAAGAAATCAGCAAGCCGCCTTTTAAGACAAAGTTCTTCTTATACTGGGACTGTGATAAGCGATCCAGTATGCGCTCGAACATAAATATCTGCAAGACCTCTTGGGCGTGAAGGTCTTTCTCTTTGGCTATGTTACGGATTGCACCTTTAAGCTGTTCCGGTGTTTTCATTGGTGTGGCTCCTTTCAGCCCGTCAGTATATCCATGTAATCTCTGACAGGACGTTCTATATGGAATATCTTTGCATATCTGATAAGCTGCGCATGATTGTTATTTCTGTCCTTAAAGTATTCACGCAGGGCTTGAAGATATAGCTGCTTGTCAATTTTGTCTTTTCTCTGGATCAGGTCGATTATACATCTTTCCTTATCATAAAGGCGGACTTTATGGCCGTCCGGTGATAAGGTCTCCGTAATGCCGACACTCCATTTATCGGCATTTATATAATGTAATCTGATATTCTTATTGTCTTTTTTTAGTCTGGTCGCATTGAATCCCTGTGGTACGGAAATGTCCCATACATGAGGAGTACGGTCTGACATATCCCAGAGGTAAAGTGCAGTTCCATAGGAATAGATTATCCTCGGATTGTTCGCCTGTATGATCTGGAGATCATCCGGGAACTCGTCTGCATAATAATATATTCCCCGGCTTTCTTTTACAAGTATGCCTTCATCTATAAAAGTGGGTATCAGTACACGGCTGATGCCTGCTTTTTCTATTTGTGAGGTGGTTATCATGCCACCGTCTTTTTTCGCAAGATCTTTAAGTATCTCAATTCTTTGCTCTCGAAGTTTTGACATTTTACATCACCTCCTAGATGCTTACACGCTTTAATTATATAATAATAAAGTTGATATGTAAATATCTTGAAAGGAATTTTATTTTTTCAAATTTTATACCCACATTTCGACCTCGGATTTACTTCTCTGTAATGAAGGACGGAATCAGGAGCTATTCGTAGAAAGGATAACTATGACTATGAGCGGCTATGAATTCGATCCAAATGATAAAGATGGGAGTTTAAGGGACAGGTTTGACTGTTACTGCAAGGCGAGTAATGGTAAACTCTATGTTTGACTGCTTCGATCCGGCTGTCTTAGGACTGGCAATGGCTACCAACATGAAGGCCCCGTTGTGTGCCCGAACCCTGAGGAATGCTCATAAGGCTTACCCGGGGATCGAAGGCACGATCTGCCATGGTGATTGCGGAGTACAGTACACCAGTGATTGTTACCGTAGAGCCGTCCGGGACTGCCATATAACACAGAGCATGAACAGTGATGGTGGCCGTTGCTATGATAATGCTCCCGAGTTTGCCACTTAATCCTCCTGAACTGATATAAGTTTTGGTCGGTTGAAATCCGAGGCGGGGATGCGGACAAAAACCTGGACTCTCGCAGATGACAGACGAGGAATTTGATGCATTAGAGCCGATTCCAGACTTTGATGCGTGAAGTCTACGAAAGGTTTTTGCAGTAAACCGCAAAAATCTTTCATAGAGCAGTTGTAAATCAGCCTCGAACGGGGTATGATCCTATTAAAGATTTCTGCGGAAAACCGCAAAAATATTTAATAGGAGGTGCTGTACATGGAAATCAAAAGAGATCGCTACTTGAATACACTCATCAGTAAGAAGCATAACGGCCTTATTAAAGTCATAACCGGTATGCGCAGGTGCGGCAAGTCATATCTCCTCTTTACGTTTTTTAAGGAGCATCTGCTGTCTGAGGGCGTAGATGAAGCGCATATTATCGAGATTGCTTTTGATGCTTTTGAAAATAAGAAGTTTCGCGATCCGGATGTCTTGTATCCGTATCTGAAGGAGCAGATCAAAGATGATGCTATGTACTATGTGCTGCTTGATGAAGTACAGCTGCTGGGTAAATTTGAATCTATTCTCAACAGCCTGATACGCATGAAAAATGTGGATGTATATGTAACTGGAAGCAACGCCCGTTTCCTCTCCAAGGATGTCATTACTGAGTTCAGGGGTCGTGGGGATGAGGTGCATATGTATCCTTTAAACTTTGCGGAATTTATGTCAGTTTATCAAGGAACAAAGCAGGACGGCTGGAATGAGTATATGCTCTATGGCGGCATCCCTTTGGTGCTTGAATTTAGCACTCCGGATCAAAAAATTGTGTTTTTGAAATCTCTTTTTGAGGAAACCTATATTTCAGATATCGTCGGCAGGCATAATATTCGCAATAAGGCAGAATTGGAGGAACTTTTGAACATTCTGTCCTCGGCTATCGGTTCTCTGACCAATCCGGAAAAACTGTCAGCGACATTTCAAACGGTTAAGAAAAAGAAGATCAGCAATGTGACAATTAAGCGGTATATAGATTATCTCAGTGATTCCTTCCTGATTGACAGCGCAATTCGCTATGACGTGAAGGGAAAGAAATATATTGGCACGCCGGTAAAGTATTATTTTACGGATATGGGGCTTCGCAATGTCAGATTGAATTTCCGACAGATTGAAGAAACTCACAGCATGGAAAATATCATCTTCAACGAACTGAGGATGAGGGGCTTCAATGTGGATGTGGGTGTTATTGTGCAGTATGACACTAATGAGAAAGGCAACGGCATCCGTAAGCAGCTGGAAATTGATTTTGTCTGCAATCAGGGTTCCAAACGCTATTACATTCAGTCTGCTTATGCGGTTCCTGATCAGGCAAAAATGGAGCAGGAGCAAAGGTCTTTGATGTTGACCGGAGATTTCTTCAAGCGAATTATCATTACCAAAGACACACCTGCACCGTATTACAATGAGTCTGGCGTGTTGATTATGAGTGTTTATGACTTTCTGCTGAATGAGAACAGTTTAGAGAACTAAGGAGTATGGAATTTTGAACGGGCATAGCTGTGCATCGCCTCCTATTACGACAAATTTCCATTAAGTCACAGGCCCCCCTTGACTTTACTCCTGATTATACTGTATCATTAAAAACGAATTAAGATTCGCTTTTATAAGGAGGAGTGATTTGGCTCAGGTATTAAAAGATGAAATATTCGAGCGCATCTTCCATGCGGGAGTAGATGTGTTTTACGAAAAGGACTACCGCAGTGCCAAGATGCAGGAAATAGCGGAAAGAGCAGGAATACCGGTCAGCCTGATTTATAATTACTATAAGAATAAAGCGGAATTGTTTGATAAGATCGCTTCCTCGCTGCATGTGAACTATGACAAAATTGCCTTTGAGGAAGAACAGGCTGACGGTCTTCCGTCAGAGAAGTACAAGAATGTAGCTGAGGACTATATTCTTGATTTACTTGAAAACCATAAGATATTTGTCATTCTCATGGATAAAAGTCAGGGAACTGGCTACGAGCTTGCAAAGGAGCAGTTGATCCGCTCCATCGAAGAGCATATCAAGCGGCAGCTTGGCAAGAAAACTCACATTTCCTATAATGATATGCTCTGTCATATTCTTGCCAGCAACTTTGCAGAGGGCATATTGGAAGTTGCAAGGCATTATAAAGATCGTAAGTTTGCCCACACCATGCTTTCCCTCGTGACAAAGTGCTATTATGAAGGCGTAAACTCTTTGTGAAGAGGGTCTTATGCTTACCCGCTTTGGATCATCATAAGCCCTATTCTTTCGCGCGCGAGTTAGTTATTTATAACTATTATTTTGGACAAATAACGAATAGAAATTCGTTTTTAAAAGGAGGTTGTACTACATGACAAACCAACAGGAACTTGTGAGACAGATAACAGGCAAAAACAGACTGTCCAACATCATGCTGTGCTGCAAAATCATTTTTGACCTGATCCCACAGGTGCTTTTAATCCACATGGTTGGCTTATATTTCGCAGCGTCACTTACAAGAGGACGGATCTTCCGGGAGTGCGGCGTGATGCTGATCTGTTTCATTGGAAAGGCTGTCTGCGCGTACTTTGCAACATGGACGGCCCATAAAGCAGCTTACACCTGCTTGACGGATTTGAGACTGCAAATCATCCGACATTTGAAAAAGCTGTCTCTTGGTTTCTTTCAGGAACGAAAGACGGGCGATCTGACAAACGTTGTGCAGCACGACGTGGAACAGGTGGAGGGGTATCTTGCTCATGGCCTGCCGGAAATTATGTCTGCAACCATTCTTCCGGCCGTTGTTTTCCTCGTCATGTTGTGGGTAGATTGGCGTCTGGCTCTCGTAATGATCACAGGGCTTCCGCTGATGTGGGTCACGAAAAGAATCTCTGTCCCGCTTTGGACAAAAAACTTTAAGATATACGCCGATTCCGTGACAAGGATGCAGGAAAACGTCATGGAATATGTTGCGGGTATTTCCGTCATCAAAGCGTTTGGGAAAGAGGAAAGCAAAACTGAAAAAACAATTCAATCGGCAAAAGACTATGATTATTGGGTAAAGAAGTCGATGACTGGAATTTCTGTCCCGATGGGATTGATTATCTTGTTCATGGAATCTGGTGTCGTCTTTGTGATGATCCTCGGTACCCATCTTCTTTCTGTCGGGCAAATCGAACTTCCGCGGCTGATTCTTTCGATTGTTTTAGGCGGACTGTTTACATCCTCCATTACCAAGGTCGCAACTCTCCAGCATTACGGGATCGTGTTCAAGCAGGCCATGAAAGGGATTTGGTCAATCCTGGGCGTCGCTGTCCCGAACAGGCCGGAGCAAAGTGCCGATCCGCACAATGGCGAGATCGTCATTTCAAATCTGAACTTTGCTTATAACGGCGGCGGGAAAGTGCTGGAGAACATCAATCTTCGTTTTCCAAAGGACAGCAAGACGGCACTGGTTGGAGCCTCCGGCTGCGGAAAAAGTACGCTTGCCAATCTGCTTATGGGCTTTTGGGAGCCGACAGACGGGCGCATTACCATAGCGGGAGAAGATACGGCGTTCTTTTCTGAGCAGCAATTAAACCGTCTTTTTTCCATCGTTCAGCAGGAAGTCTTTCTCTTTAATCTGAGTATGGAAGAAAACATACGGATTGGAAAGCCGGAGTCCGGAATGGAAGAAATCATGGCGGCAGCGAAGAAAGCCCGAATCCATGATTTTATCATGTCCTTACCCAATGGCTATCAGACCCTGGCGGGAGAAGCAGGCGTCAAGTTCTCCGGCGGGCAGAAGCAGCGGATTTCCATTGCCCGCATGATCCTGAAGGACGCACCGATCATCATTTTGGACGAAGCAACCGCGGCGGTAGATACGGAAAACGAAGCCTTTATTCAGGCGGCAATCGACGATTTGAGCCGTGATAAAACCGTCATTATGATTGCCCACCACTTAAACACCATCCGGGATGCAGATCAGATCATCGTCATGGATAGCGGGAGGATTATCGATACAGGCAGACATAACGCGCTGCTTGAGCGCTGCATCCTGTATCGAAAGATGGTGGAGGATCAAAACAAGGTCGATAACTGGAAGATCAAGGAGGTGTCCCTATGATTAAGGAAATCTGGAATACCCTTACCCCCAGCGGGAAACGCTCTTTCTCGCTCTCTGTCATGGGCTTTACCCTGTATGCTCTTTCAGGGACGGCTATGATGTATATCGTTTTGAAAGCACTGAAAGCCATTATTTCAGGCGGCGGCAATCTGCTTTGGTATTGGGCCTGCCTGGCCGCCTGCCTCCTGATAAAAGGCAGCAGCAATATACTTGCAGACGTGAGAAAACACTATGCGGGGTTTGACATTGTCTATCAGGTACGCAAAAACATCATCTATCGCTTGAAAGAGTTTTCGCTCGGCTTTTATACCAACGAGCGTTTGGGTGAGATCAGCACCATCATTCATAAAGACGTAGACAAAATGGAAATGGTTGTAGGTCATGTGTGGACGCGGATGCTTGCCGATTTTATCGTGTCTGTCGTTTTGCTTACGGCCCTGGCCGTTTACAGCCCGAAAATGGTGCTGCTTATGGTATCGGCCTTGCCTGTCGCAATCCTGTTTCTTATTCTGGGATTGAAGCGCGCGAAGCGGTTAGAGAAAGAAGCCGGAAATGATCTTGCCGATATGGTGAGTGTCTTTGTGGAATATGTAAAAGGGATTCCCCTCCTGAAAGCATTTTCCGAAAGCCGCCGCTTTGAGAAAAAGGTGGAACAGACAGCCCGCGATTTCGGACAGAGCAGCAAGGCGGTATCCGGAAATCGGGCAGCGGTCTTGTCCGTCTATGGCTTCATCATCGATGTCTCTTTTTGGATCATGCTCACCGCCGGATTGTTCCTGCTGCTGACGGGAAAGCTCCCTGTTTACGGTTTCTTGCTCTTTGTCATTATCAGCCGCGAGTTTTACAAGCCCTTCCTTGCGTTGGAGAGCCATTGGGTGAATTATCTGATGGTAACAGACAGCTACCGCCGCATCAAAAAGATTAGTGAAGCTGAAACCGTCTCAGAGCCGGAAAAGCCGATCCACCCCACGGAATACTCGATTTCCTTTGAGGATGTGTCTTTCTCTTATGAGGAAGGCGGCTTCACCATGCAGGACATCTCTTTCCGTACACCGGCACGAACACTCACTGCCCTTGTCGGCGGCTCAGGCTCCGGCAAAACGACGATTACAAATCTCCTGCTGCGCTTTTGGGATGTAATGGACGGTGCAATCCGCATTGGCGATGTGGATGTACGTGATATAAGCTACGACGAGCTTTTAGGCTCTGTCAGTATCGTCATGCAGAACGTCCGGCTTTTTGCGGATACCATCGAGGGGAATATACGGCTTGGAAAGGCAGCGGCCTCACGGGAAGAAATTGTTACCGCTGCAAAAAAGGCACGCATCCATGACTCTATTATGTCGCTTCCTGACGGTTATCAGACCATGATCGGAGAAAACGGCGTGGGGCTTTCCGGCGGGCAGAAGCAGCGGCTTTCTATCGCGCGCGCTTTTTTGAAAGACGCCCCGATCCTGCTTTTGGACGAGATCACAAGCAACGTCGATCCGGTCAACGAGGCTTTGATCCAGGAGGCCATTTCGGAGTTGGCAAAGGATAGGACGGTTTTGGTAATCGCCCATCATTTGAGTACGATCCGCAGCGCAGATCAGATCTTGGTATTCCAAGATGGCCGGATCGTTCAATCGGGGCAGCACGAAGCCCTGCTGTCGGATACCAAAGGATATTATTATAAGCTGTGGAATTGCACAAATAAGAGGGATTATTAAGGTTTGACAATTCTATGTATACTTTCTTCCTGTTTTGGAAGTGTTAAATGAAGCTCTATTCTTCCGGCGAGAATGATTTAAAAGCAATTTGTATTCTGCATAAAGAGAGAGGCATGCTTCGATCTGTGGACGCGGCAACGTACATGGGAGGATCTAAGCCAAGCGCAGTCATGCTGTCAAATCACTTCAAGACTGCGGCGTGGTCTATCTTGATTTATGGCATTATTTGTGGTAGGAATACGATCGGGTTGTTTTATGGCTATGCAGCATGAACTACTTAGGACTCATGCAGTGATATGAGGGATCTACATGCACGTGAGCTATAACAACTTATGGAAGTTATTGATCGACAAAAGGATGAGCAAGAGCGAGCTTCGTGATGTCATGAACATGAGGTCTAAGACAGCTGCAAAGATGGGGAAAGAAGAAACTGTGTCTACAGAAGTAATTATGCTAAGAAACGAATTCGCCGAAAGCGTCGCAATGGATGATAACACTGCCCCGTCAGATCCTTCCGAGGAGGTGATCGTTCCTCCCAAAACCATGATGGAGCGAAAGATCGACCGCTGGAAGCGGGAACTTCTGGATACCGGCAAGCGGAATAAGATGATCAACTACCGGGAGACGAAGCGGACGACGCTAAAGATCCTGGAACCAGGTCCAAAGGAATTGTTCAACCTGCTTGCTGTCAGTGAGAAGACGCTGATTTTCCAGCGGCCAATCAGCAAGAACTCCGATTTCAGGATATATTCTATGCTGGCGCTTTTGGAAACCCTGTCATATTCAATGCCGGTACATGTAGGTGATATCAAGGCAGAAGGAACTGTTATGGAACGGGAGAGGACCTTGAAGAATCTCCGTTCCAAGACAAAGCTCGCTCAGGAAGAGCAGGGAACCAATATCCTGTACTTGTCCTTCGGATTTATTCTCTGGAAGGAACACAACAGGGACAGCTCTCCCTGGCTGAAATCTCCGCTTCTGATGATGCCGGTGCAGCTGGGGCTAAAGTCTCTCAATGCGCCTTACACCATCAGCAAGTACGATGGTGAGATCGAGATCAACCCTACTCTGGATTACCTGTTCAATCAGAATTTTGGGATCGATCTGCCAACATTCGATCTAAAGAACAAGGATTCCTTCGAGAACTATCTTGAACAGATCGAAAAGATTATTGATAAAAAGGGCTGGAAGCTTGTGAGAGAGGTCAGCCTCGGGCTGCTGTCCTTCCTGAAGATCAGCATGTATCACGATCTCAATCATAATCTGCAGCGGATGATGAACCATCCGGTTATACGGGCAATCTCCGGAGACAGGCATGCCATTGGTGAACTGCCGTCACAGGCGCGCGATTTTAATTTCGATAAGACGAGGCCGACGGAGTGGCATGAGGTGGTCGATTCGGACTCCAGCCAGGAAGAGGCGATCTTCTTGTCAAAGCTTGGCGTGAGCTTTGTGATGCAGGGACCCCCGGGTACCGGCAAGAGTCAGACCATTACCAATATTATCGCGGAGGCATTGGGAGAGGGAAAGAAGGTTCTGTTTGTCGCCGAGAAGTCCGCCGCTCTGCAGGTCGTTCTGAAGCGGCTGACGGAGGCTCGTTTGGATGATTTCTGCCTGTCTCTTCATAATTACAAGGCAAACAAAAAAGAAATTATCGACAGCATTGGTGCGAACCTTGGCCTGAGCCAAGGTTATATAGACGGCACCGCCATGGGGGAGCTGACGGAACTCTTTCACGACCGTCAATACCTGGACGAGTATGCGGAGGAGCTTCACAAGAAGATGGAACCCTTTGGGGAGAGCGTATATATGGTATTTGGAAGGCTGGAGCGACTTTCCGATGCCACAGCCATCGAGTTTAAGCTTAAAAACCCCACCAGGATCAGCAAAGAGGAGTTTTCCTCCCTCCTCTTTCTGGTGGATACCTTCGAGAAAACGCTGAATGCGATGGATGGATCACTTACGGATAATCCCTGGGCGAATACCACGGCAACTAGCTCCGGACAGATATTTAAGACAGAGATGATGAACGCCACCGAGGGCTTGCAGCGAAATCTTGAGGAGATGGAAAGACTTCTCGTCTTGCTGAATCGGGACTTTGCTTGTCAGCTGGAGCCTAAATGGAGCGGGCTTTCCGTCCGCTTGGCTCAATACGAGAAAGTATTTACGCTGCCGCTGTTTCCGGCGGATTGGAGAAGTCGGGAACGGCGCAATCTGCTTAGGAGCAGAGCTGTCCGGGAAGAGGAAAAGCGGAGCTGTGAGCGGAAGCATGCAGATCTTTGCAAATCTCTTTCAGAGAAGATAGGAACGGAGTGGATCGTCCATGCCATCAGCCTTTCAAGAGATGATCTGTCCATGCTTATCAATCGAAAGGGGTATTCGAAGAGGGCAGAAGAGGCTCAGTCTGCATCTGAATACAATACTGAAGTGCTCGCTTTCCTGGATTATACACAGGAGAGTACAGAGGGAATAATAGAAAACTACCGGGAAGCAGCGAAGCTTTTTGACTTACCGGAGGGAGATAAGCTGTCCGATGTGATCACGGTTGTAAGGATCCTGAAAACCATGCAGGATGCTCCGAGGATGGATTTGGACTGGTTTAATGTGCAAAAAACTGCTTCCTATATGGAGCAGGCCGAGCAGGCGAAATGCCATCAGGCGACATACGTGCAGAAACGTGCCGGAATTCTTGAAAACTGGGAGAAATCCGTACTGGATCTGGACGTTGAGGAATTGCTTTCACGTTTCAAAATCAGATATACGACGGATTTTTACCATAAGAAAGAGAATATTGATCGTGATCTTACTCGACTTCGTGCCATGTACAGATCTGTCGGTGTCTATATTGAAGATACGGAAATCATTGCTATGCTTCAATCTCTTGTAGATATGAATGCGGAGAAGAAATGGTTTGCAGATAATGATGCCCGCATTCGCGGCGTGCTGCCAATGCTCTATGAAGGGGAGGATACGGACTGGGATTATGTTCTTTCGTCTGTCCGTGCCCTTGCAGATGAGGCAGCCACACACCAGATGAAGCTGAAGCAACTGACGGAGCAGCTGCTTTCTGACTGGGAGTCAGGAATCCTCTCGATGGATTCTGCCTCTATGCTGAACCGCTTTAAGACGGAATACGTCGGGCTTTTCCATAAGATGAAAGCCGCCTACAAAAAAGACATCAAGCAGATGCGCTTATTGTCCAAATCCGTAGGGGCACAGATAACAGATACGGCGATTGTTGCTGCGCTTCAGCTCTTAGATGAGATCAAGGCAGAGAGGCAATGGTTTTCTGAAAATGCGGAACGATTTTCAGCGCAGATTCCGGCTTATTATCGTGCGGAAGATACCGACTGGGGAATGGTTGACCGGGAAACCGTAAAAATTGTGGATGAGGCGAGGAAGCATCGGGCTGCCTTGAATGAAAAGAAAGTCGGAATCCTGAAAAAGTGGGATGTCTCCGCTTTGGAAATCGATCCGGTGGATATTCTAAGACGATTCCGCGAAGAATATACCGAGAAATACCGGATCACAAATGATCTATATAAACAGGACATTGCCTATCTGATGGGCTATTCAAAGCGTATCGGAGAAAAACTTACAGGAGCAGCTGCGGCGGAGCTTCTGGCTGCCATCAAGGAAGTCAACACAGAAAAAGCGTGGTATCAGGATAAAGACGTTTATCTTCGTGAGAGTTTTCGGCAGAATTACGCGGGATTGGATACCGACTGGGATAAGGTGATCAGGGGCATTCGCATTGCTGTGGATGCGGCCGCACAGAGTCCTGGACGCGCGATACCGGAAGAGACGATCCGGTCTATTTTGGATGCGATGGGGGATCCTGAAAAGGAATCCGTTATACAACGTCTTTCTGAAGATCTGGCGGAAGATAAGATTATGGAATGTGCCAGTGACATACAAAAGGCACTGGACACTCCGGATCTTCCACTAAAACTTTCCCTTAAGTCCACCATTCTTCCTGGTATTAAGAATGTGAGAGGGCAGGAAGAAAAGATCCGCTCTTTGATTGCAGTACTGGATGCGGCAAGACGAGATGAGAGATCCACTTGTCGGAATATCAAAGAACTGGCAGAAATATTTGATGCTCTTCACGGGGAGATGAGCTGGTTTATCAGCAATACACTCCAGTTTAAAGAAAAAGAAGAGGAACTCTCCAAGTGCACTTTAGCGCAGCAGATGGAATTTGCATCTGCGATTACATCACGGTATGCGGGGAGAACAGAATATATTCGTTCGGGGGATCTGGAAGTGATGTTCGGTGAAAAGTATGCCGGCTTAAATACCGATTGGCAGCGGATTCGACAGGAAATTGATGCGGTATCCGCCTTCGAAAACCAAGGCGCAGCGGAGGAAATCGCCGGATTTATCAGTATCGTATCGAATGATATCACGAAAAGGGATATAGCTGCCAGTCAGTGCAGAAAAATCCGGGAACTCCTGGAAGCCGGAGAAAAGGGCTTCACATATTTCGATGGCCTCTTCCCGAGCCTGGATATGAAGAACACTGCATTTCATGAGGTGGCTGAAAAGTATACTGCCTGCCTGAATGGGTTTGGTGAACTGAACAAATGGATTGATTTCACAGAGAGCAGGAAGGAATGTGACGCGAAAGGGCTTGAGGATTTTACAGAAAAGATCGTAAAGAGGAATCCTCCCGTGAAGGATGTCCGCGCAGCCTTTGAGCGCGGATTCTATGTGCAATGGCTCAATCTTGCTGTTGATGATGTACCGGCAGTACAGACCTTTCGCCGGAGCGTTCATGAACAGCGCCTTGAAAAGTTTATAAAGCTGGATGAGAAACAGTTTGAGATCTCAAAAGCACGTATCAGAAAAAGCATCGTCCGTACATTTCCCGGCAGGAATTCCATAACCAGTGCCGGGTCTGAACTCGGCATTCTTCGGCATGAGATGGAGAAGAAGCGCAGAATTATGCCCCTTAGGAAGCTTTTCCACGAGATTCCGACACTGCTGCTTACGCTGAAGCCGTGTCTTATGATGTCACCGCTTTCAGTGGCGTATTTTCTGAATGCGGAGGATTACCACTTTGACATGGTTATCTTCGATGAAGCTTCGCAGATATTTCCCCAGGATGCAGTGGGAGCAATATTCAGGGCGGATCAGGTCATTATCGCAGGGGATACCAAGCAGCTTCCGCCGACAAATTTTTTTTCTGCCAGCACCGGAAACAGCGGCGATGATTATGACGAGGATCATGATGATTACGAGGAGGTTTACGATTCCATCCTGGAAGAGATGGAAAATGTGCTGCCAAACCGCACATTATTATGGCATTACCGCAGCAAGTATGAACATCTGATTGCCTTCTCGAACCAAGAGATCTACAGGAACGAGCTGGTCACTTTTCCGAGCAGTCATGGGAATGAGCCGGATACCGGTGTTGAGTTTTCCTTTGTGGAAGGAGCTTATTACGACAGGGGCGGAAAGAGAAACAATATCCTGGAAGCAAAACGGTGTGTGGAGCTTGTAAAAGAACATATCGAAAAACATCCGGAAAGATCGTTGGGGATCATTGCCTTAAGTGAAGCACAACAGCAGACGATTCTGAATGAGATCCAGAAATTCAGAGAGGAGAATCCAAAGTACGAGTCGTTCTTTGCAGAGGACAGGGAAGAGGAATTCTTTGTTAAAAACCTTGAGAATGTGCAGGGGGATGAGAGAGATACCATCTTCTTGAGCGTCTGCTATGCAAGAACCAAGGCACAGATACAGAGTGATAAGCCTATGACCATGAACCTTGGCCCGGTGATGAAGGCCGGCGGAGAACGCCGTCTGAATGTTGCCGTAACCAGGTCAAAGATTAATGTGAAGCTGGTCTCATCCATTCTGCCTTCCGATATTGATCTGAGCAGAACGGAGTCAGAAGGCATTCGTATGCTCCGATCCTATATAGAGTTTGCCATGCATGGCGGGGCTGCACTTGTATCTGCGAATCAGAGCACCATTCCGGATGACTTTGTCCATGTGATTTACCGCTTTCTCTCCGAAAGGGGCTATAAGGTAAGGCAGTATATCGGCTGCTCCGGCTATAAAATTGATATAGCGGTAGAGCATCCGGAACTGCCGGACGAGTTTGTGGCAGGGATAGAGTGTGATGGCTTATCCTACGCATCTGCGCGGACGGCCCGCGACCGCGACCGGCTGCGCAGTGCAGTCTTGAAGAATATGGGCTGGAATCTGTACCGCGTCTGGTCCGCAGAGTGGTATCGCAATCCTGAAATGGAAGGGCAGAAGCTGGTGAAATTTATCAGCCATGCGATTGCTGAGGCAGAGGAAAGACTGGAGGCTGTAAGAGTGCAGAAGGCGGCAGAGGAAAAAAATCATCAGGGAGAGGCCAAATGGGAGCGCCTGCTCCTGAAAGAGGGCTGAGCGTAGCTTTGGAGGGTGTACTTATGGCAAATCAGACAGTGATAAATCCGGCTTTGCAGGGGGCGTCATCGACGATCATCAATCGCCATCTGCAGGATTCGTCTTCAACCGTGATTAATCAGGAGATCTCTTTGCAGTACGACGCTCAGAACGGGGATGCTCCCGGTACAGGGCAGCCGATCAATGAGGGGGATGAGATCTGCGGAAAATACAAAGTTATTCGGCAGCTCGAGCTGTCTTCGGGAGAAGCGGATCTATATCTTTGCACCCGCAATGGGGCGGAGTACGTGGCAAAAGTATATAAGCGGAAATTTGCGATCAAGCAGGAGGTCATGAACAAGCTCATGACCATTGATTCGCCGTTTGTCGCGAAGCTCTATGAGCTGGAGTCGCACAATGGGTTCCCTGTAGAGATCCTGCATTACTATGCGAAAGGCAGTCTCCAGGGGAAACGATATTCAGAGGCTGAGCTTTTGAAGACGATTATTCCCAATATCAACGAGGGATTAAAGGCGATTCATGAAGCAGGGATCATCCACAAGGATTTGAAGCCCTCAAATATCATGCTGAATGCGGATGGGGAGACGGTCTCTATCATTGACTTCGGAATTAGTTCCGCTGTCGATGGAGACAATATGATTCTTGTGACAAAGACCGGGATGACTCCGGAATACTCTGCTCCGGAAACATTTAAGAATATCTTTTATGAGGGTTCGGATTACTATTCCTTTGGAATTACTCTTTTTGAGCTGTTCTGCGGATATACGCCCTATGCCAATATGCAGCCGGATGAGATTGAGCAGTATGTTTCTGTGCAGAGGATCCCGTTCCCGGATGAGATGCCCGCGCTCTTACAGGACATTATATCCGCGCTGACTTATTGCGATATTACAAACCGCAAAAATAAAAATAATCCAAACCGGCGTTGGACATATGAAGAGGTAAAGAAGTGGCTGGATGGCGAGAGCCTTGTGATTCCGGGGGAAGGAATCGGAAATGTCGACAAGGGCAGCATGCCTGCATTCAAATTCCTGGGAGAGGACTTTACAGATCCGGCCGCACTGGCGGCAGCTTTTGCGAAGAACTGGGAGGAAGGCAAGAAACAGCTGTTTCGCGGCCATGTGACGGCGCATTTCAGGACGTTCAACCAGGAACTGGCAAGAAAATGTCAGGCAGCGGAGGAAGAGGCCGGAAAGGAAAATGGCAAGGACGATATTATATTCTGGCGGCTGCTCTACCAGATCAATCCGAAGCTGAAAGGCTTCTATTGGAAGGGAAAGGCCTTTGAAAGCATTGCTGCATTTGGAAGAGATGTGTTGGAGCGTCTTTGGGATAAAGATGAGTCCCAGTTTCCGTATTATGCCACGGTTCTCTCTGAAAAGATGCTCTCTGCCTATGTGAATCAGATCGCACCGAGGAATGAAAAACTCAAAAAGGCCGCTGCTGCGATAGAAGACTCCTATGAGCTGGAGTTGATTAACGGGACAGACATGAAGCGCAGCTATTATCTCATGGCGTATACCTTATCCGGGCAAAAGCTTCTGCTCTTAAACGGAGAGCAGTTCCGCACTACGGGGGAGCTGGCAAATTATATGAGAAGCGTGTTGGATGAGTCCTTTGAACGCTTTGAGTCGCTTTGCCATAAACTTATTGATTATGATGGCAATCTGGATTTTCAGCTTGAAACCTGGCTGATCGCGATTGGAAAGCAGAAAGAGATTGATAAGTGGCGTGCTTCAATGAATTAAAAGCCGAGGGAGAAGATGCAATGAGCGGACCGAAAATATCTGTATATGATCTCAGCGGCCCGGCAAGGAGGGTGTTTGTCGGACTGATGCAATGCGAGCAGCAGGGATTGCTTTACGGAGAACAGATCAAACAGCTTCTTGCCGGCTGTTCCGGCATGGACAGAGAACTGGATCAATCACTGGCGGTATTGACTGTCCTCCAGAGAAAGTATGGAGGACAGGAAGAAGCGATCCGAGAGATTCAATCCATACGGCAAAGTATGGATCATGAAAGAAAACGGATTCAAAGCGAGTTTAATCGGAATATCCCCCATGTCTTCCATAAATACGTTATATCCGAGGAAGCCCTGGATAAGAAAAAGCGGGAGCTTGAAAAGCTCGCCGCGATTAGAGATAAGGCACAGGCGCTGAAGGAAAAGCTTGATAAAGCGGTCGGAGCGGGAAAAGAAGCCGGTAAAAACGAACGGAAGAAGACGCAGCAAGTCATTGCGGACTATCTGAATGACGGCGATGGAGAGATGCCGGAAGGACCGGACGGACGGGATTTATCCATGCGTGCATCCGGCATTGCAGAGGATATCAGCAGCGTCTTATCGTTTGATATGTTTGATGCATCGGAAGAAGATCATAGCTTTGAGGATAGAAAAGAAGCAATCCGCAATGAGCTGGCGGAGCTTCTAAAGCGCAACCTGTCTGAGGAGCTGGTATATGAAGTCAGAAATGCCATAAGTAATCTGGAAAGCATAGCGCGAGCGGAGCAACTGGACACATTTGACAGTATTACCGTGAAGAAAATCTTTCGTGATCTGGAATCCTATCGGCTGGAGTGTAAGAGAAAGAAAGATGAATTCCAGGAGGCACTTTTGCGCTACCGGATGCTCTGTGACATGGCCGGCCGAGTGGAAGACAGAGAGAGTATATTTTCCGATAAAAATATTTTGGACAAAGCAATCGCCGAGCTGGAAAAGATTGTTGTGAAGCAGAAGGAGCAGGCTTATATCGCGGATTGTGTAGACGAAGTCATGCATGATATGGGATATGATCTCATAGGCTATCGACAGGTACGAAAGAAAAGCGGCAAGCAATTCAAAAATGAGCTTTACCGATTCGGAGAAGAAACGGCCATCAATATCACATATTCTCCGGAAGGACAGATTTCCATGGAGTTGGGAGGTATCGCCAGGGAAGACAGAATCCCGACAGCGGAAGAGACGGATGTCCTTACACAAGACATGGAATCCTTCTGTGGTGAGTTTGCCGAATTTGAGAAGCGAATGAGGGAAAAAGGGGTCATCGTAGGAAACAGAATTGCCCTGATGCCTCCGACTACTGACTATGCTGCGATCATCAATGTGAGCGACTACGAGATGGGAAGCGGAAAGCAGGTGACAGAGATGAATGTGACACAGAAACGGAAAAAAGGTACCGGTGCGAAGCAGGTATTCAGGAGGGGAGAATAATGTCACTCGAAAAATATAAGATTTGTCCTGCTTGCGGAGAACACAATCCGCCAAGTCTTCTGGAATGCAGAAAATGCGAAGCTGACCTCACCGGGATCAAAGTCATGGACATGTGCCTGGAACAGCAGGAGAAAGAAGCCCGGAGAGTGGCTGAGCAGCCGACATCCGGAAATACAGAGCCCGTACTGGTGCGTGTTTGCGAATGTGGAGCACATAATCCGCCTCAGGCAAGAAAGTGCAGGGAATGCGGAGAGGATATTTCAGATATTATGCCGATAACCGTCACGCAGGATAAGCAGGCATTTTCCTATGAACTGACGGCAATCGGCGATGAGTTTACGGTGACGCTTGATCAGCCTGTCTGTATCATCGGACGGGAATCCGGGCTGAAGGACTATCTTGACAGTAAGATGTACGTCAGCAGACAGCATGCGAAACTTACCATCGTTGCCGGAAAAGTTTTAATAGAGAATTTGAGCAATACCAATAAGACATTTATCAATAATAAAATGATTCCCGGTTCAGAGCCCATATCGCTTGCAGATGGGGATGAGATCGGTCTTGGAGGGACAGAGATTGGTGGACAGCGGCAGAATCAGGCAGCCTATTTCCTGTTCCATGTGAAATCATGAATGTGGCGAGAATTCTGTACCCGGTAGAAGTTCTGGGGCCGGGGAAGCGACTTGGCATCTGGGTTTGCGGCTGCAGAAGAGGCTGCAAGGGATGCAGTAATCCGGAACTATGGGTGCAAAAGCCGGAGTATGAAGTGACGGTAGAAGACATCATGAGTCTGGTGAGCAGGATTTCCGACTTACATAAGATCGATGGCTTCACGATAAGCGGCGGGGAACCAATGGATCAGCCTGAAGGACTTTCGCAGCTTATTACACAGCTTTCGGCGTATTCCAAAGACATCCTGATTTATACCGGATACCGCATAGACGAGCTGAAGAAGAGAGAAGATCCGGCGACGAATATCATTTTGTCCCGGGCAGCGGTGCTGATTGATGGAGAGTATCGGGAGGAAGAGAACATGGATGTGCTGCTTCGTGGATCATCCAATCAGAGAATTCACATCCTGATTCCGGAGATGGCAGAAGGCTATGAGAAGTATCTGGCATCAGCACATAATCAGATTCAGAATTTTACTACTTTAAACGGGGTGGTTTCGGTAGGGATACACAGAAAAGGATTCAGCGGCTGAGGCAGCTGAGAGGAGGCGGAAATGTCCGATTATATCGCAAAATGGCATCGTGAGCTGGCTATATTTTGCAGAATAAAGCCGATGATCATCGTGGAAGGGAACGTGTTGGACGTATATCAGTATCCGACGGAAGGAAGTATCTCCAAAGGCAGTATTCTGCGGCTGCCGGAATATCTTCACTATTACTTCACGGATCTTGGATATAAGACGATTGTATTTTATGACAGCATGCAGGGCTTTTATAACTCCTGTGAAGAGGGGCATATCGATGCGTTTGCCCGGATGATGGATTCCAAGCTGGATGGCCGTTTTATCCACTGCGATTTTAAGGGGAAGTCCAATTCGGCGACCTCTATCGTCAGAACGGCCATCGGTCAGAACCAGGTGCCGACTGCCATCATCATGAATCTGGCATCGAGATATATTACTTCCCCGGATAATGTGGATCAGGCAGAGGTGGACAGTTTTACCAATCTGCTGCTGGCATCTTTGGAAGGAAAGGATGTGCGTACTGAGGGCGAAACACTTAAGAATATTGTTGTCATGATTGTAAACAAGGTCAATGACATCCCCGCATGGTTCTATCTGGATAATCCGAATGTAAAAACAGTCAGCATCAGTACGCCGTCCAAGGAAGAGAGGGAAGCCCTCATCAAGGGGGAGAATTTCGCCAGCTTTTTTTCGGCAGATATCTATGATGAGGATATTCAGTACTATGAGAAACATCCTGACGAACTGGAAAAGGTGCAAGATAAATTTGCAGGGCTGACGGAAGGGTTTTCCTTCACGGAAATCAATGGCTTACGGAGGCTATGCAAAAACGAGAGAACCCATATCCGCCGGATGTCCTCGATTATTGATTTATATCGCTATGGCGTGAAAGATAATCCGTGGGATTCTTTGGATGTGAACGAATTGAAGACAGCAAAAGAGGATTTTCAGAAGCGTGTAAAGGGACAGGATTTCGCTATTGTGAAGACATTGGACGTCATTAAACGAGCAGTGACCGGCATGTCCGGACTGCAGGGCTCAGCGCATGGAAAGCCGAAGGGAATCCTCTTTTTCGCGGGACCTACCGGTACCGGTAAGACAGAAATGGCAAAGACTCTGGCTGAGAAACTCTTTGGAGATGAAAGCTGCTGCATTCGTTTCGACATGAGTGAATACAGTCAGGGGCACAGCGATCAGAAACTGCTGGGAGCACCTCCCGGATATGTGGGATATGAAGCAGGCGGTCAGCTGACGAATGCTGTGAAGAACAATCCTTTCTCCATTCTGCTCTTTGATGAGATTGAGAAGGCGCATCCTACGATTTTTGATAAGTTTCTTCAGATTCTGGAGGATGGCCGCATGACGGATGGGCAGGGGAATACAGTTTATTTCTCTGAGTGCATTATTATCTTTACCAGCAATTTGGGAATTTATACCCGCAATGAAATGGGAATTCGCGAGCCGAATGTTACGCCGGATATGGAATACCCGGAGGTGCAGAAGAGAGTGCGTCAGGCGATTGAAGATTACTTCAAGCTGGAGCTCGGACGGCCGGAGATTCTGAATCGTATCGGAGAGAACATCGTTGTATTTGACTTCATTCGCCCGGAAGTGGCAGAGTTGATTCTGAAAGCACAGATCGAAAAGATCGTTAAGAATTTGGAAGCAGAGAAGAAGATTCGACTTGTGATTGCGGAAAATGCATATGCCAAGCTGAAAGAAAAAACATTGGAGAATCTGGGAAACGGCGGCCGTGGTGTGGGGAATATCGTAGAAAGTCTCCTGATCAATCCTCTTTCCAGATATCTGTTTGACGAAGATATCAAAGGCGATGTAAAATTAATAATCCGGGACATTGGTGCTGAAGATCTGACATATACACTGGAATGCAGCTATGAGTCAATTTGATAGTTTATGGTTTCAAATATCAAAGATTCAGAATGCGCTGGAACCGAAAAATCTTCAAAAATAACTGCGGAAAGATGCTTCAACGCAGATGTGTACGATACGGCATCAATGAGAAGAAGGGCAGCAGCATTTGCGGGTAGCTGAAAATAGATTTTGTTTGCAGCACAGCTCAGAGCATTAAGATCGACATTTCGAGATGTGATGCCATTACTCCGGCTGCGGTAGAATGTGAATTGCCGTCTATTTTTGAGAAGAGAAAGATCGGACTGCGGGCCGGTAACATGGTAAATGAACTGTATATGTGCCATGAATGATAAGCCCCAGTTATACAGAAGGAGGATCTCATATGCTGGAGACGGGAATCAAAGCGCCGGAATTTTCCTTGCCGGATCAGAACGGAGAAATGAGAAGTCTGTCGGATTATCGGGGACAGAAGCTTATCCTCTATTTCTACCCGAAGGATATGACTGCCGGCTGTACAAAGCAGGCCTGTGCGTTTGGGGAACTGTACCCACAGTTTCAGGAGAAAGGCGCGGCAGTCCTTGGTGTGAGCAAGGACAGTGTGGCTTCTCATAAGAAGTTTGAAGAGAAATATGGCCTGCCGTTCACGCTGCTTTCCGATACGGAAAAAGAAGTAATTCAGGCGTATGATGTCTGGAAGGAAAAGAAGAACTATGGAAGGGTCTCCATGGGTGTTGTCCGGACGACCTATCTGATCGATGAAAATGGGATTATCGTAAGGGCGTTCGATCAGGTGAAGGCCGCTGATAACCCGGCGCAGATGCTGGCGGAGCTCGGATGAGGATCATAATTTCTCCGGCAAAACAGATGCGGACGGACAGGGATTCCTTTCTCTGTACGGAACTCCCCGTGCTTATGGAGAAGACGGAAATCCTGAAAGAATGGATCCGGGGCCTAAGTTATGATGAGCAGAAAAGCTTATGGGGCTGCAATGATAAGATTGCCCGGCTGAACGCCGAGCGATTTTCGCATATGGATCTGCGGAGGAACCTGACAGCGGCGATTCTCGCCTATGACGGGATTCAATACAGCTACATGGCACCTGCGGTCTTTGAGGACGGCCAGTATGCTTATCTGCAGGAGCAGCTGCGGATTCTGTCGGGCTTCTACGGTGTCGTCAGGCCAATGGATGGCGTAGTGCCATACCGTCTGGAAATGCAGGCGAAGGCAGCGGTTTCCGGGTATAAGAATCTTTATGATTTCTGGGGCGGAGATCTTTACCGGGAAGTCATGGATGAAAGTCACATACTTATCAATCTGGCATCGAAGGAGTATTCCAAATGCATCGAGAAGTACCTGCAGCCGAAAGATCGTTATATCAGCTGTGTCTTTGCTGAGGAAAAGGGCGGTAAGATCGTGCAGAAAGGGGTTTATGCCAAGATGGCCAGAGGAGAGATGGTTCGATTCTTGTCCGGTATTCACGCAGAGGATCCGGAGCAGATAAAGGACTTCAACTGGAGCGGCTACCGCTTTGATGAGGGAAGATCCTCGGAGACGGAATATGTCTTTCTACGGTAAGCGATCCCGGAAAAGGGATCCTTTTCCCCTTTTGCATTTGGGGATCGAAATTTTGCAGCTTGGAAGAGGAGGTATTGAAGTCTATTTACGGCTGTGCTAACGTCTATAACGATGCACGGGAGGGTAAATAGAATGAAAAAAGAGAAGATCACAAAGCCTTTTACGCTGGTAGCTGCAATATACATCCTTTATTTCATACTGCGTGTGATGGACCTTTTTATACTTCGTACCGATCAGACTTGGGTGGGGGAGGCCATCATTCACAAGCTGCTGGGAATTGTTATAATGTCGATCATCGCCTGCAGACTCGGATTTAAGCCTGAGGAAATCGGATTTTCCAAAGGGAAAAGCATTCTCAAGGTATTTTACGGTCTGGCTTTTGGGTTTGCTGTATATGGAATCGCCTATGCAGCTGAAATAATTATGGCAAAGGCCGCAGGCTCCTTCGATTCACTTAGATTCTATGTAAGCGCCTACGCGATTGATAAAAACAGCGGAAACAGAACGGGATTCCTCTTTTTTATCCTCTGCATTATCGGAAATGTGATAAATGTGCTTATGGAAGAGGGGAACTTCCGAGGATTGTTTCCCGGGATTTTAGGAGAGAAATATGCTTTTGCCAAAGCAGCAGCCATTACGTCGGCGCTGTTTGGATTCTGGCATATTGTTTTGCCTCTCAGAAACTATGTGGATAGAGAGCAAAGCTTCAGCGGAATGATCGTGCAATGCGTACTTTTACTTGTCATAAGCGCACTGATCGGATTAAAATTTACGATCTTGACAAAGATGAGCGGCAGCATTTATATGAGTATGGGGGATCACTTTTTCAACAATACCATAGTCAATCTTTTACACGTGGTGACGAATACCGGTGCCGACGAGATGATGACTGCCAGGATTTTTATCGCTCAGTCTCTTTCCTTCGTCCTCGTGCTTATTTATTACTGCAAATGGCGGAGAACCAATGCGTTTAATACTGAGAGAGAGGCAGGATTTAGAGCATCCTGAGGTTATCATCGAATATCGTGAGCTGACGGATGGGGTGAAACGAGTGTCGGCTTTTGTCCGCTCGGTGGATCAGAGCATTTCCTGTAAAAGAGAAGGTGAAGAGTTTTCCATTCCGCTAAGCGATGTGTTTTACATAGAAAGTGTAGATAAGAAAACCTTCGTATATGGCGAGACTGAGGTTTATCAGACAGGCTTAAGGCTTACCGAGCTGGAGAAAATGCTCTCACATGCGGGTTTTGTGAGGGTCAGCAAATCGGTAATTTTAAATATCGAGAAGCTTCAGGGGGTCAAGAATCTGGCTAATTCAAGACTTGAGGCATTTCTTTCCAATAATGAGAGAATCTGCGTAAGCAGAAAGTATCTTAAGGAGATCAGAGCAGTGCTTTTAAGGAGGAACGCTTGATGAAAAAGGCCATTCTGAATATCTTTGCCATGACCGGAATGACTTTGACAGTGCTTTCCCTGGTGGCACTTTGCTATCATGCCAGCTTCCTATGTCTTGACACGGTTTTTCAGGCACTGGGGCTGAATGCGGTAATTTACGCAGGGATATCCCTGCTTAATAGTATTGAATTTCGCTATTATCTTGCTGAGATTGCTTTAAAGCTATTGTATTCCATCTCGCTTGTGCTTATCAGCGGGATTATTTTCGGCTGGTATTCGAGTCTATCGACCCCTGTATTATGCTTTATGGTTCTTGTGATGCTGGTTTTATGTGGATACCTTGACATGCTTAGCATTAAGAATGAGGTAAGAGAGATTAATGATTTAATAGGAGAGAATTATTAGGGATATTTCAACGTTATGTCCGATATCCCTAAGTGCTGCGGAGAGCTTTGCCAATAAGGCATCTCTTTGATAGGGTATAGGAAAAGGTATTTCCTTCTGATCGGGGCAGAAAGGTGCAGTCCATGGCGTACAGCGAGCTGATCAAGAATTTTGAGAAAATCCGGTCCTATATGCGTGACTTCTATGTCTACGGCTTTCGAAGCCGCGGCGACTTTGAGCAGAAGAGTGCCCGCAGCTATGATAATGAACGCCGCAGGATCGAGAGCTGGCTCGGAGATTCCATGTCCTTCCGGCAGGATGCGTCCGGGAAGAGAGTTTTTATTTCCGTGGATCAGCGGGAAGTGCCCCATAATCCATTATACAGGGCCCTGAAGGCGAAGAGCTTTACCGATATGGATCTTACACTGCACTTTTATATCCTTGACGTGCTCGCAGATGGAGAGAAGCTTCCGCTAAGGGGTATCGTAAACCGTGTACTCGCGTCTTGTCAGGAGATCGCGGGGGAGGAATTTCTGCCGGATGATTCCACGATCCGCAATAAGCTGAAGGAATATGCTTCTCTTGGAATTCTAAAGGCGGAAAAGCGTGGAAAGGAACTGCTTTATTATCGAAATGATGCGCCTTGGGATAGGGAGGGCTGGCGGGATGCGGCGGCATTTGCTTCTGAAGTCATGCCGCTTGGGCTTATCGCTTCCCAGTTGCTCGACAAAATGCCGGAGTCAGCGGACTATTTCGGCTTTAAGCACCATTATCTTCTGAATGCCATGGATTCAGAAGTTTTGGAAGGAATTCTTCTTTGCCGTAAAGAGAAGAAAAATGCATTGCTTACATTTTCCACAAGGAAAGATAAGGCTGGAATGCATCAGGCCCTGGTTTACCCGCTGAAGATTTATATCAGCGCACAGAACGGAAGAGAAAATCTCCTCGCCTACAGCTTTTGTGAGAAAAGACCCTGCATGTATCGTCTGGACAGGATACATTCCGTAAGGGCAGCAGACGCTCAGCCGGATTCGGAAAAGCTGGATTACGCCGGGGAACGGTTTTCAGAGCATCTTTGGGGGACTTCAGCCGGTTCGGGCCGCGGCAGAAGATTGCAGAAGCTTACGATGAATATCCATATTGAGAAAGAGGAGTATTTTGTCATAGACAGGTTAAAACGGGAGAAAAGACAGGGAGCGCTTGTCCGGATCGATGAAAATACCTGGCAGTTTACGATTGACGTATATGATGCGAAGGAAATGCTTCCGTGGATACGGACGTTTACCGGCCGGATTGAGAGCCTTGTATGTACAGAGCCGGAAGTGACGAAACAGTTTTATAGAGATCTTCAGGAAATGGATCTGCTTTATGGAGGCGAGGGCAGTGATTTTTCATGAGCTGTACAGCACGTATTATAATGTTGTCTCCGAGATTCTCACTGAGGCCGTCCGGGGAGAATTGTCCGGAGAACGAATCCGGAAGATCGTAGAGGAGAAGGCCTATCTGGAAAGCGGACTTTCGATTCCGAAGGCGCTGGAGGAAAAGGAATGGCCGCTTCTTCGAGAGAATTATACGACGCCGATAGAGCATGTGCCGACGATGCCGCTCACGGAGGTTCAGAAGCAGTGGATGAAAGCGATTTGTCAGGATCCGCGCATAAGGCTCTTTGATCCTCCGATTCAGGAGCTTAAAGATACGGAACCGCTTTTTGAAGCGGGTTTTTTTGTCTGCTTTGATCGCTGTTCAGATGGAGATCCCTATGAGGACAGTCTTTACCGGGAGCATTTCCGCCTTGTGCTTCTTGCCCTGAAGGAAAGGAGAGGGCTGCGGCTTCGCTGCCGAGGAAAACGCTGTCGGCTGTATATCCCCGAAAGGCTGGAGTATTCCGCAAAGGATGATAAGTTTCGACTGATCGCGCATTCTCCGAAGGGAACGCCATATGTGATCCGGATGTCCGGCATCTGTCAGCTGAGCCTTTCAGAGAAGCTGGCGGAGGAGGAGGCGGGCGCCAGGGCAGAGAAGGAAACCGTGCTGCTGGAGCTTTCGGATGAAAGAAATACTCTGGAACGGGCCATGATCCATTTTTCCGACCTTGAGAAAGAGACCGTGAAACTGGATGATACGCATTACAGGATCGCGCTGCGCTATAGGAAAGATGACGAGATGGAGATCCTGATCCGGGTTTTGTCATTTGGCCCGAAGCTTCGGGTTTCCTCTCCTGAGAGTTTTGTACGGCTGCTCAGAGAGCGGCTCAGCATGCAGAAACGATTGAAAGGCTTCAGATCCTGACGAATTCGCAACTTTTTTTCCATGACTCACGTTTTTCTTCCTGATAAGATAGGTGCATCAAAGGTTCCGACCGCGATCAGCGGCTCAAAGTACGGAGAATCCGTCCTCTGGGGAAACTTCTTAAAGATAAAGACACTGCCAGCAAACATGGGAGACAGAGATGCGATGTACAGAGCGTCCTGACGGATTCCGATATCCATCGGCGTCTGATGAATCAACAGTGTCTTGTAATGGGAAAAGGTTCTAGGAGAGACGGATTTTATTTTTTGCAGCTATTTTATATCTAAAGAGGAATCCAGGCGGCTTGATCGATGTGTATCCGGAGGGGAGAGTCATGTTGGAGCTCTTAAGAAAAGAGGCGAATAGAACGTATACAGAGAACGATGCCCTGAGCAACGTGAGCACGGGCTCAGAATGCCTTGATCTCTTCGCGCTCATCGGAGCCCTCCGCTTTGCATCCGAGGAAGATATCATAGGCCCTTTTTTGCGTGCGTATGCCGAGGATGCAAATATCGCGGTAAAAATCCTGTTCTTTGCCCGCGATATTCGCGGCGGGCTCGGAGAGAGACGGCTGTTTCGCGTCTTATTAAAGTGGCTTTCGGACAATGAGCCTGAGGCATGCAGAAAAAATCTAGCCCTGATCGGAGAATATGGAAGGTATGATGATCTTCTCTGTCTTCTTGGTACTGCCTGCGAGCGGGATATGATGGATCTAATTCGCATACAGCTGAAAAGGGATCAGGAAGCAATGTCCTCCGGAAAGCCTGTGTCACTCCTTGGGAAATGGCTGCCGTCGGTCAATACTTCCAACGCAGAAGCGGTCCGCATGGCAAAGAAGATTGCCCGCGCCTTGGCCATGACAGAGGCACAGTATCGGAAGCTTCTGTCTAAACTTCGCCTGCAGATCCGAATTCTGGAGAATAATCTTCGGGAGAAGGACTATAGCTTTGATTATGAGAAACAGCCTTCCAGAGCGCTTTTTAAGTACAGAAGGGCCTTTCAGAGAAATGATTCCCGCAGGTATCAGGCATTTTTAAATGCCGCTGAGACGAATCCCTCCGTGCTGCATACGGGAACGCTTGCACCATATGACATCATCGCTCCTGCCATTTCAGGCGGAAATCTGCGCTCTCTCACAAAAGAAGAGCGCAGAAGCATGGATATCAGCTGGAATGCGCAGCCGGACTTTACAGCCAACGAGAATGTGCTGGTGGTCGTGGATGGTTCCGCTTCCATGTATTGGGGAGGGACGCCTCTGCCGGCCGCGGTGGCGCAATCCCTTGGGATCTATTTTGCGGAGCGAAACAAGGGCGCGTTTAAGGATCATTTCATTACCTTTTCGAGCACGCCGAAGCTTGTGAAGGTGAAAGGACGGGATATTGCAGAGAAGCTGCGCTATTGCATGCAGTTTAATGATTGCAGCAATACAGATCTGGAGAAGGTATTTGACCTGATTTTGAATACCGCTTTGAAGAATCATCTGCCCCAGGCGGAGCTTCCTGTAAAGCTGTACATCATTTCCGATATGGAATTTGACTGCTGCAGGAACGCGGGAATGACAAATTTCCAGTCCGCAAAGAAGAAATTCGAGGAGCATGGATATCTGCTGCCGCGCCTTGTGTTTTGGAATGTCCAGAGCAGAAGGCGTCAGCAGCCGGTTACGCGGAATGAACAGGGGGTATGTCTTATATCCGGCTGCAATGCACGGATCTTCTCCATGCTGAAGACGGATACATTGGACCCGTACCATTTCATGCTGCAGGTTCTGAATTCGGAGCGCTATGCGCCGCTTGCAGTATAGCGCACTCGGAAAGAAAGCGATGCCATGCTTTGCAGCGAGAACCAACGCGAAAGCATGTTTAGGAACGATAAAACAGAGGGACAGCGGGATATTTTATGATCTCGCTGTTTTTTTTATTGCATGGAAAACCTTTATATGGCAGAAAAATCGACTAATAGTCGAAAATATCTTGACATCGGAATTCGCACAGCCTATAATAGAGAAAACCGACCAATAGTCGATTATAGGAGGCAAATCATGAAAAAGGGTGAACGGAGAAAAGAGGAGCTGATTAAAATCGCATATAAAAAGTTTCTGGAAAAGGGCTATGAACAAACCAGTGTGGATGAAATCATAGAAGAGGCGCATATTGCCAAAGGAACGTATTACTATTATTTCCAGAGCAAGGAAGAGATGCTTGAAGAAGTAGTCGAAATGATGCTGGAAAATGGCTCGGAGCGGGCCGTAAAAGTGTCGAACTCCACTCTTTCCATTCCGGAAAAAATCGTCGGCACCGTGCTCGCCTATCGGCCGATGGCGGATGAGCTGGTGATTCAGGATACCCTTAATCGGCCGGAAAATATTTACCTGCACGATAAGGTTTACAAAAAACTGATTTCCAAAGCGGTTCCTCTGATTTCTGAGATAGTAAGGGAGGGTATCCGGCAGGGAGTCTTTGACTGTGAGCAGATTGAAGAACATGTAAAGATGATACTCATTATAAGTTCTCAGCTATTCGACAGCGGTGATTTCACAGCGAATGACGTAATCGCATTTATAGATATCGTTGAAAAATCATTCGGTGCGAAAGCGGGAACAATGGGCTTTATCAGAGAATTGATCGGAAGGAGGAAATGATGGGGAAGGAAAAGGACAGCTACCGATACAGACCGATACTCTTCTTTATATGCGCGTATCTCTTTACCTGGATTTTTTGGATTCCGGCGATCTTTTTGCCGGAAAGCATCAGCCCCTTCCTGATGTTGATCGGACTTATGGCACCTGCCGTAGTCTCTACTGTTTTTGTCATGGCATCGGGCTCAGATGCACTGAAGCAGGACCTGAAAAATAAGGTTTTCGGCTTTTACAAGGTGAAATGGCGGAATGTTCTTTGGGCAGTGATCGTATTTGCGATCATAATCGTCTGCTCCATCCTCTTATCCCTCCTTTTCGGACAGTCGTTGGATCAGTTTTCCTTTACGAAGGACTTTTCTTTTACCGGTGTCGGCATAGCGGGTGCGTTTTTTACCATTACGGTCGCCGCAATCATCGAGGAAGTGGGATGGAAGGGATATTGTGAGGATTCGATCGGGAACTACATGAACTGGTTTTGGGAATCCATGATCTTCGGAGCGCTCTGGTCCTTCTGGCATTTTCCTCTCATTTTTATTCAGGGAACGTATCATGCCGGTCTTATGGTGAATCCGCTTTATGCAATCAATTTCTTTGTGAGTGCAGTGCCTATGGGCTTTGTTATCACATGGGTGTACCTTGTGAGTGACCGTTCCATATTGGCCTGCATGATATTCCATTTCTTCGTGAACTTCATGCAGGAGAAGATCGCGATGACTCCTGAGACAAAATGCGTAGAGACGATAGTCATTACACTGGCTGCCGCGATCATAGTTTTGCTCAAAAAAGATATGTTCTTTGAGAGCGATCATGTTGGAAGACTTCTTGCAATGCAGGGCGGAGAGAATCATGATAAATAAAGCGAATAATTACGGGAAGTTCATATTGCTGTGGGCAGGCGAACTGATTTCTCAAATCGGAGGTGGTCTTAGCAGCTTTGGTTTAGGCGTCTATGTTTTCAAGCAGAGCGGACGAGCCTCCGACATGGCGCTTATCACTCTGTTTGGCTTTCTTCCCAGCCTCCTTTTGAGCGCCCCGGCAGGTGTCCTCGCGGATAAGTACGACAGAAGGCTGCTCATGATGATTGGCGATGGATGCTCCGGCGCAGGCGTCGTTTTCATTCTATTTTGCATGATAAACGGCGGGGCAACGCTTATCCAGATTTGCATCGGGGTATTCATCAGTTCTATTTTCGCTTCTCTTCTGGAACCGTCCTACAGAGCCACAATTACGGATTTGCTGACGAAAGAGGAGTTTTCAAAAGCGAGCGGGCTGGTATCCCTGGCGGGAAGCGCAAAATATCTCTTTTCCCCTATCATCGCAGGCTTTCTTCTTAGCATCTCTGATGTGAAGCTGCTTTTGCTGATTGATATCTGCACATTCTTTTTGACAGTACTATCCACGGCAGTCGTCAGAAGAAACATTGACAACAAGAAAACGGAAATAAGAGACAGGTTTTCTATCCGTCTGAAGGAAGGATGGCAAGCCGTATATGAGAGAAAAGGCGTATTCATGCTCATCATGGTCACATCGGTCATTACGCTTTTTATGGGTGTGTTTCAGGTATTGGCAGCTCCTGCGATATTATCCTTTTCTGATTCCAATACTATGGGCATTATGGAAACGATATGCGCCTGCGGAATGCTTGTCTCCGGAATGATCTTAGGGATATGGGGAATCAAGAGGCAGTTTATAAAAATCTTAAGTATATCCCTTGCCCTCGCCGGCGTTTTCATGGTCGGCTTCAGCGCTTTTGAGAGTATACCGTTGATGTGCGTCTTTGGATTTTTGTTTTTTGCGGCTTTGCCTTTCGCCAATAATTGCTTGGACTATCTTGCGAGAACGAATATCCCTGATGAATTTCAGGGAAGAGCCTGGGGCTTGATTGGTTTTCTATCCCAACTTGGCTATCTCGCCGCATATGCCGTATCAGGCCTTGCCGCTGACTTTTTAGGAGCGTTAAGCGGACGTGGGGTGGGGCGAGGCTCTGCCATGATAATCGGGATTTCAGGAATCTGCCTCATTGGCATTGCGGTCAGTATCCCCATGATCAAGAGGATACGAAATCTCGATAGATAAAGATCGTATATGGACTATATCTTCTGCGAAATTTGTTCTATTTTTAGGCGCGCATACCGGTGATGTCGTACAGCGAATCGTCGCCGCCCATGGAGGGAATCGCGCCGCTTTCGCGAGACAGCTTGGCATCAGCCGTACTACACTCTGGCGCTATCTTGGCAAACTCGAATCAAGTGATTCGTCTGAACAATCATGATTTCTCGTCTGTATTAGGAAGAGCTTCCCTGCTCTCAGCCGGAAACAGCGTGAAGTTTTTTGCGGGATACATTGATTAATGAAAAGAGAGCGACCGGGCTCTGTGATAAAGTACTAAGCGGGCAGCTGAAAGGCTGTCCGCTGTGGTATACTAGTATCGCAGCAGTCATGGCTCAGAGGGTATTATCTATCGAAAAGGGAGAATCATTTATGAAATATACGAAGCATCTTCCGAAGACAGATAAAAAACTCTCTGAAGAGCTGAGAGAAGCAGGCTGGCAGAGGATCAAAGAACCGGGCAGTCTTCCGCTGGCCGTGCCAGGATATTTTTATGGAAAGCTCAGCTTCAGAAGGAGATCGTTCATGCATGAATTAACGAAACTCATCCGTCAGGATATGCGCCCTGCCCTGGGAGTCACCGAGCCCGCCGCGATCGCTTTCTCCGTCGCAGCGGCCAGAAGGCATGCCCCCGGCATCGTCCGGAGGGTGACACTGCGTCTCAACAGCGGAATCTATAAGAATGCCTTCACCTGCGGCATTCCTTCTTCCGATGAGCTTGGAAACTTCCATGCCGCGGCGCTCGGCGCCGTAGGGGCCGATCCGGAGAAGGGGCTGGAGTGCCTTAAGGGCATCAGCCCGGAACAGGCCGAGAGCGCAAGGGCCATGGTAAAGGCAGGGAAAATCAGGGTCGAAATGAGTGAGATCAGCAGCCGTATTTTCATTGAAGCGACGGTGGAATCGACGGGAGGCAGTGCCTGCGTCACCATCCGGGATGCCCATACGAAGATCGTTAGGATCACGGAAAATGGACGCACCGTCTTTGAAAAAGAGTCTGCTGAGCCCTCTGGGGAGGGGAGCAGCGCACTCATCCACAGCTATACCCTGAAGCAGCTTCATGACTATGCTCTCAGCGTTCCGCTGGAGGAGATTCGATTTATCCAAGAAGCGTTTCAGCTCAATTATGCCCTGTGTGAAGCGGGGCTTAGCAGCAGGAAAACTCGTTTTTCCCGCTATTTGCTCGAAAAAAACGGAGGCAGAATTATCTCGGAAGATGAGCAGAGGACTGCCTCGCTGCTTTGCAATGCCGCGATCGAAGCCCGTGTCCTGGGGCTTTCGGAGCCGGCGATGAGCATTACCGGGTCCGGTGCCCACGGCATCATCGCCACCATGCCGCTCTATGCTGCCGCTAAGGTCAGGAGCTATTCCGAAGAGCAGCTGCTCCGGGCGACGGCCTTGAGCTTCCTGGTCTGTATGTACATTAAGGAGTACTCCGGGAAGCTCTCCGCCTTCTGCGGCTGCGCCATTGCGGCCGGGACCGGCATGGCCTGCGGACTCGTTCTGCTCCGCGGCGGCAGCACCCGGCAGATGGCAGAGAGCATCAATAATATGGCGGGCAGCATCACCGGCATGATCTGCGACGGAGGGAATCAGGGCTGCACCATGAAAGGCGTGGTCGCGGTGGACGCCGCGTGGCAGTCGGTGGAGATGGCGATGCAGGATGTTTTCATCGATAGTGTTCACGGCATCAATGCTGTAACTCCGGAGGAGACCATGCGCAATATGGGATACATCGCTTCCCCGGGTATGGTGGGCACGGAAAAGACGATTGTCGATATTCTGAGGGAGAAAAGGATGGAATAAGAAGAGACTCTTTGCCCCCGCCGGGCAATACTGTTGCAATCCTTTTCGATCTTTGCTATAGTCCCGATAGAAAATTTTCCGGGGAGGCAAGGTTTCCCGGGGATGTAAGTGGAAAATCACAGAAATCATCCGATGCCGCTGATCGAATCTCATAGAAAAGCAAGCTGCTCTGCGAAAACAGTGAAATGGATTTGCCATGAAAAAATTCCTGTCTCAATATCCTCTTGCGGCCAGTATCGTTTTAACGGAAGCGGCGGGGACGCTGGGGATATTTTTTTACACACTGATCAGAGATTTTGTCCGGGGATCCGTATCGGACTTATCTGGGGAGTCGGTGATGGCAGCGATTCCGGCGGCTGCTCTCATCAGCGCTCTCCTTTTTTACCCGCTGGTTCTGACAGTATGTGAGGCGGTATTTTTGTTTTTGGAGGCAAGGAAGCATCCTGTGGAAGCCGCATGGCATTTTGATCAGGCGGCGATCTGGTACGGACTTTTTCTGGAAGTTTTCTATGCCGCACTGATGAAAGAGATCACGGGGGCAGACTGGCAGGTACAGCTCTCGAATGGAGAAACGCATACTCCGATCTATTCCGCTGCGGCTCCCACCATTATCGTGATCTTCCTGCTTGCCTTGGCGGGGTATTATTATCTTAGCTTCCGGCCGATGGAGAAGATGCCGCCCCTTCTCATCGTTCTTTCCATGTCTGCCATGTATCTTGGGATGACGGGACTGATTGTGTTTACCGTACAGATCATGGGGAGGGAGAGGGAGGATCTGATTCTCCTGATTTATCCGATCTGTATCGCGCTCATCATCGCAAGGACGATCCTCCGCAAGGTCCATGCGTGGCCGGAGCTGCCGATGGAGAAGCGAAGAATCCGGGAAAATGCGCTTTTTCGAAGGATCGATCGTCTTTTGTCCGACTCCGGATTCTGGCCGATCTATGCTTTGCTCCTTATGCTGCCGCTTCTTGGGATTTTAATTGCGGTCCTTGTGCTGTTCGGACAGGCGCCGGATTCCATTGTGAAGGCATGGACCGAGACCAGTGACTGGGCATTGTCAGCGAAAGAGGCACCGCAGAATATCTATTACGATGAGCATTATCTTTGTACGGTGGCGGCAGGCGGACACCGGAATGTGGTAAAACCGATCCGAAGGGGCGTCCGGCACGGACATATAGTTATCGTAAATCGGCAGCTTTGTGTGGCGAATGCCTTTGAGCAGCTTCTGGAGGAGAGAACGCCCCGCCTCCACAGAGTGCTCAGGGCCTTTTATGACCGATACGGCTTCCCAATCGCCAGGCTGATCCGCAGCAAATGGGCAGCCGACTTCGTCTATTTTCTCATGAAGCCGCTCGAGTGGCTCTTTGTCGCTTTTCTGTATCTTACGGAGGTCCATCCGGAGAACCGAATCGCGGTGCAGTATATGGGGAAGCTCCCGGAATACAGAAAGCAGCCGCCTGCACTTCTCAACACAAGAGAGAACGGGATCCAAATCAGGGAGACTCTGAAAAAGAGCGAAGGAACAGGAAGATAAAAGGGGACAGGCTCTGTCTCATTCGGGAAAACGGGGGATTTGCTCGCTTTGTGTCCTGTTTTCCTCTGTCCGTCTATGCTATTTTGCATCCGGAGGCAAAGAGATACCTGCCTCTGACGATGTCTCAGCTTTCTGGGAAGGCATGAAACTGCAGGAGGATCTTAGATGGACCAACAAAAAATCGGGGCGCTTCTGAAAGAGCTTCGGAGGCAAAGGGCTGTGACCCAGGAGCAGCTTGCGGAGATGCTGAATGTATCACGCCGCACAGTTTCTCGCTGGGAAACCGGCAGCAATATGCCGGACTTGGATATCCTCATCGAAATAGCGGATTACTATAAGATCGATATCCGAGAATTATTGGATGGTGAAAGGAGAAGCGGGCAAATGGAAGAAGAAATGAAGGAAACCGTATGGAAGATGCTGGATTACAGTAATGAGAAGAAACTGAAGTATATGAGGCGCCTGCATGGCTGCTATATTGCGGCGCTGATCTCTTTTCTCATCTATCTTGTGACGCTCTTTTTGAAGCCGGGAACACCGAATGGGTTCTTTGATTTTGCGCAGGGACTCACGCTGGGGATTTCCTTCGGGATGATTGTCGTTGGTGTCTTGATGACAGGGAAGCATGGGCAGAAGCTCCGTGCGCTGAAAATGCGTTTACTGAAAAAACAGGGACTGATGCAGTGAGCTTCGTGCCGGGAGTATGGCTCGGGTATGCTCTGAATCCGTCTGACAGCAGACTTCTGTGCACCTCTGTGCATAAGATCGGAGGCAAATTTCTTTACAATGCTGACGGAGCTTGTGATATTATAGTTGTAGCGGGCGTGGCTGATCGATTACAATAATCAGGCAAAGAGGATCGTCGATACGTCACGTAAGTGCGAATCCGAATCTAAGAGAAGGATTGTCCGGTTCCATAGGGAAGAGGGAGGGCAGAACTGATGGCGGTATTATTCGACAGGGCAAATCTTTTTCCTGTATTTTCCTTTATCACAGTCCAATCCGTACAATATGGCGGCTTAGCGCAGGTACTTTTGCCTCTGGCTTTGTTTATGAACCTGATCAGCTTTTTTCTCTATGGAATTGACAAGTATAAGGCAGTCCATAAGAGATGGAGGATTCCGGAGCAGATTCTCCTCCTTTCGGCTTTCCTGGGCGGGGCGGCCGGAGCTCTTGTTGGGATGCTTCTGTTTCGCCATAAAACACGGAAATGGAAATTCCGGATTCTGGTGCCGGCAGCGTGTCTTCTATGGGCTCTGCTGATCGTATTTTTGGGAGGACAGGGAAACGAGATAGAAGAAGATAAATTCCCAAAGATGGATGTGCGCTCGGAATCCATCGTCGATGGAAGGCTGAAGACGGTCTGTGCGGCGGCACACAGCCCGAACCGTCCCGAGGGGGAGAATAAGAACCCTGAGCTGATGTGGGAGGAGGTCCCGGGTGCAGAGTATTATGTTGCGATTATGGTGGATCGATCTGCCAGAAACTGGCTCCACATGTTTACGAGCGGCGCGTGGACTACGGAGCTTTCGGAGGCTTCTCTCGGGGAGGATGCTTATGTGGGACCATATCCGCCTCCGGGAACGGGAGAGCATGAGTATAAGCTTTATGTCTATGCGCTTGCGAGGGACCCGTCCGGCATAAAAGCCGGTATGGATGCTCCATGTAATTTCCGCCGTCTTGAGGCAGAGCTTGACCGCTGCGGAGTTCTTGCAAGAGGCAGCATTACGGGAAAGTACGGGCATGGAGATGAGAATCGATGAGGAAGGGAAGTTGACGGGAAAAGGATTGACAACTATGTCCCGGACCAATTCAGATATACTTACAGCTTCGAAAAGAAGATTTCGTGAATAAAGACGCATTTGCAGGCTGTCCCGTCTGAGCGCGGGACAGCCTGTTTCTTTCCCTTCATGGGCGGGCTGTGCTATGATGGTCAGTGCATCTAAGCGGGGAGGATCTTATGAAAGAGGGGCGAAGAGGAGAGCGGAGGGATTTTTGGACAGTTCTGGATGCGGGATATGGGGATGCGAAGATTATAATGGCGGATGGCAGGATCCCCTGCGCCGTGGCCGTGATGAAAAAAGCCGTTATCGCGGAGGAACGGGGATTTTAGAGAAGAAAGTACTGTGATAAGTCCTGTGGGACAGATAGAAGTCGCTGTGAAGAGCTCCGGCTCACGGTGGGCGAGATAGTTTACCGTGCGGCAGGACAGCATTTGGAGGGGATATGTTCAAGATCTTTGAAAAATTTCGGAAAAAGCCTGAGAATACGGAGAATCATCCGACGGGAGATTCCGGCACTTCGTCAGAGCGTTTCACCATGATGCCGGAGAGGATGGAGAGAGGGGAGCAGGAGACTCTGCTCTTCTTTGGAAATGTGCACGGAACAGCGCGGGCGGGGGAGAAGGTCTCCTGGCTCTGTCCGGACGGAAGAGTTGTACACGCGGCGCTCACGCATGTTTATGATAAAAAGAAGAAGGAGCGTTCCTCTGTCAGAGATCAGAAGGCTTATCTTTCTGTCTCTGCCCCGGAGGGAACCGTTTCGGATTGGAAGTACAGTGTAATTAGCGATATACCCTTTCAGATCGAGGCAAAGGTGAGGGAGGCGGTGGAAAATCCCTATCTTCTCGGACTTTTGTATGAACTTAAGAGCTGCTCGCAGGACCGGGAATACAGGAATATCCTTCTCAGGGAGGTCTGTCACGCCCATTATATCATTCCGGTCTATGGGGAGCTCCCGTCCTCTGCCACGGGGAGCGTCACCCTGGATAAGGGAACGGTTTTTTCCCTGCCGTCACTGGGCTATGAAGGGGGATGCGGGGCGCTTCCGGTCTTTACGGATTGGCCCGCACTCGACCTGTGGAAGGCTGCCTTTTTGAAACATAAGAGGCAGACCATGATATTCAGCTTTCCGGACGCACTGAGCATGAGGAAAGAGGATGCAGTTGTAATCAATCCCTTCGGCCCGGTGCCGTTCTTTATGGATCCGGAGCTGATTCGATCGGTCGAAAGCAGCAGCGCCTACCAGAGAGACTTTGGAGAAGCGAAGGTGAGAAAAGTAAAGCTTCCTTCGGAAAGCAGTATCCTTTTGAGCTATCCGGCGATCAATGAGGAGACGGAGGCTCTGAGAGAGAGGCTTTTCCGATATGGGGAAAGCCACAGAGAAGTGGGATCCATTTATTTTCTGCTTAAGGATGATGGAGAGACGAGATCCTATCTTGTGATTGTCGATATTCCGGAAGAGGCGCGGGAAAGGGTATTTCCGCAGATTTATCATAGCTGCCGCGATGTGATGCGAACGACCTTCCTGATGGATTTCATCACTTACGAGAAGGCAGATTTTGCAGAGGAGATTATGAAGAACGGAGGACCTGTCTTTCAGAGGAAATAGCAGCAGTCGTGACGGGGAAGGAAGAAGGAGAGTGGTGCCTGCGCGGTCGGGAGATGTGCTTCTGCGAGGGGGGGCAGGACTTTATCCCGCGATCGGAGAAGAGCCTTTCTGAGGCTGGGATTAGGATCGGGCAGGGACGGAATCCGGCGGGAATTTCTTGGGAAATTGCACAAGAAAGTCCCGCCGGATTCATGGAAATAACGAAAATATACGCAGGCTATTGACGGGACGGGGGAGCGGTGGTATTTTTTGTGAAAAGGTGGAAACCTTTCCACATGGAACGGGTTCCACAGATGCAGAGAAGAAGTATTTTGGTTTTAAAGGAGGAATTTATGAAAAAAAGAGCGATTTCACTGCTTCTCAGCGCTGCTCTTCTTTTGTCCCTGAGCGCCTGCGGCGGCGGAGCGAAGACAGGAGAGGGAAGCTCCGCATCGGGCGGGGAGAAGAGCGGGGAGAGCACTGCCGCGAAGGAAGAGAACGCAAAGAGCGGCGCCGCGGCCACAGTGACGATCTGGAGTCCCACGGATCTTGCGGTAATCGAGCAGTGGTGGACGGAGCATATCGACCAGTGGAATAAGGAGCATCCGGACATCCAGGTGAAGAGGGAGGCGATTGACCGCTCCGATTCCTATGCTTATGAGAACAAGATCACCACGGCGATGACCTCCGGGGATCTTCCGGACATTCTCTTTGTCGATGGCCCCACGATCTCCTATTACGCGGAGAATCAGACCATCATCCCGATCGATGATGTCTGGACGGAGGAGGACAAGAAGGATTTCGTCGCCAGCACCGTGCAGCAGGACAGCTACAACGGACATATGTATGCGATGGGACCGACGGAGTCCTCGGTCGCTCTCTATTACAATAAGGACTATCTCGATGAGGCCGGGATCCCCTATCCCTCGGACACGGATATTCATCAGGCCTGGACCTGGGATCAGTTCTATGAGAACGCGGAGAAGCTCACGACGAAGGATCATGTCGGAACGAATATCATCATGGATAAGGGGGAGGGACTGATCTACGCGCTTGAGCCTTTCTTCCTGGAGGCCGGAGCGGAATTTGTGAATGAAGACGGAAGCTCTGCGGACGGCTATGTGAACAGTGAGGCCTCCGTAAAGACCATGGAATATCTGAACCGCTTCATCAAGAACGGCTATGCCAATATCGATCCGGTGAAGGATGAATTCTTAAACGGCAAGGCGGCGACGCTGCTCGGAGGCTCCTGGAATGTTCAGGATCTTGAGAAATCGAATCTGAACTGGGGCGTCAGCTACTACCCGGTCTCCAATGACGGAAAGGCAGTATCCCCCACCGGGGACTGGTCCGCCGCCATCACAAAGGACAGCAAAAATCCGGAGGCCGCAAAGGAAGTCCTGAAGTGGCTCATGAACACGGAGAACATCGCGTCCTACGCCGATACGATCTCCAAGCCGGCCTCCAGAACTTCTGCCTATGAGCATATGGAGGGCTGGAAGGAAGGAGCGAGAGCACTCTTCCTCTGGCAGCTTCAGAATACCGGTGTGGCCCGGCCCAGAACGCCATCCTATTCCGTACTGTCTCAGGGCTTCTCGACGGCGATCCTGAATGTCTTTTCCGGCACGGATCCGAAGAAGGAGCTGGACACTGTGGCGGCAGATTTCAAGGAAGACTACGATACCTACTATAAGAAATGATATCCGAAATGATGTCTGAAGAAACGATGCCCGATGAGAAATTGAGAAATGATGGATAGAAATTGACTGGGACTGCGGGAAGCGGAGAGAGGTGCAGCGCTTCCGAAGACAGAAATGAGAGGTAGAGTATGAGAGCTGCTGCGAACTGCGGAAGAGGCGGAAATTCTCTGAGCGGTGTGATCCTGTCCGCCCCCGCCGTTTTCCTGTTGTTTCTTTTCCTGATTGTGCCGATCCTCGGAACGATCTATTTTTCCTTCTTCACCTATCAGGTCATGAGGCCCGACAACATTCTCTTCAACGGCCTTCGGAACTATCAGAAGCTGTTCAGGGACCAGAATTTCTGGGCGGCATTGAGGAATTCGGTTTATTTCACGCTGCTTGTCGTGCCCTTTCAGTGCGCACTCGCGCTGGGACTCGCCCTCCTCGTCCATTCGAGGAGGCGCGGTGTCTCGATCTTCCGGACCATGTATTTCAGCCCTCAGCTGACCTCCATGGTCGTCATCGCGATACTCTGGGTCATCCTCTATAATTCCAATGCGAGCACCGGGCTGATCAACGCGCTTTTGCAGCATTTTCACATCGGGCCGATCGACTTCCTGAATGATCCGAAGACGGCGATGAATTCCATCATTTTCATGTCCGCCTGGCAGGGTGCGGGATATCAGATGATGATCTTTCTCGCGGGGCTGAACGGGATCCCGGCAGAGCAGTATGAGGCGGCTTCTGCGGACGGAGCGAACAGGCTGGAGCAGTTTTGGTATATCACGCTCCCGGGGCTTAAAAATACGATAAAATATGTCTTCATGATTACCCTGATTCAGGCCATGAAGCTCTTTACGCAGCCCTATATCATGACAAAGGGAGGGCCGCAGAACCGGACGAAGACGCTGGTCTACTTCATCTATGAGCAGGGCTTTCAGAAGGGAAATTTCGGCTATGCCTGCTCTGTCGCGGCAATCTTTTTCCTGATCGTGGTCACGATGTCTCTTCTTGTGAAGAAGCTGACCCGCACTAACTGAGGTGGCGTTATGAAAAGCAAAAAGAATCATAAGAGACTGAGGGACCTCGGCTTTTATCTCGGGAATTCGCTGATCGGACTGATCTTCGTCTCGCCGCTTCTATGGATGGTCGCGGCATCCTTCAAGCCGGAGCTCGCAATCTTTTCCAATATTAACTCCATCCGGACCTTTATCCCGGAGCATTTCAGCCTGGCAAATTATATCGAGGTTTTCCGCCGCCTGAATATCCCGCAGATTCTCGGAAATACCTTTTCGTATATCGCGATCGTCCTTCTCGGAGATCTCCTTTTCGGCTCCATGTGCGGCTATGCCCTTGCGAAGCTTGATTTCCGGGGCAGGGGGCCGATCCTCACTCTGGTCATCGCGCTGATGTCCATGCCGGTGGAGGCCATACTTCTTCCGCTTTACATCGAGGTCTCCCGCTTTGGTCTCGGGAACACGCTTCCGGGGCTGGCGCTTCCTTTTATGATGAACTGTTTTTCGATCTACATGTTCTACTCCTATTTTCTGGATATTCCGGATGAGCTGATCGAGGCCGCGAGGATCGACGGCTGCGGGGAGATCCGCTGCTATTTCCGGATCGTTCTTCCGCTGGCAAAGACGGTCCTCGCTACGGTGTTTATCCTGGATTTCGTGGCGCGCTGGAACGATTTCATGTGGCCCTTCCTGATCACAACCGGAGAGGATAAAAGGACGGTGCAGCTTGCGATTCAGACCTTCTTCGGCACGCAGCCGATTCACTATGGTTCCATCATGGCCGCTCTGACGCTTGCCTCTGTTCCCATGCTTCTCATCTACATTTTCATGCAGAAATACTATGTCGAGGGCATCGCCTCCACCGGGATCAAGGGCTAGGGATAGATGCTGTCATTTTCCGGATACTGTGTTATGATTTCGGAATGAGCGTAGAGTGATTTTTGCTGTGAAAAACCCATTCTCCGTGCTTTGCCTCCGGGAGAAGGAGGGGGAAAAGCGGGGCGAAATTCTGCGAGGGTGCAAAGGAAGAGGAGCGGGCGCTGTGAAGGCAGACAGAGCCCGGCTCAACGCTTATTTTCAGGCGGGAGAAAAGATGGCAGGGATACAGGATGTTGCGAGGCTTGCGGGAGTGGGGACCGGAACGGTGTCCCGGGTGATCAATGGGAGCGGCTACGTCTCCTCTAAGACCAGGGACAGGGTGGAGAGGGCGGTGGCGGAGCTCTCCTATACGCCGAATGAACTCGCGAGAAATCTCCTTCAGAATCGATCGAGGATCATTGCCCTGATCGTACCGGATCTTTCCTATCCCTTCTTCGCAGAGCTTGCCTGCGCGGTGGAGCAAAGGCTTATGGTGCAGGGCTATAAGACGATGATCTGCAATGCGGTCCGCCAGAGCACGAATGAGGAGGAGCATCTCTCCATGCTGGATCGGAATATCGTGGACGGTGTCCTGACGGCCACGCATTCCTTAAAGCACGAGCAGTATTTCCGCTCCCATAAGCCGATCGTCTCCTTCGATATGTTCTACCACGAGGGAGAGATTCCGATGGTCACGGTGGATCATGAGCGGGGAGGGAGGCTTGCGGCGGAGGAGCTGCTCCAGGCCGGCTGCCGCAGACTTCTCCAGTTTCGGGATGCCGAGGAGGCGGGGCGCTTCTCCTTTATGGAGAGGCACCGTGCCTTTGAGGAGAGTGTGCATTCAGCCGGGGCAAAATGCCGCAATGTCTATCTCGAGTGGAACGAATTCCGGGAGGATTATTACGCCGAGATCGCGGAGAAGGCGCTTTCGGAGCATCCGGATGTCGATGGGATCTTCGGGACGGATGGAATCGTTTTGCACTGTATGAGAGCGGCGCTCATGCGGGGAAGGAAGATCCCGGAGGAGCTCAGACTGGTGGCTTATGATGGGACAAAGGCGCTGAACACTGCCTACCCTTCGGTCACGGCACTCGTGCAGCCGATTGAGAAGCTCGCGGAAGCCGGTGTAAAGCTTCTCCTTCAAAGAATCGAGGGGAAAAAGCTCCGAAGGGATAAGATCGTTTTGAGTCTTAAGCTCAGGAGGGGGATGACGACGGGACACAGCGGGAGGAGGAGCGGCTGAGAATGTCATATTTAGAGGAGGCAAGAGAATATGAGGAGAGGATGGAGCGGAAAATCGCGGCGAAGGAGCGGCCTCTCTATCATCTCACGGCGCGGACGGGCTGGCTGAATGATCCGAACGGCTTTTCCTTCTATGGGGGAAGGTACCACCTGTTCTATCAATACAATCCCTACAGCACACACTGGGACAGAATGCACTGGGGGGAGTGGAGCTCTCCGGATCTCATTCACTGGAGCTTTGAGAGAGCGGCTATGGCGCCGGATGAAGCCTATGAGAGCGGCTGCTTTTCCGGGAGTGCCGCCCTGGACCGGGAGGGAAATCCTGTGTTCATGTATACGGCTCACAGAATCATTCCGGACGGACGAGAGGAGATCGTCCGGGAGACGCAGTGCATCGCACGCCTCATAGAAAGGGAGCTTGTGAAGGAGGAGGGAAATCCGGTGATCTCTGAAGAAGGGCTTCCAGAGGGCTTTTCCCTCTCCGATTTCCGGGATCCCAAGATCTGGAGGGAGGGGGAGTATTTCTATTCCGTGCTCTCCTCCCGCTTTGAGGATGGCCTGGGGGCGGTCCTTCTCTACCGTTCTTCGGATCTCCTTCATTGGGATTTTGTGAAGCTCCTTAAGAAAAATGACGGGAGATTCGGGAGGATGTGGGAGTGCCCGGATTTCTTCCGCCTGGACGATCACTCCGTCCTCTTTGTCTCCGCCATGGCGATGAAGGCCCTTTCGCCGGAGCTCAGAAATGGCTTTTGCAGTCTCGCCTTTCTCGGGAAGGATCTCGGCGGAGAGCCGGATCTTCGGGAAGAGAAGGTGCAGGCTCTGGACCTCGGCTTTGATTTTTACGCTCCGCAGACGATGCTGAGTCCGGACGGGAGAAGGATACTGATCGCATGGATGCAGGCCCCGGAGAGCGGGAATCTCGCGCCGGAGGGGGCGGGATGGTACGGGCAGATGTGCTTTCCGAGGGAGCTTTCCATCCGGGATGGAAGACTTTTTCAGAGCCCGATCCGGGAGATCTCGTCGCTCTACGGAGAGAGCACGGAGCTCGACCTTTGCGCCGACTCAGAAAGGTCCGTCCCGGAGCTCTATGGACGGACGATGGATCTTTCCCTTGAGCTCAGGGCAGAGAGGGAGGGTTTTTGCGAGCTGCGGCTCTGCTTTGCAAAAAAGGGGAATATTTTCACATCCCTTTCCTATCGACCGGCCGAGGGCCGGCTGATTCTGGACCGAAGGGCCGCGGGCCGCGCGGCCTCGATCTGTGAGTACCGGGAGGTCCTCCTTCCGAAGCGGGAGAAGGAGGCGAGTCTCCGCCTCCTCCTCGATCGCTTCTCCTTTGAGATTTTTCTGAATGGGGGTGAGTCCGTTCTGAGCGGGACCCTCTATGACTGTCCGGCGGAGGCAGGAGAGCTCACGATTTTTGCGAAGGGAGCGAGGATCCGGGCCGTAAAGCATGAGATCGAGAGCGGGATCCTCCGGGAGAACTTCTGAAGGGCGAGCCGGGAAGACGGGGCGGGATCAATACTCTGAGAGCCGGAAATCAAAGTAGCGGACCGCATTATTGAAGCAGATCCCCCGGAGGATATCGGAGAGAGACCTTTCATCGTCCGGATATTCTCCGTTTTCCACCCAGCCTCCCAGGAGCTCACAGAGAATACGGCGGAAGTAATCATGCCTTGTGTAGGAAAGGAAGGAACGGGAGTCCGTCAGCATGCCGTTGAAGTTTCCGAGGGCGGAGAGATTCGCGTAGTCCTTGAGCTGTGCGCTCATTCCCTCCTTGTGATCGTTGAACCACCAGGCGGCGCCCTGTGTGACGCGGTTTTTCACGGGGGCTTCACAGAAGCAGCCGCAGAGACTGTTGATCACCGCATTGTCGCAGGGATTCAGGGAGTAGAGTATGGTCTTTGGAATATCGGCTGTCCGGGAGAGCTCGTTTAAAAGCGCTGCCAACTGATCGGCGGGGGCGTAGTTATCGACCGAGTCGAAGCCGCTGTCCGCTCCGAGTTTTTCATACATCGCTGCGTTATTGTCGCGGATGCAGCCGAAGTGGATCTGGAAGACCATGTTCCTTTTATTATATTCCCTTGCGAGGAAGAGGATCTCGCCGGTCCGATAGGCCGCGGCCTCTGCGGCGCTGAGCTGCTCTCCCCGGAGCCGCTTTTTTACGATCTCATCCAGCTCCGGCTCTGAGGCCGGGGAAAACATGATATAGCGGAGGGCGTGATCCGTGACCACGCAGCCCAGGGACTGGAAGTAGTCGAGACGCCGGCAGAGTGCTTCCTTCAGGCTTCGGAAATCCCTGATCTCGATCCCGGAGCAGGCAGAGAGCCTTCGGAGATATTCCGGATACTCCTCCTTCTCGATATTAGTGACTTTGTCCGGACGGAAGGCGGGGAGGACCTGCACCTCGAAATCGGGGTCCTCCGCGATTTTTTTGTGCCATTCCAGACTGTCGATGGGATCATCCGTAGTGCAGATCAGGCGGACATTGGAGGCCTTTATGATATTCCGGACGGACATAGAGGGGCTTCTCAGCTTTTCATTGCAAAGCTGCCAGACCTCCTCCGCGGTATCGCCGTTCAGATAGCCCCGGTATCCGAAGTACTTCCGAAGCTCCAGGTGGGACCAGTGATAGAGCGGATTCCCGATCAGCTTCGGGAGTGTCTCCGCCCATTTCTGGAATTTTTCTCGTTCCGGCCGGTTTCCTGTGATATACTCCTCCGGAACGCCGTTGATTCGCATCTGCCTCCACTTATAGTGGTCTCCGCCGAGCCAGACCTGAAAGATGTTTTCGAAGCGTCGGTCCTCCGCGATTTCCTGCGGATTGATATGGCAGTGATAGTCCAGGATCGGCGCATTTTCTGCGTGATCCCGGTAGAGCCGCTTTGCCGTGTCTGTAGAGAGAAGAAAATCCCTGTCCATAAATGCTTTCATCTGTTTCCTCCTGTGATCCTTGCTGCTACTGTCAAAAGTCTGCCTCTGAGCTTCTGCCCCTGAACTTGAAGGACATTGTCTTACGGCATGCGGCCTGGATCCGGACCGCTCTGCCGTAAAAGGATGCTCTCTCCGGCTAAAAGGCGGAGCTTTTTTTTCGGAAGATCCGCTTTCTGCCGCTCTTCCTAGGAGAGGAAGCGGGTGGTCTGCCTCTCCGCGATTTTCGGGCGGAGGAGAAGTTTTTTCGCGGGAAGCCTTTCCGGATCCCTCCGCCCGTCTGCCCCTTGGGCATCGGAGGAGAGAAGCTGCAGAAGGCGCCGGACTGTCTTCTCACAGACGTCCTTTAAGCGGGGATCGACAGAGCTTAGCTCCGGGCTGGAGCATTCCGCGAGGACAGAATTATTGAAGCTTAGGATGGAGAGCTCATCCGGGAGAGAGAGTCCCCGCCGGTTTGCGAATTTGACAGCTCCGACTCCCGTGGTATCGGAGCTTGCGATGACGGCGTCGAAGGGGCGCTTCTCGTATTCCTCTTCCAGGAGAGCGGCGATACTCTGAAAGTCCTTTTTCCCCCGGACGATGCGGAGGGCATCCTCCGCTACTCCGGACGATGCACAGCCCATGCGGAGTCCCCGAAGCTTTGCTCGGCCGGAGTAGCTGTCCGAGGAATAGACATAGATAAAGTCGCGGCAGCCGGATTCCCGGAGCTTTCTCACCGCCTGCTTCATGCCGGAGGCATCATCGCTCAGAGTGCAGTAGATATTCTCGCCCTCCAGGATGCCGTTTATGAGCATGACGGGAATCTCCCTCGCACCGTCCAGGATGTATTGATTGTCCTCCGCTTTCAGCTCCACATATCGGGAGCCCGCGAGAATGATGGCATCCACCTGCCGGGAGCGGAGGAGCTCGAAGGAGCTCATCTTATTCCGGAGCTCGTATCCGGTGCAGCAGAGAATGGAGTTATAGCCGTTTTTCCGAAGAGCGGTTTCCAGATAGGAGATCGCGTGCGCGAAGTAGATGTCTGCGGAGTCCGAGCACATGATTCCGATCGTCTGCATGGAGCCGCGTCCCAGGCCTCTGGCATAGACGTTTGGCGTATAGCCGAGCTCTTCTATGACTTCCGTGACCTTCTGCCTTGTCTTTTCGCTGACGTTCTGCGCGCCGTTTATGACACGGGAGACAGAGGCGATGGATACGCCCGCTGCCCTGGAGATATCGTAGATGTTCATGCTGTCCTCTGATTTGTAAGCGTTTACATTTTCCTTGATTATAGGATAGGAATGAAGTAAAATCAAGTTGCTTCTGCCGCTTTCTATCTTTTTGCGGCGGTTCAGCGGGGAGAATGCGGGTCCATATCGCCGGAGGGACCCGGATATAAGGCGGGGAGACCGGCGGGAGGGAGACGGTATGGAAATCAGGAAGAGGAGCTTTGATTTGATTACGATGGGACAGATTCTTCTTCGTCTTTCCCCTCCCGGCAATGAACGGATGATCCGCTCGGATCATTTTGAGAAAAATGTGGGCGGCGCGGAACTCAATGTCGCGGTGGGGGCCTCTCTTCTCGGGCTTCACACCGGCGTGATCTCGAAGCTTCCCTCCCATGACCTCGGGCAGTATCTGAAGTCGACGATCCGCTCCTACGGGGTCTCCGACGATTATTTTATCTATGACGACCGGCCGGACGGCAGGGTAGGGATTTATTTCTATGAGTATGGAGCTTATCCGAGAAAGCCAAAGCTGATCTATGACCGGCGCGATCCCGGCTTTTTCTCCTTGAGAACGGAGGAGATCGATGAGCGGGTCTATCGGGATGCGGGCTGCTTTCACATTTCCGGGATCACACTCGCTCTCTGCCCGGAACTTCGGAGGACGGCGACGGAGGTGATACGGCGTTTTCGGGAGGCGGGGGCCCTCATCTCTTTTGATGTGAATTTCCGGGGGAATCTGTGGAGCGGGGAGGAGGCGAGGCGCTGCGTCGAGGAGCTCCTTCCCTATATCGACATCTTCTTCTGCTCCGAGTCGACAGCCCGGCTTACCTTTCAAAGAGAGGGAAGTACGAGAGAGATTCTTCGCTCCTTTACGGAGGATTTTCCGGTCCGTCTGGTATTTGCGACGGAGCGGACGGTACACAGCCCGAAGAGGCATGACTTTACTTCTCTCGCCTATTCCGCGGAGGAGAAAAGCTTCTATGAGGAGGAGCCCTACCGGGACATCGAGGTAGTGGACCGGATCGGCTCGGGGGACGCCTATATTGCGGGCGCTCTCTACGGACTTCTTTCCTCCGGGGGAAATGTGAGGCAGGCTGTCATCTACGGCAATGCCTCCGCCGCGATGAAAAATACGATCCCCGGCGATCTTTTGCAGTCTGACAGGAGGGAGCTGGACCACGTCATTTCGGATCACTCCTCCTCAGGCTTCCACTCGGAGATGGACCGATGAACAAACGCTCCTGAACGCGGTCCCCCGTCTGATTCCCGAAGCACAACTTCATGGGGGATCACTGGTGAACAATCGGCGGAGTTTTGTAGGAATTATCATAAATGGCTTGATGTATCCTTTGAAATGCGATAGTATTACCAAAAATCGTTTCCTGAGCCGCGGGCTCAGGATAAAGAGGAGGAATCTATGTCAGAAGCACTTTCAAAAAAGGGTGAGAAGTTTCATCACCCGAAGGGGTTGTGGCTGTCCTGCATCGGGATGGGCGCGTCCAGTTACCTGAAATATGCGGTATCCGGTATCGCTATTTTCTACTACACCTATTCCGTCGCGCAGGGAGGACTGGGGCTTTCCGATCAGGATGCGGGACTCATCATCTCCATCGCGGGGGCTCTGGGATCTTTGCTCCCGGTGCTTGGCTCCATCATCACGGACCGCTTTCTGGGATTGCAGAAGGCGCTGATCTGGGCGCTGTTTTTCCAGGGCATCGCCTATCTTTTTTTCTTTCTCTTTACGCCGAATGTGCCTTTGGTTTTGGTAGGCGTTGCGATCAATATATGCTCCGCGGCCTTCATGAATAATAATCTGAGTGCCATCGTGGGTCTTCTCTACACCAAGCAGGATCATTCCCTGAAGGACGCCGCCTACGGGATCTTCTATATGGCGGTGAATATCGGAAGCTTCCTGGGACCGATCTTCGGCGGCATGCTCACAGACCACTGGATGGCTGTGAGGGATGAGGCCGGGAATATCGTGACCTACGGCTATAAGTACGCCTATCTGATGGTGTCCATCGGAATGTTCATAACCTTCCTGATCTATCTCGTCCTTACTCCGAAGTGGCTCGGTGAGGTCGGAAAATATCCGGCCGCGAAGGCCCCGGAGAAGTCGGACGGGAGCCCGGCGAAGAAGGAGAAGCTGACAGATACGGACAAGAAGAGGATCCTCGCCATGGCCATCATCTTTGTCTTTGTCACGATCTACTGGACCTCCTATTTCCAGACCTCCTATACCGTAAACACCATGGCAAATGAGTATGTCAATCTGAAAATCGGAAGCTTTGATATGCCGGTCGTATGGCTGATTTCTTTTAACGGCATCCTCTGCATCATTCTGGCTCCGCTCTTCGGAAATCTCTGGGTGAAGCTTTCGCACATGAAGAAGGACCCGCCTGTCACCATGAAGATGGCGGTCGGCATGATTATCACCGGTCTTGCCTTCTTTATCATCCTCGCCGGCTATCTGTCCCGGGGTGGAGGAGCAGTGGACAGCAGCGTGAAGATGGCGCTTTGGTATATGCTTGTCGCCTATACGATTCTGACTATCGGAGAGCTCCTGGTTTCTCCCGTCGGTATGGCGCTCTTCAGTAAGCTCACACCGGAGAGATTTTCCTCTCTCGCAATGAGCGGCTGGTATCTTTGCTATTTCTTCTCCGGCATCGCCTCCGGGGCCCTCGTCGCGGTGACGAAGGTCTGGGGCTATGAGAAGATTCTCTCCGTCCTCGGCGGAGCGCTGATCGTCTGCGGCATCCTGATGTTCCTCGTAAAGCCCTTCCTCGAGAAGCTGATCGCGATGGATAAGCTCGGACACGAAGAAGAGGAGATTGCCGCGTCAGAGGCATGACGGGGGATTGACAGCGCGGCTATGCTGTGCTAGAGTACGCGGAGAACAAAACCGATGACAGAGAGTAGTAATCTCTCTTATCCCGCTTACAGAGAGCTGCAGGGGCTGAGAAGCAGTACCGGGGGATTGAGACGAATGGACTCTGGAGGGCGCGACAGAAAGAGAGATCGAGTATGAAGCGACGGGAACCGCACCGTTATCAGGCGGCGCGCATGTCAGTGCGCGGCAGAGGGGCCGGAGCTGATCCGGCAAGATGAGTGGCACCGCGGAATATTTCGCCTCATACATGGCTGTTTGCTGTGTATGGGGCGTTTATTATGCGGAGAGAGGAGGATTTATGAAAAGGATTCTTAGGGCGGGGACGGCATTTCTTGCGGCGGCAGCGGTATTGACATCGGGCTGCGGCGCTTCTTCGCAAAATGCGGAGACGAGCGGAAAGGAGAGCGGGAGCAGCGCGGAAAAGGCAGAGAAGTCCGGGGAGGGAAAGACCTACAAGGTCGGGATCCTGAAGTTCATGGACCATCCGTCCCTCAATCAGATCGAGGACAGTCTTTGTACAGAGCTCGATGCGCTCTCGAAGGACGGCGTGAAATATGAGTACAAGGACTACCGTATGAACGGGCAGGGGGACGCCTCTTCTTTAAATCAGATGACGGCGCAGCTTCTCTCGGATAAGGTCGATATCATCGTTCCGATCGCGACGCCGGCGATCCAGATCGTGCAGGCTCAGACAGAGGGGCAGAGCATCCCGATCGTATTTTCCGCGGCCTCTGATCCGGTATCCGCAAAGCTTGTGGATTCTCTGGAGAAACCCGGAGGACATATCACCGGGACCTCCGACTTTCTGAATACCGATGCGATCATGGACCTTATCTTCGCGGCAAATCCCGAGACGGACTATGTGGGACTCCTCTATTCCAAGAGCGAGGACTCCTCGAAGCTTCCGATCGAGACGGCGAAGAAGTATCTCGAGGAAAAGGGAATCCGCTATATCGAGAAAACCGGGACAAGCACGGACGAGGTGTCTCAGGCGGTGGATGCACTGATCGCGGAGGGAGTGGATGCGGTCTTCACTCCTACGGACAATACCGTGCAGAAGGCAGAGCTCTCCTTCTATGAGAAGCTTCAAAAGGCAAAGATCCCGCACTACGGCGGAGCGGACTCCTTTGCGTTAAACGGTGCCTTCTGCGGCTACGGCGTCGACTATGTTCAGCTTGGAAAGGCCACGGCGGACATGGTTTCCGATATCCTGGAAAAGGGAAAGGATCCGGCGGAGACTCCGGTGCAGACCTTTGACAGCGGAATCGCGACCATCAATACGGAGACCTGTGAAAAGCTCGGATATTCTCTGGAGGACATAAAAAAGGCCTTCCAGCCCTACTGCAGCAAAACCGAAGAGATCCAGACAAAGAAGGACTTTACTGCATAAGTCCCTGTCAGGCGCCGGAGCAGACGCCGTGTTTATACGGGCGGCTGCTCCGGCATCTGACAGGACAACAGGTATGAGCATGGAGGGCGGCAGCCCGGAATGTGAATACCTGTTAAGGATTGCGAGAGCAGCAGGGCTGCGAAGCAATCCGGGGACTTATGCATATGATTTTGCGGCGCCGGAACAGACGCTTTTCCTGCCGTAAGTCCGCCCGGCACAGGACGCTCTCGCTCCGACTG
>NZ_KI273126.1:0-1940 GCF_000469565.1 Oribacterium sp. oral taxon 078 str. F0263 | reverse complement strand
AAGGGGCTGTCGCACTAAGTGATTAGTGCGGCAGTCTTTTTCATCGGATGAAATCCGGCCATTCAGCCGGATTTCTCTTATAAAAAACAAAGACCCGGACTTCGAAAAGTCCGGGCTTTATTGTAAAATAATGGTATGCAAACCCCATTACATTTACAGCCCGATTATACGACATATCGAGGCTATTATCAAATCAAACTTCCACTGGAAACGGAACACATGATCCCGGCTGATGACCCGGTCCGCCTTCTGAGTGCATTTGTGGAGGGAATGGATCTTTCGGAACTTTATGCCACCTATGACAGAGTCCGGAAAAATCAGGCGACTTCGCGACAGATGCTCAAGATCATGATCTATGCTTCCATGAACCGTCTGTTTTCCAGCCGCGACATTGAAACAGCCTGCAGAAGGGACATTAACTTTATGTTCCTTCTTGAAGGAATGCCGGCTCCGGATCACTCCACGATCGCAAGGTTCATTTCGCTTCATCTGTCTGCCTGTTCCAAGACGCTTCTGTCTGACATGACATCGATTCTTCATGATCTCGGAGAGATTTCCGGCAAGACCCTATTTATTGATGGGACAAAGATCGAATCCTGCGCGAACAAGTATACGTTTGTCTGGAAAAAATCCGTTACAAAGCATCAGGCCCGCCTGTTTGAAAAGATCCTTTCTTTTATCGAAGAATGCGAAACTTTGTATGGAATCAAAGTGGTCTATAACGGTAAAGCGACACTGCACACCATGAAACGGCTGCACAAAAAGCTCTATCAGATCAAGGGAGAAGAACAGATCACCTTTGTCTATGGAATCGGCCATCGGAAAAGTCAGCTGCAGAAATCCATTGAAATGCTGGAAGGATATATCAGCAAACTGAAAGAATACACAAAGCATCTTCATATCTGCGGGGAGAGGAACAGTTATTCCAAGACCGACCCGGATGCGACATTCATGCGTCTGAAAGAGGATGCCATGCAGAACGGGCAGTTAAAGCCGGCTTATAATCTTCAGCATGGAGTAGACGCACAATACATCACGTGGCTTGACCTGAGCAGCCACCCTACGGATGTTCTGACACTGGTTCCGTTCTTAAAAGACATGGAGAGCCATCTTTCGTTTCAATACAAGGAAATCGTTGCGGACGCCGGATATGAAAGTGAAGAAGCCTATGTTTTTCTGGAACAGAATGGGCAGGAATCCTATTTGAAGCCGCAGAATTATGAGATCTCAAAGACACGGAAATACCGCCAGGATATCAGCCGCAGAGAGAACATGACGTATGATTCTGAGACGGATGAATACCTATGTTCAAACGGAAGGAAGCTCAAAGCGATCTATGACCGGCACAGTAAGAACCGTAACGGCTATGTCAGTACTGTGACTGTATACGAATGTGAAAGCTGTCAGAGATGTCCTTATAAAGATAAATGCATCCACGGCAACAACTGCAAGACTCCAATGGAGGAGCGGAACAAGCGTCTTAGTATCTCCAAAGTGATGAAGCAAAAGCGACAGGAAACGCTGGAGAGGATCACAACAGAATACGGGACTCAGCTCCGAATGAACCGGAGCATTCAGGCTGAAGGCAGCTTTGCCGTTATAAAAGAAGATATGAACTTCCGGCGGTATCTTTACCGGGGGAAAGAAAATGTGCTGGCCCAGAGCGTTCTTTTGGCCATTGCCTACAACATCAACAAGCTTCATTTTAAGATCCAGGGAGGCCGGACAGGCCAGTTCTTGACCGAACTGAAAGCTTCATAATCAAGGCCATTCAAAACACAGATCAGGAGAAGGCGCTTATTCAATGAGCGGCTTTAGTTGACGTTTGCCGAATCAAGAAACAGGTAAAAAACATACCTGAAATCGGAAAAATCCGGCCATCAAGGCCGGATTTTCACCGATTCGTGAGGGCTGTCGCAACACTCTATTGCGACAGCCCC
>NZ_KI273125.1:0-48045 GCF_000469565.1 Oribacterium sp. oral taxon 078 str. F0263 | reverse complement strand
CCCGGGCGGATCAATCCGCCCGGGCCCCGCCCTTTTGCATTCTATGCGGGAAAGATCAGAGTCTCCCGTCTCAGCGCGTCCAAATGCCTGCGCCGTTTACATAATAGCCGTCCGGTGTGCGCGCGTTTGTGAGCATCGCACCGCTCTGCCCGAAGTAGTACCAGTTGTTGTCTCTATTGTAGTGGAACCAGCGGTTTATGTAGATATAGCCCGTTCCGTCGAAATAGTACCAGGCGTTATTGATAAACTTCCAGGTATTTCTCGGATAGGTCCTGTCCGGATTGAGCCACCACCAGCCCACATTGTCGAGGATCCACCTTCCGCCCGTGTTGGGGGTGGGGTTATTCTGTCTGATGCTGTTCACATCCGTGACCTCGAGCTCATCCGAGGTATCCCACTCTCCATAGGTTCCGTAGGCGAAGGCACGGACCTTATAGGTATAGGTTCCGTTCTGCGTGATCGCACTGGAGAAATCGTAGCTTGTATTGGTGGTCTCACCGCTTGTCACGAGACTGGATCCGCGATAGAGTTTCACATAATACTTCTGCGCATTATCAGAACCCGTCCAGGTCGCACTCGCACTGTCATCCTGCCACTGAAGATCCGCCACTCCGAGATCCGAGGTATTGCCCTTCAGCTTCGGAAGTTTCACGGTAAGGGTAATGGAGTTGCTGGAGCCCTGCGCCTTCACGAAGCTCGCGCTGGCGCCGTTCAGGGTATAGAAGGCCGCGGACTTCAGCGCATTCGTGTCAAAGCGGTGATCACTGTCTGCCTTGATCGTGATCTTGAATTTCGGGGTGACATTGTTCGCCCACTTCGCGCCCTCCATATTGATGGCAGTACCGCTGCTGTTTGTGACCTCATAGCTGTCCTCTGCCGCGTCGACAGAGATCGTCTTCGAGGCGGACCCGATCTCGATATCTCCCGCATCGATAGAAAGTGTCACATGATTGATCGGGGTCTTGGTGGATGCCGCAAGGGCGGGGAAGCTCAGTCCCGTCAGCAGGGCGACCGCGAAGCCCAAGCCCAGAATCTTTCCGTTTTTCATGTTCTCCTCCTGTACTCCGTCCTGCGGAGTTTTGTTTTTGCCTTGTCCCGGCAAGTTCTCTCTCAGTTTCACAGACTGCGGGAGCCCCCTTCCGGAACCGCTGTCCCTAGTATAGACAAAAATCGGAAAAGAGTGGTTACTTATTCCCTATCAATTCTGTGACACTTTAATTACAGTCTCTTTCGAAAAAATCAATCTTTATTTCGGCCCCGAAGCTCCCGCCGATGCGGCGCGCTTTGGCGCGCTTTCTCCTATCAGCCGCTTCCTCAATCCCTGAAGCTAAAGGGCTTGATCTCCCGGACCACATCCATGATCGTGCCGTCTCTCGCCTCGATAATTCCTACCACTCTGTCCCCGAACTGAACCTTCTCCGGCTCTCCGGTGATGGAATAGGCGATGTCCCGAAGCTCCTCGATCGTCTTGAAGGGGAGTCCGGAATCCTTCGTCGCCTCAATGAGATCGCTCCTCTTCGGATTGATCGCGATGCCGTAGTCTGTGATGACGACATCCACGTCCTCCCCCGGCGTCGTGACGGTCGTGCAGTCCGTGCAGATCGTCGGAATCCTTCCCTGCATGATCGGCGCGATGACGATCGTGCACTTCGCGCCCGCCGCAGTATCGGGATGCCCCCCCTGCGCTCCGGTGATATAGCCGTCGGAGCCCACGACGACATTGCAATTGAAGTGCGTATCCACCTCCAGTGCCGCCAGGATGACGAAGTCAAGCTTGTTCACATAGGCTCCCTTGTTGAAGGGATCCGCGTACTCCCCCGCCGTGATGTAAAAATGCCTCGGATTCGTCTTCATATTTTCGATCGCATCCTGATCGAAGTCCTGCGTATCCACAAGACAGCCGACAAGGCCCTCATCCAGGAGGTCGCACATGGGCTTTGTGAGCCCGCCGACTCCGAAACTCATGTGGATGCCCCTCTCCCGCATTACCTCTGCAAGAGAAATGGTAGACGCGATCGAGGCACCGCCGACACCGGTCTGGTAGGAGAAGCCCTCCTTGAAATAAGGAGTGTTCTTCACGAAATCCGTGCAGTACTGCGCCATCATCAGCTTTCTCTGATCTGTCGTCGGCTTCGCGGCCCCGGTCGCGATCTTTGTCGGATCGCCGATCTCCGCGACCTTCACGACATAGTCGACATGGGTCTGCGTGATCTGCGCCGGCAGATTCGGGAAGGGCACCAGGCAGTCCGTGACCGCGACCACCCGGTCCGCCATCTCCGCATCGACCGCCGAGTAGGAGAGCACGCCGCAGTCCGCCTTCCCCCCATTGGCATTCAGATTCCCGTACTCATCCGCAGTCGGGGCGCCGATGAAGGCGATGTCAATGTGGGTCTCCCCGGTCTCGATCGCACGGACTCTCGCGCCGTGAGAGCGCATGATCGCAAGCCCCCGGAGCTTTCCCTCCGAGATCGCCTTTCCGATGCCTCCCCTCACGCCGGAGCTCTGGATCTCGGTGATCGTGCCGTCCTCGATATAGGGCACGATCGGGTCGTTCTGCGCCCCCAGAGAGCTCGCCGCGATGCGAAGATCCTTGATCCCCATCTTATGGCACTCCTCGATCACCATATTGAGGACCTTGTCCCCGTTTCGGAAATGATGGTGAAAGCCGAGCGTCATGCCGTCCTTGATGCCGCATTTTTCGAGGGCCTCCCGGATGGACGGGAGAAGCTTCGTGCCGCTTTGGTTGATGACACAGCGGACCTTCGGTCCATCCTTTTTGAACTCATGGCCGTCGAAATGATGGGAGCCCTGGAATACCTCCTTCCCGGTCTTTTTCAGAATCTCCTCCGGGATATCTCTTCCTACCGCATTCAGCATATTATAAATCCCCCTTATAGATGCCGGCAGCCTTCGCAAGCATAATATTTCTCTTTGCGCCGTCGTAGAACGCGATGTCAATCATCTTGCCGTCCACCGTGAATACTCCGATGCCCTTTGCCTTCTTGTCATCGATCTCCCGGATCACCTTCTCGGAGAAGAGGATCTCCTTCATGGTCGGTGTGAAGATCTTGTGGACGACATCGATCTGCCGGGGATTGATGCAGGACTTTCCGTCAAAGCCCATCATATGGATGGTCTCGACATCCTTCCGAAAGCCCTCCATATCATCCAGATTCGTCCAGACCGTATCGAAGCACTGCACCCCCGCGGCCCTCGCCGCGATGATCATCTGCTGCCTTGCTCCCATCAGCTCCACCCCGGTCCCGGTGATTCTGGTCTGTAAATCCTTGGTATAATCTCCTCCGGAGAGCGCTACGCCGATCATGCGGTCCGAGGCCGTGCAGATCTCATAGGCATTCATGACACCCTTTGCGGACTCCAGTGCCGACATCAGAAGCGTCGTCCCCGGCTCTCTGTGGAATTCCTCCTCCGCCGCTAAAACCTTGTCCTCGACTGCCCTCACCATGTCCGCGTTCTCCGTCTTCGGGATGCGGATGACATCCGCTCCGCCCGCCACAACGCAGCGGATATCCTCCTCCCAGAGATCCGTGTCCAGGCCGTTGATCCGGACGACCCTCTCCGATCCTCTGTAGTCAATGCTCCTTAATGCATGATAGAGGGAAAAACGCGCGGTATCCTTCGCCGTGGCCGCGACGGCGTCTTCCAGATCCAGCATCAGAGAATCCGCCCCGTAGATATAGGGATCCTTGATGAGAGACGGCTTCTGTGCGTTCAGAAACATCATGGACCGCCTCAGTCTCTTCTTATTCGGGTTCTCGATCATCTGATGGCACCTCCCCAGGGTAAATCCTTGAACTGCTCCAAGGAGCGGTAAACCGCTCCCTCGACTCTGGCCCGGATCGTACAATCCAGTGCGCCCTTGTCGATAATGGAGATCTTTACGCTGTCCACACCGAGTCTGGAGAGCGTCTCCAGCGCGACCCTCCGGATTTCATTTCCGAACTGCTGCGCCACCACGCTTTCCAGGGTGAAGTCAATTCCTCCCTCCCCCGGCTCCAGGCTGACCTGGCAGTCACTGGACTCCATCGTCCCCGCGACTGCGGGTTTTCTGATTTCCATAAGAACCTCCTTCTGTATCAGCGACACGCTGCCCTTGTCCGTCGTCCAAGGCCGGGCCGCGGACTTGTTTTACAGGGGTCCGCAGCCCGGACTGCCCTCCCGCCGCTTTCTCTGTCCGGGCTTTTGTCCCGCCCTTTTATGCACCGCCGACCGCAGCAGCCGGAGCGAGAGCGTCCTCTGCCTGGCGGGGACTTATATCCTGAAATTATTATAAATCCTTTCCCCCCGCGGTAAAACGGCAGATATACCAGTTTTTCAGAGAGATCCGGGAAAGAACCGAGCATCTCCTACATAGTGCGCGCTCTCCCCGCGGGGAAAATCAATTTTCGCCGAAAATTATTTGGAATCCCGCCCCCTTTCTTGCGTTTCTCCCCTTTGCATGATAGGATAGATTCCGGTTTCAAAAATATGACAGGAAAGGAGAAATGCATGAAATGCAGCGATGACGTGGACCGAAGTCCCGGAAAGATACGAAAATGCTGCGGCGGCACAGATCCTTTCCCTTCCTTCGGGCACTTTTTCCGCCCTTAGAATCGGCTTTGATCGCCGATCTCCGCACTCTTTTCGGAGGACTTCCACACGCCAAAAAAATCCGGATTCCGGGAACTGACCCGGAAGCTTTTCTTGATGCGCATTCTTCAGGCTGTGAAAGGAGCGAATCCCATGGACAACACGATGGAAGCCAGAGTCCAGCAGGACTATGTACAGGAGATTCTCTCGCTTCTTCGAAGCGGGAAAAGCGATGAGGAGATTCGGGATCATCTCGGGGACTACCACGCAAATGACATCGCGGAGGCCCTGCCGGAGCTGAGTCTTGAGGAGCGGCACAGACTTTATGCGCTCCTTAACAACGAAGGCCTCGCGGAGGTCATGGAGTACTCCGACGAAGCGGATGATTACCTGGAGGAGCTCAGTCCCCAGCGGGCCGCGGCGATCCTGGAGGAGATGGAGCCGGATGAGGCCGTCGACCTCCTGAAGGAGACGGATTCCCGGCAGAAAAAGGTCTGGATGTCTCTCATGGACCCGGAGGACCGGAGATCCCTCCAGACTCTGGCCTCCTACGATGAGGACCTGATCGGAAGCCGCATGACCACCAATTTTGTGGCTCTGAACAGCGGTCTCTCGATCAAGGAGGCGATGCGCTCCCTCATCGAGCAGGCAGCGGACAATGACAATATCTCAACGCTCTATGTCGTCGGGAAAAACCGGAGCTATCTCGGGGCCGTCGAGCTGAAGGATCTCATCATCGCCCGCCGGGACACAAAGCTCTGTGACATCACCGCGACCTCCTATCCCTATGTCTATGCGAACGACCGGATCGAGGACTGCCTGGAAAAGCTGAAGGACTACTCCGAGCGCTCCATCCCCGTCCTCTCCGACTCCAAAAGGATACTCGGCGTGATCACCGCTCAGGACGTCATCGAGGTTGTGGACGATGAGATGGGCGAGGACTACGCAAAGCTCGCCGGTCTCACCGCGGAGGAGGACTTAAAGGAACCGATCCGGGAGAGCATCAAGAAGCGCCTCCCCTGGCTCATGCTTCTCCTCGTTCTGGGACTCGTGGTCTCCACCGTCGTCGGCATGTTCGAAGCGGTCGTAGCCAAGCTCACGATCATCATGGCCTTTCAGTCCCTGATCCTGGATATGGCCGGAAATGTCGGCACGCAGTCCCTCGCCGTCACGATCCGGGTCCTCATGGATGAGAAGCTCACCGGGAGACAGAAGCTCGGTCTGATCGGAAAGGAAATGACGGTCGGAGGACTCAACGGCATCATCTTAGGCTTTCTCGCGCTCAGCGGAATCGGGGCCTATATCGCGCTCTTTAAGCATCTTCCCCTGCATCAGGCCTTTTTGATCTCCTTTTGCATCGGAATCGCGCTTTTACTCGCGATGGTGATCTCCAGCTTCGTCGGAACGGCGGTCCCGATCTTCTTCAAAAGGGTCGGGGTCGATCCCGCGGCTGCCTCCGGACCGCTGATCACTACGATCACGGATCTCGTCGGCGTGGTCACATACTATGGCCTCTCCGCCATCCTCCTCATAGACATCATGCATATGGGGGCCATCTGAAGGTCTCACTTATCATAGACCTGATGCTTCTTCGGCGTGAGCAGCTTCTCCAGCCTGCCGCACCTCCGAAAGAGCTCCACATAGACCATGAGTTCATCCTTTGAGGCGACATTCAGCTTCTCATAGATACTCCGGTTATGCTTTCGGACCGTATTGATGGAGATATATAAAAGGCCCGGGAGCTCCGGGATATCATAGCCCCTGACATAATGGGAGAAGACCGCATATTCTGCGGCGGTCAGCCTTCCCACCCTCTCCTCAAAGGCATCGAAGAGCTCCGCGATCTTAAGAGGAATCCCCTCCCGCTCTATGCTGGCCTCCTTCAGCTTCTGGTCCACAAAGTGAAGGAGCTCCTCGATCTCGGGGATGCCGGACTCCAGAGCGGGATCTCCCCCGTTTCGAAAGGCATCCAGACTGTTCCTGATCGGAAGGACATAGCTCCTTGAGAGGAAGAAGGCCGCGATCCCCATCAGAATGAGAAGCACTGCCGCGGCGAGAGTCCAGCGGATCCGGTGAAAAACCACATAGTCCGAGTAGACGGACTGCGGCATCAGGACCGCGGCCTCCCAGCTCTGTCCCGGCTCCCCTCTCATGGGGAGCGGGGCCTGCACGCCGAGGAAGCTCTGCCCCTCAGAATAATAGCGAAAGAATCTCCCCTTTCTTCCGATCCGAAGCGCCTCGTCCGTCCGGACGGAGCTCCCCTCCATCTTCCCGGCAAGCCCCAGATCCATCCTAAGCCGTCTCTCCGAAAGAGGCGCGATGACGAAGATCATGCTGCCGGAGCGATTGGCATAGACCATGTGTCTCATCTGAAAGAGAAGCTCGTTCATTTCGATCCCGCACTCCCCATAGACTCTTCCGTCGCTCCCGAGTATCGGCACGCTGTAGAGAAGGATCTCCTCCCAGGTATCCGGCAGGTCCAGACGGTTTGACCAAAAGCCCGCCTCTGAGGCCTTATCGTAGTGCTTCCCGGAAAAGAGGCGAAAGCCGGGGAGACTCGTCGTGTCAAACTCCATATTCCAGCGATTATGAAGCTCGACCCTGTACTTCCTCGCAAGCTCCGGAATCCCGCGAAAACAGGTGAATTTGGGGTTCAGGGAGTAGTCCGCCGCGATATTGTATAATCTCAGATAGACCCCGCTCCGGGATTTCTCCGCCCCGGGGGCCTCCGTATTGGTCGTCGCATCGATCACCGCGTAGATGCCGGAGCCTCTGGAGAGCTGAAGGATGGAGCTAAGCTCCGGGTAAAATTCCTCCTGGAGCTCTAAAAGCTTATCCGGCTGATTGTTCAGCTTCGAGATCTCCGTGGAATACTCTCCCACGCAATCCTCCACCGAGGAGCCGAGTCTCCCGGAAAGAGTATGCGCATAGCCCTCCATCCTGCCGAGCTCATCCCGCATTTCATCCGTGAGAAGCCTAAGCTGCTGCTCCATCCCCTCATAGAGTCTGTCCTCCGTCAAAGAGAAAAATCCGAAGGCGATCCCCAGAAAGACAAAGGTCATAAAGGCAAGAAAAAGCATGAGAAGAAGGTAAAGGCTCATCCGAAACTGCATGGAGCGCCTCTCCCTTTTCAGATATCGAAGGATCTCAGACATATCGCCTCTCCCTCATTGAACATGCTTCCGAAAGCGATCCGCGGCCTCCTCTGCAAGCTCCCCGATGAGGGCCTCCGGATCCTCCGCCTCCTCTTTCTTCATGCGATACTGCTCCTCCGCGCGGGAGAGCTCCGATCTCATATACTTCTCCGTATTCATCTCAAGCTCCAGATAAGAGGAGAGCTTGGGAGCGGTATAAAAGCGGTAGTCCCTCTGTGTCTCCAAAAGCGCTTCGTAGAGACTTCGGTACTTCGGGGAGGAGAGCTTTTCCACCGCTGCGCTGAGCTCCTTATCGAAGGCCTCCTTTGTGACCGGCATATAGCCTACGCTCGTCACAAAGCGGACATTTCTCTCCGGATCCGTGAGCCAGCGGAGAAAATGCGCGGCGGCCTTCTCTCTCTCCTTCGTTGAGCGGAAGGTGCAAAAGCCCGCGCCCCGCTGCATCACAAGCTTCTCCCCATCAGAAAAGACCGGGCAGGGCCTGGAGATGATCTCTACCGGCTCGGAGGTATTGTCCTCATAGGTCACTTCATCCTTATAGTAGAGAACGCTCGCGGAGGATGCGACGCTCACAATCACGTCCCCGGTGCGGAGCGGCTCCGTCGCATAGCCCTCCCGGAGCCAGATGCCGCCCCGTATGGCCGCATCCGCATAGGCGTCCCAGACCCTCCGGAAGTTCTCATCAAAGCGGATCCCGTCTCCCTCGAAAAACTGTGCTCCCAGACTCTCCGCACCGACCTGGAGATAGTTGAAGAGATAGTCATGCGTGAAAAAGCATTTTCCATCCCCCTCCTTCTCCGGAGTTCTTTGATCGCTCCACTCATGGTAGAGCTTCGAAAGGCGGAAGATCCCCTCCCAGCTGGAGAGATCCTCCAAAGTGACCCCGCTTTCCTTGGAAAAGGCATCAAAGGCAGTTTTATTCACAAAGAGAATCTCCGTGGACTTTGCCACCGGGAAGACCACAAATCTTCCGTCCACCGTGCCCTCCTCGATGAACTCCGGAATATAGCGCTTAAGCTCCTCCTCACTGAAATAATCCCGGTAGTCCACGAGCACGGAGGGATCCGGCAGAGCGAGCACCGTCTTCGGATAGGAGACAAAAAGATCCGGAGCGCTCGGAGCTCCCGGCTCCTGACGAATCGCGGAGAGAATCTCCTCATGGATGGTATTCGTATTGGAGACCGCTACGACGCGGATATGGATCCCCCGCTTCTTTCCCTCCGTCGCGTTGAATTCCTCGATCAAAGGGCTGAGAGGGGAATCCGTCTGCCCCCCGTAGACATGCCAGACAGAGAGCGTCACAGTCTCCTTCCTTCTCCTGCAGCTCTGAAAGACGATGAACCCGGAAAGGAGGAGCAAAAAGCCCAGTACCGCCGCGCACGTTCTCCTTCCACCCATAAAAGACCTCCCTTTTTCGTCATAATTTCGTATGTAAAAATTATATCATCTGCAGAGAAATAGCGAATTATGATAATGGACCATTTATAAAATAACATTTTGTTAAATGTGCATAATCCCGGAGAAAAGAAAAGCGCCTCCCCATCCTCCGGGAAAGCGCTGTTTTGAGAAAGTCCCGCCCCATGACTTGCAGCCATGCCTATAAGGTCGGAATCATAATAGATGCAAAACGGATTTTTCTCCTTGCATGTCCCCATCCTCAGCCATATACCATGAAGTCCTCGGAGCTGACTCCGTCGTAAATGGAGCTGGCCTCCTCCGAGAGCTCCTCCTTCTCCCCATCCGCCCGGTAGAGACAGAGCTTCCCCTGTCCGCTCTTCGTCCGATAGTCGCCGATATAGGCAAAGCCTCCGTCCTTTAAGGGATAAAAGCTCTTTACCTCCTCTGCGGCGAGCACAGCCTTCCTCTTTCCCGGAAGGTAGATATCAAAAAGCCCCCTTCCGTCCCACTCGCCAATGAGATAGACCCTGCCCTCCGAAATGTAGATCCTCTGAATATCCGTCATGAGACGTTTTCCGGAGCAGTAGGCGGTTCCGCTCTCCTCTCTCTCCGCCTGATCCTTCATATAATAGATCTCCCCGTCGCAAAATCCGTTGAGATCTGTGACATTTTGGTCCAGCCTCTTCATCCCCGCGCTCTGCTTCTCCCAGAAAAGAAGCTCCATTTCTCCTTTTCTCGCTTCCAGGATACTTTTCTCCAGATCCGGATCCTCCTTCTCTTCCTCCCGAAGGGAGAGGGGAAAGCTGAGGCAGGCGAGTTTTCCGGAGTTTTCGGAGAAAATATCCTGAAGGATTCCCTCCTCCTCGATCTTCTCCTCCCTTCCCTCAAAGATGATCCGATAGCTCTGCCCCTGCAGGGCATCATAGAGGAGGCGGTCAGCGAGCCGCCGCGCGGCATAATAGGAGATCACGCTGTACTTCCAGCCGTTAAAGTCATCCTCGGAGATCTGCTCCTCCATCAAAAAGATCTCGCTCAGCGGGCTGCCGGAGATTCCGAAATAGTCATAGAAAAGGCATTCCAGATCGATCCCTTCTCCCTCAGCCTCTCCGGGCCATCTTCCATAGACCTGAAAGAAGACCAGGCTGAGATACTCCTCATAGAGCTCCGAGAGCTTCCTCGTCCCCTGATAGCCCTCCGCGATGCTGTGGAGCAAAAGGACCCTGTCCCCTCCCGTGATAAAGGGAAGCTCCGCCCGCTCTGAAAGGACTCTCAGCTCCTTCCCGTCATAGAGGCAGGCATCTCCGTAGGAGCAGATCGCATAATGGCAGGCATCCTTCATGGACTGGACAAACTGATTCCAGAGATAAATCTCCATATAGCGATAGAGAGCGCTCCCCTCAGGAATCCTTTCCTTCCCATAGAGCCTTTCCCTCTCCTTATCTCCGAGAGATGGAATCTCCGGAGAGTCCCTCCGGGACAGATCGTCCTCTGCGAGGAAATTGATCTCATCCGTCTTCTTTCTGATATAGCAAAGATTCCCCTCCGAATCGACCCTCACATAGATGAATTCCGCTCCGCCGTCGATCTGCTCCGGCTCCCCGAAGTTCTCGATCTTAAAAATCCTCTCCCCCTCATCCTCCTCTCTCCTCTCAGAGTAGTAGATTCTGTCCATGCTCTCGGAGCTCCCATAGAAGGTCCAGACTGCATCGCTGAGGCAGGAAAGCTTCCATTCCCCTCCCTCCTCTTTTTGCAAAGCGAAGAGCCGATCTGTCCAGCCGTCCGTGCCTTCCCCCTGATAGGCGAGAAAGAGGATCGTCTTTTCATCCTTACTCAGGAAATACGTGTGCGGTGTCCCGGAATAGAGCTTTTCCTTTTCCCCATCCGTAAAAAGATAGATCCCGCGGTTATTGCTCCTTATGTAGAGAAGGGAACCATCTGAGAGGAGCTGAAAGCTTTCCACTCCTTCCGCGATTTTTTTCACGGCGCTCTCCTCCCCGATCGTCTTCCTGCGGAGTATACCGTCGTGGAGATTTACGCCCGCGCAGCAGGCCTCCATCTCCGCCTCCCCCGACATTTCTTCCTCCCCCCAGGCCTCCTCCATAGCTCCCTCCGTCTCCTTTACCAAAACCTCCGGGCTCTCATATTCGATATAATAGAGATATTTTCCATCCTCGGTATACTGCACGTCCTCTTGATCCATGTGATTCCAGCCATTCTCCCAGCTCCCCTCCTGTACCTCTTCACTCTTTCCCAAGCTCCGGGAATAAAGCCTCAGCCCATCCTTCGAAAAATATAAGACCCTCTCTTCTCCTTCCTCTCCCTCGAGCTTTTTCTTCTCTCTCCCCTTCTCCCCGCTGTCCCTTTCCCGCGCTCTCACCTTCGTCTCCTCCTCTTCCCTGTCCCCGCTCTTCCTCCTTCCCCTGATCCCCTCACAGGATGTGAGAGAAAGCAGCATGGTAAGACAAAGGAAAAAAGCGAGCAGTCCCCTGCTCCTCTCTCCCGATCGAAAAAATTTCCCAAAGCTCTTCCCCCAAAGCCTCATCTCTGCCTCCTCCCCGCGATGCGCTCCCTTCATGCTGCACCTCCATACTATGACTTTCAGTGGCTAAAAACTATTACCCGTCGGATAATCTTTCCCGAAAATCTGCCTTTTCAGAGAGATAGAACGCGCTTTTTCTCATGCGGGCAAAGCGCAGCGCGGAAGGAAAGCAGGCAGCCCATGAATTTATCAGGCTGGGCTTTCGATATCCGCGTTCAGGGACGAAGAAAAGCTCTTAAATCCAATCCGGAGCTCCCGCTTCGATTCAGAATGCTCGGAGACGAGATAAAAGCAAATGAAAACAACGAAAGAAAGGCCCCCGGGGCTTTTGCTTACGCCCCGGAGGCCTCCCTCCTGCTTAGACGGAAAGACTGACTCTCCGCCTATGATATTTCTCTCCTAAGAGACTTAGTTTCCCTTGACCGATCCGGAATCCTTCTGATCCTTCTTCTGGTCCTTCTGTCCGCCATAGTTCTGGTTCTTCAGGATATTCGGCTTGCCCTCATCCTTTCCGACATTGAACTGATCCCAGAGGAAGTCGATTCCGATCTCAACGCCCTTGTTCTGGCTCTTCGTATCGTCATTGTCCTTCTTCAGGTTCTCGGTGCTTCCCGTGGTGTAAGCGCCGTCCTTATCCGGATCCATGGCGATGCCGATGAAGACATCCATTCTGTTGTCCGTAGCCGGGCTGCAGAGGATGGTGGAGTTCTCGATGGCCTTCTTGATATCCTTCTCATCCAGCTTCTCAAGAGCGGAGAGTCTCAGGAAGTCAACGCCGCCGACCGTGAAGAAATCCTTGTCGGAAAGAGCAAGGTCCTTCGTAAGACGGAAGACATGAGCGTTGTTGATCGAGGACTTCGGGTTAAACTGCTCCTGATGCATATAGAGCGCGATACCGAGCATATCCTTCACGGTGCTGGCATCCCTGTCCTTGCTGGAAACGGTGAACTTCATGTTTCCAAGCTTCGCAGCGATGCTTCCGACATTCAGAAGATCAGAGCGGAAAGCCTGTGCGTAGCCGGGATACATCTCGTTGATCTTGATGTCGATCCTGTCGCTTCCGTTCGTATTGGCGGAATTGTAGGGGCCGACCTGCTTCTTCAGAGGAGCCGCATCCTTGAGCTTGGCGTCAAACTCGGTATTGCTGTAGCCCTTCTGGCGCTCCTTGTACTTCTCGATGCTTCCGTCCTTCGCGATCTTGTTGTACTGCGTTCCTCTCTCGAAGAAATCCGACTCGACATAGCCCTTGTCGATGCCGTCGACGATGGACCAGCCCTTCGCTCCGTCGGTGTTGATCTCATCGCTGTACTGCGCATAGAGTCCCAGATCCACGAACTTCATGCCGAACTCGCCGGTAGTTGCCTTCGTCGTGATGTTCAGCGTATCCGTCCAATAAGCATAGCCTGTTCCGCCGAGGATCAGGGACAGAGCGAGAATTCCGCCGATCAGCGACTTCTTTCCTACTTTCTTCATTGGTGCTCCTTTCCTTCATGTGCACGAAGCATTATGTAAATGTTCGTATTTAGTATAACTTTTTTTAGAAAAATTTCATCCCTCGTTCTCAGTGACTTTCCTGTTCCTTTTTCCCAATGTCTTCTACACCTTTCGTTGTAGATGCTTCGGGGATTTCATAGCAGTAGCTCTCCTCTCCGTTTCGGAGAAGGAAACGTCTGCCAAGAGGCAGCCCTCTCTCATCGATACTGCAGGTCACAGGCTGTCTGAGCTCCTCAGAGAGGAGGAGGAGGCTGTCCATATCCCGGAGGTAGCTGAGCCCTCTGGGAAGCTCCTCTTCCCCGGAGCGGAGCATGACGATGCGGCTTCCGTATTTCCTTAGGAAGGCGCGGAGCCTCAGCTCCTCCACCTCGCCCTCATCCGGATCCCTCGTGAGGTAGAAGGTGAAAAGTCCCAGACCGACAGAGAGAAGTATGAGAAGCAGGGCGAGGGGCGTCCTCCCCTTCTCCGGCGGGACTTCCACTGTCCTCGTTTCGCTGAGCGCCCCGCCGTTCTGAACGGGCTCAGACTTTTTGATCATATAGAGGGCGCTGTCTGCATTCGGAAGATTCAGCTTCTCACTGAATTCCTCTGTCTTTGGCTCCTGTCCCTCCGCCTCGATCTGGTAGCTTCCGCTGAAAAGGAGATAGGCCTCTTTTTCGGGACTCCCTCCGATCTCATTCTCGATCTCCGCGAAATGCCCCATGTATTCCTCGGGTCGGATCTGCACGGTATCATCTATGCCGCTCGCCCCCGCCCCGGCCGGGATCTCTCCCTCCTTTATGGGGTAGCTCTTCATGTAGACCTGTTTCTTCTCCTCATTGACGAGGTAGCTGCCCTCCAGGACCGTAGAGATCGAATAATTTCCGTGGACGATCGCATTGAGCTCCCCTGCCCCGCTGAGCTTTGTGTGAAAGCCGGCTTCGATGTAGTCCGTGAGCTTTGCCGAATAGACGCGGTCCGCCTCCAGCCATTCCTCCGGATAGAGAGAATTCTCCTTGAGGTGAACCCGGTATTCGGAATCCGCAGAGAGCTCATAGGAAAAAAGCGGAACATCCTCCTCCTTCGTCTTCTTTTCCAGGAAGGCCAAAAGAAGGGAAATCCCGACCAGGAGAAGGACGGCAGAGAGAGCGAGAACTCCCATCCTCTTCCTCATGCTCCACACCAGGATCGGCTTTATCCTCCCCTCCTCTCCCTCTTTCTTCGGAGCGGCGCCCCCGTTCTCGGAATGCTTCACTACAGAATCCAGCTCTTTATTCATCTCCTCTGTTCTCTCCTCCTGCAATCCTTCCTTCCGACTGTTCGGAATCCGTCTCCTCCGCCTCCTTGCTTCCTCTCTTCTCTTCCTCTGATCTTCCTGTTTCAACCTCTGATCTTCCTGTTTCAACGACTCCCTCCGCTCTATTCTCTCCGCTGTGGAGAAGCAGCTGGTAGCTCCCGAGCTTCGGCAGCACCTTCACTACAGGTCCATTGATATCATTTGGCAGCACCGCCTCCTGATCCTCAGAGACATTATTGTCTCCCTTTGTGATAAAGCTGAGATTTCCGGCCGCATCCTTCTGAATCCGAAGAATGCGGTGTGTGATGACGATGCCCTCCCTCCGGAAATTGATGATGTCCCCCTCCCGCAGCTGATCCAGCTCCGCTTCCGAATGAAAGCGCCGGATCAAAACGATATCCCCGGGCTTTATCCCGGGCTCCATGCTCCCTGTCAGTATCGTGGAAGGGTAGATGGGAAAGACTCCGACACTGAACCAGTAAAACGCGGTGAGCAGGACCAGGGATATGATATAGGACGGCGAAAAGCTGTTCCGCCTGGCCGCCATCCTTCCGTACTCCTCCCCTTCCTGCTCTTCTTTGATATAAAAGGCATAAAAGACGGGAAAGCACAGCCCGATCGCAGACTCCGCAAGCCAGGGGAGGCCGGGAAGGACGGGGAAAAGTCTCTGAAAGAGCGCTATGGACGCCGCATAGAAGAGGGAGGCCGAAAGCCCTCCGTACAGAGAGAGGATCGTGAGCAGAAAGCCCTGGGCAAAGCTCGGCAGCACATGCTCCGTGATCTCAATGAAAATTTCCTTCTGCTCCGGAAGCTTTAAAAACTTGAGGACATTGATCTCTGTCGCCGCAAGGAGAAAAGTCAGAAGAAATATCAGCGCTTTCCGGTGCTTCGGTCTTCGGAGGATCACAGCGAGCGCATAGGCCCGGACAGCCTCCCGGAAAAAAAGCCGAAGCCCGACCAGCAGCACATTCTGCAAAATCCCCGAAGGACTGTGGTCATAGGGGGATTCCGCGAGCCTTCGGAGAAAGATCGAGAGCAGGAAGCGGATCGCAAGAAAGATCGCGGCCCCGGTGAAGGCATAGATCTTGACCCTGTCCTGAAGACCCCTCCGCCGCACGGCAAAGACCGGCGGAAAAACCGCAAATAGGAGGAAAATCATAGTCCCATAGAGAATAAGAAAGAGAATGATGTCCCCGGAAACCCTGTCCCTCCAGAGCGGATTGTCCAAAAGGAGCTCCGTGAGCAGGAGGAAGAGAGCATAGAGCATATAGTTTTCTGCCCCCGGAATGCGTCTCCTCTCCCATTCCCGGATATAGGAAAGTATCTTTTCCATCTCTTACCGCTCTCCGTCTGCCGATGCGGTCTTTTCCTCCGCCCCGCTCTTCTCCGCCTCGGAAGGCAGTTCCTTCCCTTCCTTCTTTTCGGAAGTCTCTGCGCGGGTCTTTTCTTCCTTCTTTTCCGCGGTCTCGGCCTTTGTCTTTTCTTCCTTTACCCCTGAAGTCTCTGCCTTTTCCGCTGAGCTCTCTATCTTTGTCTCCGGGTTTTCTGCCGCCTTTTCCTTTGTCTCCTCTTCCGCTGCCCCGGCTTCCGTCTTCTGGGAGGCATCGGACTCCGACGGCGCACTGCTCTCCGACTCGGCTCCTGTCTTTTCGCCCTCTCCGGAGCTCTCCTCTCCTTCCTTACTTTCCTCCGTCTCCTCCTGCTCCTCGATCTCGATCGGCAGGGGATATGTCACCTTAAGTTCCGCCTTCATCTTAAGCTGCTCCGTCCAGTACGAATAGGCGGAAAAGCCCATGAACAGGCACAGCAGCAAGGAAAAGAAAATCAGTCTGAATCTTTTCATCTCTCCACCTCCTCAGCTTCCTTCTCCGCATTCGCCTGATCCAGTCGGATCGGAACCTCCAGAGAATAGACCACCTGAATCCCTTCTTCCATGGGCCCCGCGTCTCCGATAATCGGAATCTTCGCGAGCTTCCCTCTCTTTATCTTCAATTCCTCAGGCATCCCCTCCAAAAGCCCCTCACTCTGCGGCTTCAGGTAGAGCTTCGCCCTGAGCTCTCCGTCCTCGCTCTCCTCTACTGCCCTGTAGACAGAAAGCACAAGAGGTTTTTTGAAGAAATCATCCGCCTCATCAAAGCGGTATAGTGTCCCCTCCGCAGAGAGAAAGACATCCTTTGGCTCCAGCGTGAGCTCCTGCTCCGCCTCCTTTGTGAAATCCGCTTCCGTGAGCCGAACCACGGTTCCGTTCTTTTCGATGGGATAGCTCAGACAGAGATAATTTCCCTCCGCGAGGAGCTCCATCGGAAGGCCCTCCCGGAAGCTGATCTCCGCCGTGGTCCGATTGTCCGTCGTCTTCCAGTCCGATGCTATCGACTGAAGCTCATTTCCCGCCTCGTCCACGATCTCAGCGGAGCAATCCCCCTTCTGAGAGAAGAAATGCTTGAACTTCCCGGTCGCAAGCTCCATGGAAATGCTCTGTTCCCTGTTCCAGCTGGCATAGCCGTGCCCGATCCCCGCCATTGCGAGGAGCAAAATCCCTGCCAACAGCATATTTCTCTTTGATCCGCGCATTTTCATCTCTCTTCTCCCTTCGGCTGCGGCCCCGGCCGCTTCCCCCTGTTCTTCTCCGTCAGATATCCCTTCTGTCCCGACTGTATGACAGCCTCCACCCGGTTCTTCGAACCCAGCTTCGAAAGAATATTGCTGACATGCCTTTTTGCGGTCCCCTCCGTGATGAAAAGCCTGGCGCTGATCTCCAGATTCGTGTAGCCCTGGCACATCAGCTCATAGACCTCTCTCTCCCGTTCCGTCAAGGTCCCGAGCTTCTTTTCCTCCTCGCTCAGCCTGGGATCCACCAGGGCCGCGGAATAGAATTTCCCGCCCCGCTCCACGGATTTCAGGCAAAATACGATCTCGTCAATGAAGGCGTCCTTCAGGAGATAGGCGTCCACACCGAGGGCCTTCGCCTCCCGGAAATCCGAGTCCCTGGAGGAGGAGGTGATGAGAATCGTCCGGATCTCCGGATTCCTCTCATGGACCTTCCTCAGAAAGTCAAAGCCGCTCTCTCCATTCAGCTTGAGATCCACAAATGCCAGATCGATCTTCTCTCTCTGCACACAGTCCATCGCCTCCTGAACCGTGCCCGCCTCGATGACCTCCTCCTCGGGGCGCGTCATATGAATCACAGCCTTTAATCCCATCCTGGAAACCGGGTGGTCATCCAAAACCAGAAACATCAAATCCTCCTAGCCCCGAGCGGCAGCTTCAAAAGAACTCTGACTCCGTGTCCCTCCCGGTCCGAGATACTCAGCCTCCCCTTAAGGAGAGAGGCCAGATAGTACATATTCTTCATGCCCTGCCCCTCAAAGGGACGGCGCGATGTCTCCTGAAAGCCGCTTCCGTCATCCTCGACCAGCATATTGATGCTCTCCTCACTTTTTTCCAGGCGGAGAAGAAGCTCATGCGCTCCCCCGTGGCGGACCGCATTGTTTGCCGCCTCGCAGGCAACGCGGTAGAGCACAATCTTCTGAGCGGAGCCAAGCTCCTCCTCGGAGATTTCATTCTCCAGACGGACCCGGACCCCGCTGTGATTCTTCTCGATGCCCTCCATATAGGAAGCAAGGCTTTTCTCAAAGCTGTGCTCCCCTCCCCTTTCGAACTGCCGCCCGTAGATCGCTTCCCGAAGCTCCGTCATCGTACTGCCCGCGGAGTTTTGCAGGGAGAGAAGCTCCGAGCGGAGCTCCTCCTCCCCCAAACTGCCAAGCCGCATGCTGAGGCTCTTCAACTGACAGGCCATGCCGAAAATCTTCTGGAGGACCGTATCGTGGATCTCATCCGCGATGCGGTTCTTCTCCTCTGCGGAGATAAAGGACTCGATCTGGCTCTGGGTATCCAGAGCCCGGAAGATACTCTCCGAGAGCTGGATATAGAAATCCCTCTCCCGCCCCTCCACGATATGATTTACATCCCTGGAGAGGAGAAGGTATACCCTGGAGCTCTGAAGCTCTGTCAGGAGGAGAACCTCATAGGCGACACCGCCCGCGAGTATCCCAAAGCATCCCTCCCTCGGGAGATCTCCGGCCGGATTCTTCCGATCCGGCCAGAGGAGTCTGCTTTTTTTAATGAGCTCCTGCTCCTGCTCATCCGTGAGACCGCTGGCGATCACCTGCTTCACAGAGCCGTCCGCCCAGCGCTCAAAAATGACGCAGCCCTGCGGAGAGATGCTGTTCGTCATGAGCTCGGCGAGCTGACGGATGATGCCCTCCGGCTCCACCCTGGCCATCAGCCCGAAGCCCTTATACATATTGCTGAGCTGGTGGAGCGCATACTCGCTCCTCCGGTTCTCCTCCGCGAGGCGCTCATTCAGTCTGCCGAGCTCCGCCCTCTCCACCCACAGCATGCGGACATAGCTTCTCAACACAAAAAAAGCGCCGCTCACAAGGATCAGGCCGATCACCAGATTAAATTTAAGATGCTCCGGCTTCGTGCCGCTCCTGCTGAGAAGTCCGCAGAGCAGACACCAAAGCAGTGCGGCTATGGCCGATCCCGTGCCGTTTTTCCCCCGAAGGGTAATGAGGATGCAGCCAAGATAATACCAGATATATGAGCTCGCCAAGCCACCACTGAGATAGATAAACTCTCCATAGGCCAGAAGCTCCAGCACCAAAATCACATTTGTGAGAAAACGATTTCCCTTGGCCTTCAGATAGAGGAAGTTCGCCATCGCACAGGAAACCGCCATGCCCAGGACGATGCTCCAACTGGCTGAGCTATACTCCCGGTAAAGCAGTGAGCTTATGAGATAGGCACTGGTCGAAAGAACGAGCGTTACCGCCCTGTAGAAAAGACAGATACTGAGATATTCGCTTTCCTCTGTCCTCTGCATTTTTACACCCCTGCCGCCCTCTTCCCCGGCCCGTCCTGAAGCATTCCTATCATAACAGAAAAATCTATTTTTATGTTATTACATTTTTATAAATTTTCACAATATATTTAAAGATAATTAAGAATATTCCTTCGAATATTCTCCATCGGCATTTCTCTCCCGCACCAAAGCCGGAATGCCTCCGCCCCCTGAAAGAGGAGCATGGGAAGGCCGTTTACCGTCCGAAGTCCCCTCTCCTCGGCGAGCCGAAGAAGCTTCGTCTTTCTCGGAGAGTAGATCACATCAGCTACCGTAAGCCCCTCCGGAAAGAAGGAGCTGTCCTCGATGAGAGAGCGCTCCTTATCCGGTGCCATGCCGACACTGGATGCATTGACCAGGATATCGCAGTCGGAGATCTCCCGGTAAAGCGCCTCCCCGTATTCCAAGAGGGAGAGCATGCAGGAGCTCCTTTTTCGAAGCGATGCGAGAATCCGACGGATCCTCGGAAGATCACGGCTCCCCCTTCGGACAAAAAGGGAGAGTTCCCGGACGCCGGAGAGCGCGGCCTGGACGAGGATCGCAGTCCCCGCTCCGCCCGCACCAAGCAGCACGAGCTTTTTCCCGCGGTACGAAATCCCCTCGCTCTCAAGGCCTCGGAAAAAGCCGCTTCCGTCCGTACTGTGTCCCTCTATCCTTCCATCCTCCGAAAAGACGACGGTATTCACGGATTCCGAGATCTCCGCGGCCTCGGAAAGCGTGTCGCAGAGCGGAAGGACGCTCCGTTTCAGGGGCATCGTGAGGTTCAGTCCCCGGGCCCCCATCCTGCGGAGCGCATCCAGCACAAAGGAGAGATCCTCCGTCTTCACATCGAAGGCGAGATAGACATAATTAAGCCCCAGCTCCCGGAAAGCGCTGTTATGGATCCGGGGAGAAAGGCTGTGCGAAACCGGAGACCCCAGGAGGCCGATCAATTTTGTGCTCCCGCTGATCTCGAAAATGTGATCCTCCCTCTCTCTCATAGCCTTTCCTCTCTCTCCTCCCGGCCCCGCTTCTCCGTCCCGCTCCCGCGTTCCACTTACTTCTGTCCTGCTTCTATCCCGCTTCGATCCCCGCTTCTATCCCGCTTCAGTGCCCCCCCGGCTTTCTCAAGAGGAGCTCTCTTTCATAGGTGCGGTCCGCGAGAAGCAGTCTGCAAAAGAGTACCAGAAGGATGAGATCCGCGATCCAGATGCTTCGATAGGAGAAAAGGCGGATTCCCAGAGTCGCGAGAATGACACCGAGCATAAAGAGGAGAAGCATGAGGCCGTGCAGGGCCGACTTTCTCCCGACAGAGGGATCCTTCCCCCGGCAGTATCTCACGAGGAAGGAGGCGAACTGACGGAGATGATTCGTGCAGAAGGTCGTGGCCATGCCGATCCCCTCCGCCTGGCGGAAGGTGTTGAACTGCATCGCGCAGATGAAATTCAGAGTCACCTGACAGATCTGATCCGGCCAGTCCGGCGGCATGAGCCCGAGGAAAAAGACAACGGCCATCTCAAACCCCACGAGGATGGTGTCCCAGCGCGCAAAGCGGAGGCGTTTGATCTCCTTTGCGAGAATCTCCGATACGACGATGCCGAGGAAATAAGCGGAAAATGGAATCAGATAATAGGCGGCCTTCCGAAAATTCCCATTCCCTATATTCATCGCCATCACAAGGAGATTCGCGGTCTGCGCATTGCAAAAGACTCTGCCGCGGATACCGTAGGTATAGCCCCCGTAGAAGCCTCCGACCAGCATGAGCCCCCAAAAGACCCACAGCCTCTCACATTCCAGAAAAAAGCTCTCCCCCGGCTTCTCTTCCTCCATGATTTCCCGTCTCCTCTCCCTTCCGCTCTACCGCCTCTCCGCGGATAATCTCTGCCGCACGATCTCGTAGGCGAGAACGCCGCAGGCCACAGAGGCATTCAGGGAATCGATCTCCCCCTTCATCGGGATAGAGGCTCTCATATCACAGCTCTCCCGGACCAGGCGGGAGACCCCCTCCCCTTCGTTTCCGATCACCAGGGCGATCGGTCCCGTGAGCCTCTGCTGATACATGGACTCTCCCTCCATATCCGCGCAGAGAAACCAGATTCCCTCCTTCTTCAGCTCCTCTATGGTCTTTGAAAGATTTGTGACCTTCGCCACCTTCGTGTAGTTCAAAGCTCCCGCGCTCGCCTTCGCGGCGGATGCCGTGAGCCCCGCCGCTCTTCGCTTTGGGATGACAACGCCGTGCGCACCCGCGAGATTTGCCGTCCGGATAATGGCCCCCAGATTGTGCGGGTCCTCGATCCCGTCCAGGAAGATGAGGAAGGGATCCTCCCCCTTCTCCCTCGCATCCGACAGCATGTCCGAGATCTCATAGTAGCGATAGGCGGCAAGATAGGCCATGACTCCCTGATGATTTTCTCCCCCGGACATCTCGTCCAGCCGGGATCGCTTCACGAAGTCAAGCGGCGTGCTCTGCCTCCGCGCCTCCCGCAGGATAGAGGAGAGTGTCCCCTCCCGAAGCCCCTCCTGCACGAAAAGCCGGTCCACCGTCTGCCCCGAGCGGTAGGCCTCGAGCACCGGCTGCCTCCCGATCAGAGTAAATTGTTCATCCCTCATGGAGCTCTCCTTCCAGATGCCGGATTCCAAGAGACACCAGCTCCATAAGCCGTTCCCCCTCTCTCCGAAGATAAAGGTCCCCGAGCAGCGCCTCAAAGCCGGTCGCCCTCCTGTAATCGAGAATCGTGGAATTTTTCGACCGACTCTCCGACCTGTGGTTTCTGGCGCGTCGGTAGACCGCCATTTCCCGCTCCGTGAGCCCCTTTCTCCCGATCAGATATCCCATGATCTCCGACTGGGCCGACGCACAGACCAGGCGCTTCTTTTTTTCGTTCATCCGCTTGATATTTCCCGGATAGTGAAAAATCACATAATCCCTCACAAAGAGGTCATAGAGCCCGTCCCCAAGGTAGGCGAGCACCAGGGAGGGGCAGTCCCCGTCCCTCCCCTTTGAAAGACCGAGACTTCTCTCATAATACTCCGGAAAAAGGGAAGCCCCCTCTCTCAGCTCCTGCTCCACTTGACTCCCTCTCTCGTATCCTTCAGTGAGATTCCCATGGAAAGGAGTCTGTCCCGGATCTCATCCGCCCTCTTAAAGTCCTTCTTCTCCCTCGCCTTCTGCCTCTCCTCGATCAGCTTCTCCACCTCCCGGTCCAGCTTCTCCTCTTTTCTCTCCGTCCGGATTCCAAGGACCGAGAGAAGCGTCACGATCGTATCCAGCATATAGCGGCAGATCGCAGCCGAGGACTGCTCCGATACGGAGCTGTTTGCGATTCGAACCAGCTCAAAGACCGCGGTGATCGCATCCGCCGTATTGAGATCGTCATCCATTCTCTCATTGAAATTCCGCCTCTGCTCCTCCGCCGCTTCCCGGACCTTCTCCTCTCCCGGAAGAAGCTCCTCCCCCGAAAGCCTTCCGGAAAGCTCCCGAAGACGCTGCACCGCGGTCAGGATGCGCTCGAGACTCTGCTTTGCGGAATCCATGAGCTCCGCGGAAAAGTTCAGGGGATTCCTGTAATGGGCGGAGAGCATATAGAAGCGGAGCACCATCGGGTCCCAGCGCTTTATCACATCCCGGACCGTCAGAAAATTCCCGAGGGACTTTGACATCTTTTTGTGGTCGATATTGATAAAGGCATTGTGCATCCAGTAATTCGCGAAGCGCTCTCCGTGCGCTGCCTCATACTGCGCGATCTCATTCTCATGGTGCGGGAAGATGAGATCCTCTCCTCCGGCATGGATATCCAGGCGGCCCCCGCAGTACTTCGGCGCCATGACGCAGCATTCCGTGTGCCAGCCCGGTCTCCCCTCAGACCAGGGGGAGTTCCAGTACGGTTCCCCCTCCTTCTTCGGCTTCCACAGGACAAAATCCGCGGGACTCCGCTTCTTCTCCTCCCCGGAGACCTTGAGCTCTCTGAGTCCGGACTGCAGTTCATCGATATTCTTATGGGAGAGCTCCCCGTAGTTCCGAAAGGCCTTTGTGTTATAGTAGACCGTGCCGTCATCGGAAGCATAGGCGTAGCCCTTCTCAATGAGCTCCGCGATGAGAGAAATCATACCGGAGATCTCCTCCGTCGCCCTGGGGTGCGCGCTCGCAGGCTCGATATTTAAAGCCTCCATATCCTTTTCGACTTCTCCGATATAGCGCTCCGTGATCCTCTGGCAGCTCGTCCCCTCCTCGTTCGCTCTTTGGATGATTTTATCGTCGACATCCGTATAATTCGATACATAGTGAAAGTGATAGCCCCGGTATTCCATATAGCGGCGGAAGGTATCAAAAACGATCATAGGCCTGGCGTTCCCGATATGGATCAGGTTGTAGACGGTGGGCCCGCAGACATACATCCGGATCTTTCCCTCCTCAATGGGTTTAAATTCCTCTTTCCGGCCGCTCATCGTATTATAGATTCTCATGTCCCCCTCCTTCCATCTCAGGTAGTTTACCCGCTCTCCCCTCTCAAGTCAACGCAGAATCCGGCTCCGGCCCCGGATAGAGAACGAAAAAGGGAGGGGACAGCCGCCCCTCCCTTTTCCGTTCTCCGCCTGATCCTATCCTTTCTCTTCCCGATCCTATCTTTGGTATTGGTCAAAGAACTGCCTGAACTGCTCCCAAAGCTCTTCATCCGAGGGGCTGCTCTCCCCTCCGCCTTCCTTCGGAAGCTCCTGCTCCGGATTCTGTGCGTCTCCATTTCCTTCATTATTTTCCGGAGCGTCATTTCCCTTATTCGGTTTTTCGAAGGGATTCTGAGAGCGAGAGGAGCCTCCCTGATCGGAAGGAGATATGCTGTTGTGACCGAGCTTCACCTCGACCTCCGTCTCCACGTACTTTCCGCTCCCGTCCTGCCTCTGCACCGTGACCTTCACCGTCTCCCCGGCGCGGTACTTCGAAAGCAATGCCTGCAGATCATCATAGCTCTGCACACCCTGCCCGTCCAGCTTCGTGATGATATCCTTCTCCTGGAGACCGGAATTCTCCGCGGAAGACCCCTCCGCAAACTTATAGATAAAGACGCCCTGCGGCATGCCGAAGCTCTCCGCCGTCTTCTTGTCGATATTTTTCACCTGGACGCCGAGATATCCCCTCTCGTTCTCCGGCACAATGTCTCTCGTCTGAAGCGTGGAGAGATTCTCGATCACCTGCTTCGCCTTGTCGGAGGGGATGGAATAGCCCATTCCCTCGACATCGGTGTCCGAGTATTTCGCGACATTGATGCCGATCAGCTCCCCGTTCATATTGAGAAGCGCGCCGCCGGAATTTCCGGGATTGATCGCGGCATCGGTCTGCATGAGCCCGGTCTCCGTGCCCTCCTCGGTCTCCACATCCCTGTCCTTGGCCGAGATGATGCCGGTCGTCACAGACTGCCCATAGCCGAGTGCATTGCCGATCGCGACGACCTGATCCCCGACCTCGGTCTGATCGGAATCTCCCATTGCGATCACCTTGATCTTTTCCATGGTCTCCGCGGGAATGTCGGAAAGCTTTACCGCGAGAACCGCGATATCCGCCGCCGCATCTGTCCCCTTCACCGCGGCATTCACCGCGGCGGAATTATCCACAAAGGTCACGGAGAGAGAGTTAGAGTCCGTCACCACGTGATTGTTCGTCGCGATCAGGAGCTCCTCCTCTGTCTTTCCGATGATGACTCCCGATCCGCTCGCCGGAACCTCCGTCTCCTTCGATTGATAATTTCCAAAGAGAGAGAAGCCGTTTTGCTTATAGCGCATCATGTTCGTGATCGCGACGACGGAGGGCATCGCCTCCTTCGCGACCTGACTCACCGTCTTCCCTCCGGATGAGACCGTCTGCACCGGAGCCTGCTCCTCCTGCTTTGCCGCATCATTTGTTTCCTTTTTCTCAAGCGGAGAGGACTCCGCCCTCTTTTCCTCCAGCGTACTCGAAACCCCCGAAGAGATCCCCGCCTTATGCGCGGCCACATTGACTCCCACCATGGAGGCCCCCGCCACGAGTCCGAAGACCAGTGCCGAGATCACCACTCCCGCTGCTCGCTTCATCAATCCTTCCCTCCCTCACTACGATTCTCCCTTTTCGTCTATTCTAATCCTACAGGAAGAATGTGTCAATTTTGTGAAAGCCCGCGCTCTGCCTCTTTCCTTTCCTCTATCAGAGCGACGGCCTGCGCGGCGATCCCCTCTTCTCTTCCGGTGAAGCCGAGTCCCTCCTCCGTGCTCGCCTTTACGGAGACTCCGGAGACGGGGATGCCCAGGGCGGCGGAGATCCTCTCCCTCATCCTGTCGATATAGGGTCGGAGCTTCGGGCGCTCGAGGAGCACCGTTGCGTCCACATTCACGATCTCATACCCCTTCTCCGTCAAAAGTCCGGCGATCCTCCTGAGAAGCTCCAGGGAATCCGCTCCCTCATACGCCGGATCGCTGTCCGGAAAATGCTTCCCGATATCGCCAAGCGCCGCCGCGCCGAGGAGCGCATCCGAGATGGCATGCAAAAGCACGTCCGCATCGGAATGCCCGAGCAGTCCTCTCTCATAGGGAATCTCCACTCCGCCGAGGATCAGCCTCCTCCCCTCTATCAGCCGATGTACGTCATATCCGCATCCTATTCGCATATTTCCTCCCATTTTCCCTCCGGGCAGTGCTCCTCAGACGGGGGAGCGCCGCCGCTCTCACAGGCGGATTCGAAGCCTTCCCGGCACGCAGCAGATGCTGAGCTTCCTGGCTCTCCCCCAGGCCTCTCCGTCTGTGTGGACCGGGAGCTCCTCCTCCATGGAGATCTCCGCTCTCCGGCAGCGATAGCAATGTACCCCGGGCAGCGCCTTGTGGAAGCCGAAGAGCGCGGCTATCATGATCCGGATGAGGCGGTGCTTGCTCCGCGTGCTCACCACACAGAGATCCAGACAGCCGTCCGAGCCGTTTGCGCCGGAGGCGAGCAGACAGCCTCCCTCATAGGGATGAACATGGGCGGAGATGAAGAGAACATTATTGAATTCTATCCTCCTCTCCGCATCCAAAAGCAGTGCGCCCCGGCTCTTCTTCGCCCTCCGAAGCTCCCGGACAAAGCTGAGAAAATAGGCAAAGAGCCGGAAGGGGAGGTGAAATCCTCCCCTCTCCCGGCTCCTCCCCTCTTCCTCCAGCATGTCCTGAAAGAGCGCCGCATCAAATCCGATCCCGGAGCTCACCACAAAGCGCCGGTTTCCCCTCTCGGAATCCAGTACGCCGTAGTCCAGGCGCATCTCCCTCTCCGGCAGCGCCAGCTCGCGGAGACTTCTGCCCGGCCGATAGCGTTTCCGATAGGTCTTTGCGAAATCATTGCCCGAAGCGCTCGGCACAAAAATGATGGAGACTCTGTCCCGATCAAGGCAGCTTCCATCCACCACCTCATTCAGGGTTCCGTCTCCTCCCACAACCACGATCGTTCGCTCCTCCTGGCAGCGCTCCGTGAGCTGCCGGGAAATATTTCTCGCGTCCCCGGTCTTTTCCGTCAGAAAGAGCTCGTAACTCTCCCGATTTTCCGGCCTCTGAAGCGCCTTCTGCATCCTGCGCCAGACTCTCATGCCCCTCCCGCCGCCGGCACGGGGATTCACTATGATGTAATACATCCTCTGCTCCAGATCCAATCACCGAAAACCCGATCCGAATCCAAAAAGGACTGCGGGCCATACCAAAACAAAGCTCTTGGTCCCGGCTTATCCTCCTTTGGACCACTTTTTCAGAAAGTATAGCATGCTCCGGCATTTTCATGTATTAAAAGACTATAAACGATGGCTTCCTCTCTTAAGAGCCTCGCCTTCTGAGCTCTGCGGCGGCGCTTTCGATCTGACTGTCCCCGTCAGAAGCCTCTGCCCCGCTCTCTTCGGGGAGCACGATATCCGCCTCGATCCCCGTCTTATGGATGTTCCGTCCCGAGGGCGTATAGTAAAAATGCGTCGTGAACTCGATCGCGGAGCCATCTGTAAATTTCCGTATCGTCTGAACGATGCCCTTTCCATAGGAACGGCTCCCCATGATGAGAGCTCTCTGATAGTCCTGCAAAGCTCCGGCGAAAAGCTCCGAGGCGGAGGCGGAATTCTGATTTTGCAAAATCACAATGGGAAGCTCGACGGAATGCCCGTCCTTCGCATACCACTCCTTCCCCTTATCGTGCTTGTCTCTCGTATAGACAAGGAGCGTCCTGCCCTCCTGAAAGCCCGCCTTCCCATCGGTGAAGCTCCCAAGATCATCCGGAAGAATGTAGTCGAGAAGTTTCGCCGCGACCTCTACATCACCCCCGGGATTCCCCCGAAGATCGATGATCAGTCCCTTGACAGGCTTCTCGCAGAGGGAATCCAGCGCGGCGAGAAAGTCCTTCTCTCCCTTTTCGTAAAAGGAGGAGAGGGAGAGATATCCGATATCACTGTCCCTTCCCCCGATCCCGAGGCTCTCCAGTGTGCCCGCCTTCACCGCGGGAATATTGACCTCTCCCCTCTCGACCCGAAGAGAAATCGTTTCCTCCCCTCTCTCGATCGTAAGCTCCATGGAGCTTCCCTCCGCTCCGCGGACCAGATTATCCACGATATATCGAAGATTCATGGAACGGATATCAATCCCATCGATTCTTCGGATCACATCCCCTCTCAAAAGTCCCGCTCTCTCCGCCGGTGAACCGGGGTAAACCGTCTCCACCGTGCATATATTCGTCTCCGGGTCCTGCTGCACCGCCGCGCCGATCCCCTGATAGACACCTCTGTGCATGCTCTGATCCTCCGAGAGCTCCTCCTTCGTATAGTAAAAGGCATAGGGATCCTCCGAGCGGAGACTGTTCACAAGCCCCTTGTAGATCCCCTCCTCCGCCTTTTCGCTGTCCTCCTGGTATAGATAATCCCGCTCGATATACTCCTGTAATTTCGAGAGCTTCCGCTTCACTCTCCCCATGTCGAGCTTCCCGCTCTCCGCTTCCGCGCCGCTCGCCGTCTTTCCCGAAAAGGAAGAAAAGGGAAGAGACGCTCGGCTTAGCTGATATCCTCCGAGGCAGAGCCCCAATGTAAAAAGCGCTCCCAGCATGCTTCCCCGGAGGAAGCCCGCCCGATAGCCCCTGTCAGCCTTTGCTCCCGAGGGAGAGCATTCTGCCCTCTCCTCCCCTTTTTCCTCCTGATTCTGCTCTTTTCCCATAGAATCTCTCTCCCGCTCCGCTGCCCGGCCGATATCCCTTCCTGTATCCTTCCCGCCTGATCTCAAATTCCTGTCGTATTATCGCATCGCCCCGGCTCCTCCGTCCATCGAGGCCTCCGCTCCGACTGCCAAAGCCAGGGTGAAAAGCGAGCATGAAAGAGCGGATCGCCAAGCGCCCGGGCAATGGATAGACCGCCTTCGACAGAGGGATTAAGAGGGAAGACAGGGAAAAGCCGCAGAATCCCGCGCTTTCCAAGGATGCGAAGACCCGCGCAGACGATGGATCCGGGAGAGGGAGGGGCGGGCAGCAATCGCTGTCCGCCCCTCCCTCTTTTAAGCACAGCTCCCTCTAATAGTCCACGGTCTCCATATATTTCATATACTTCACGACCATGAGCGCGATCTTAAACGTGATCGCATCGTCAAAGACCCGAAGGTCCAGTCCGGTGGATCTCTCCAGCTTGTCCAGCCGGTAGACGAGGGTATTTCTGTGAATATAGAGCTGACGGGAGGTCTCCGAGACGTTCAGATTGTTCTCAAAGAATTTATTGATTGTCGCGAGGGTCTCCTCATCGAACTCATCCGGCGAAACCTCGGTGAAGATCTCCCGGATAAACATCTTGCAGAGCGGAATCGGGAGCTGATAGATGAGTCTTCCGATCCCGAGGGCATTATAGGCGATGATATCCTTATCGACGTAAAAGATCTTCCCGACCTCGAGCGCCATCTTCGCCTCTTTATAGGAGCGGGAGACCTCCTTGATCTCATTCACGATCGTTCCATAGGAGATCTTTACCTGCACCATGGCCTCGGTATTCATCATATCCAGCATGGTCTCCGCGACCCTCTGGATCTCCTCATAGCCCTCGTTGGGCTTTAACTCCTTCACGACGATGACATTCTTTTCGTCCACCGCCGTCACAAAATCCTTGCTCCGCGATGCAAAGAGCGTCTTCAGGGCCTCCTGCGCGCCGCTGTCCGTTCCGTTCTTCGTCTCGACGAGATAAACGATGCGGCGCACGCCGACATCGATATGAAGCTTTTTCGCCCGGTTATAGATATCCACCAGGAGGAGATTGTCGAGGAGGAGGTTCTTCACGAAATTGTCCTTGTCGAACTTCTCCTTATAGGCCACGAGCAGGGTCTGGATCTGAAAAGCTGCCAGCTTTCCGACCATATAGACATCGTCCGTGTCTCCCCGCGCGATCAATACATACTCCAGCTGATGCTCATCAAAGATCTTGAAAAACTGAAATCCCCCCGCCGCCTGAGAATCCGCCTGAGAGTTTGCGAAGGAGACGACCATATCGCTGATCTCCCTCTCCTCCGAAAAGGTCGTGGCCAGCACCTTGCCGTCGATATCGGCGATCCCGATATCCACCCTGGCGATTCCCTTCAGGGAGTCGATCGTACTTTGTAATACCTGATTTGAAATCATTTGCTCTCCATTCTCTAAGGAAACACTGCTTTGCCTTCACGATGCACCTTTTTCTATCATAATCATCTTTCCGGGATATTTCAAGCTTCCACGAAAAAAAAGCGGCGCAATCACCGGAATACGCCGCTGCTCTCTCTCCTCTTTTGGACTAAGTGTATAAGTCAGGCCCGGAGAGGGGAAAATTCCCTCCCCGGGCCGCTGAGATATCTGTCGATCAGGCACTCAGTTTGTGATCGTCTCCTCCGTCTCCTTATCGAAGATGTGGATCTTGTTCTCGTCGATCGCAAACTTCACGGTATCGCCGGTACGGGCCTTGGTCTTCGGGTTCACCCTCGCAGTCCAGGAGGCATCTCCCAGATCGAAGTAGAGGAGGGTCTCCGCGCCGAGCATCTCATAGACTCTGATCTCCGCGGAGATGAGTGACTTCGCATGATTTCGGAGGGCCTCCTCATCATCGTGAAGATCCTCCGGACGGATGCCGAGCGTCACGGTACGTCCGATATATCCCTTCTCCTTCAGCGCCTTCGCCTTCTTCTCATTCAGTGCGATCTCATGTCCGGCAAAGCCAAGATGCAGCTCTCCGTTCACCTCCGTGCATTCCGCATCAATCATATTCATCTGCGGAGAGCCGATGAAGCCGGCGACAAACTTATTGCAGGGCGTGTCGTAGAGATTCTCCGGCGTATCCACCTGCTGGATGATGCCGTCCTTCAGGACGACGATCCTCGTTCCCAGCGTCATAGCCTCTGTCTGATCATGCGTGACATAAATGATGGTCGTCTCCAGCGACTTATGAAGCTTTGCGATCTCTACCCGCATCTGTGCGCGAAGCTTCGCGTCCAGGTTGGAGAGCGGCTCGTCCATGAGGAACACCTTCGGCCTTCTCACAATGGCACGGCCCATCGCGACTCTCTGTCTCTGTCCTCCGGAGAGAGCCTTCGGCTTTCTGTCCAGAAGATGCTCGAGATCGAGGATCCTGGCCGCCTCATGCACCTTCTTGTCGATCTCATCCTTCGGCACCTTCCGAAGCTTGAGCCCGAAGGCCATGTTGTCATAGACAGACATATGAGGATAGAGGGCATAGTTCTGGAAGACCATGGCGATATCCCGATCCTTCGGCTCCACATCGTTCATGCGCTTCCCATCGATGAAGAGGTCGCCGGAGCTGATATCCTCAAGTCCCGCCACCATGCGGAGGGTCGTTGACTTTCCGCAGCCGGAAGGACCGACAAAAATGATAAATTCCTTGTCCTCAATCTCCAGGTTGAAATCCTTTACGGCGACGAAGCCGTTCGGATACTTCTTCACAACGTTCTTCAGCTGTACACTGGCCATGCCATTCTTCTCCTTCTTCTGCCTGCCGCCCTGTCCGAAAGGCCTGCCGCGCCTGACCGGGGGCTTTATTCCGGCGTTTTGCCTCTAGCTGTTCCCTGTCGGATCGGAAATCCCTCCGTCCTCCATTGGCTCATATTCTATACCGGAAGCGGAAAAGACGCTATGGGGACTTCTCCCGAAAAAAAAAACGGAATTTCGGCATCTTGCGAAGCGCTTCCCGCTCTCTTTGGCAAACCCCACAAAAAGCCCCGGGATTTTTTGTTCTTCTCTCGATGGAAAGATCTCGCCGGAATTCATCCCGCCCATTTTCACGAAGCTTCCCGCGTTTTGCCATAAGTCTCTCTTATCCGGATCCGGAATCAGACCGACAAAACAGCAGGGAGGTGGTCCGAGCTGCAAATGCCCGCTATGGACCGCCAGGGCGGAGCAGAAGGAAAAGAAGGTGGCCCGGCCGTGGAGGCAGCGAATCAGTATCTGCAGAAGATGGCGGTCTTTGTGATTTTAACTCTCTCCTCCTTCAGGAGCTTTCCGATGGCCCTCTTAAAAGCGGCCTTGGAGAGCCCGAAGTCTCGGGCGATTCTCTCCGGATCCGCTTCCTTGTCCGTATAGGGGAGCTGCCCGGAAAATTTGCTCTCCAGGATGTGAAGAACCTTCTCCGCATCCTTCTCATAGTGGTAGCGTTTCCGTTCTTCCTCCTCGATATGCCTCGCGTCCTCCCGCTTTTTCGTATACGTGCTTGCGGCGAGGCGGCCCGAATGATCGACGTAGAGGTAGACCTCGACCTCCTGTCCCTTCTTCAGCTCATAGCGCATCTCCCGGTGCGGAATCAGGACCTCCTTTTCCAGCCCTATACTTACGAAAGCGCCGATCGGGGTGATATCCGAGACCCTGACCCTCGCAACCTCCCCCACCTCCATGAGCGGGGTCTCCGTCGTTGCAATGAGTCGATCCCTGGAATCCCGGTAAACAAATACCGAGAGCTCGTCTCCGAGCTTCTTTCCCGCGGGAAGCTGACGAATGGGAAGGAGCACGCTCTCTCCCTCCGAGTCCTCCAGATAGACTCCGAAATCCTTCTCTCGCCCGATCCTAAGCTTCTGGGTCTTCCCCAATTTCAACATTGCAAAATACCTCCCCCTCCGGATTTTGAATACTGACGATCCGCTTCCCATCCCGCTCTCCGTATCGGGCGCAAAGCAGATCCCCAAAACGCGCGGCCTTCTGATACTCCGCGCGGATTCTTCCCCGGGAAAAAGCGGGGAAGCCCTCCGGACTGTCCTGCAAAAGCTCCAGAGAAAGCGCGATGTACTGCGCGTTGTTGACATGGTGATTGGAGTCGATCTGCTGCCTCATAACAGGAAAGCTCCCGCCGTCATGAAGCTGATCCGGAAGCAAAATCCTTCGGACAAGCTCCGGAAGATGCAGGACATCCCGCATTTCCCCAAAGGGGGTGAGCACCTCCGCCTTCACCCTGGCGGGACGCATCCGCTCCGTATCCAGAGAAAACCACTCGCTCTCTGCCCTTAGGAGAAAGCACTCCCTCGAATCCTTGATCCAGAAATTCCGATGCGCGAGGATTCCGTGGAAGCTGTGGGGACTTGTCCCGATCGTAATGCTCTCATAGAGCTCGGGCAGTCTTAAGATCCGGATATCCCAGGCGCTCAAAAGCCAGCTTCTCCCCTGCTTTCTGAGCTCCTCGACAGAGAGCCCGACATCCTTTAGATGAAAGGTCGAGCAGTCCTGCAGCGCATTGAGCACAGAGAGAAGCGTCATCCTCCCTCTCTCATCCGTCTCGGAATAACGGACCCTCTCCTGAAATTCGTACATTGCCATCCTCCCATTTTCCGCGCCGGGAGAGGGAAAACGCCGCTTAATCCGGCTTTTCCCCCTCCTTCTCCCCGCTCTCCTCCTCCGAGTAGGGATGGTCCAGCGTGATGCTGCAGCAGATCCTCGGATTTTCCTCCCTCATCCGCTCCGAGAGCTCCAGCATCAGCTGATTCTCCTGCTCCTCCCGGATCCCCCACGGGAGCCATAGATCAAAGCGGAGGAAAAGCCTCCGCCCCTCCCCATGGCTGATCCGAAAATCATGGATCCTCGCCCGCGGCTCAAGCTCAGAGAGAAGCTGCAGGGCGATGCCGCGGTAGAACAGAGTTTCATCCCGGTCATCCCTCGGATCCATATGGATCACGAGCCGCACACCGAGCTCTCTCTTCACCCTCCGCTCGATCTGATCCACAAGCTCATGCGTCTCCGCGATGCTGCTCTTCCCGTCGACCTCCACATGAATCGTCCCCATGTACTGCTCCGGACCGTAGTTATGGAGGATCAGATCGTGGCTTCCGTAGATCCCCGGATAGGATTCCACGAGCTCCCTCAGAGCGCGGCAGAGCTCCGCATCCGTCGGCTGGCCGAGGAGAGGCTCCAGCGTCTCTCTCGCGATCCCGATGCCGTTCCAGATCACAAGAAGCGAGACCAAAAGCCCCACATAGGGATCTGCATTGATGTGAAAGAAGCCGTAGATCAGCATGGACAGCAATGCGGAGCCCGTGATCAGAGCGTCCTGAAAGGAGTCCGCCGAGGAGGCGAGGAAGAGGGCGGAATCGATCCGATGCGCGACGCTCCGGTAGTAAAAGCCCATGGCGAGCTTCGCGAGGATGGAAATTCCGAGGATCCAGAGCCAAAGAGGCCGGAAAACAATGAGCTCGGGGTGAAATATCTTTGACACCGCCCCCTCCAGAGATTTCACTCCGACCTCCAGAACCAGGAAGGAAACGACGAAGGCCGCCACATACTCCGCCCTCCCATGTCCGAAGGGATGCCTTTCATCCGCCGCCTTCTCCGAAAGCCTCGCGCTGAAAAGAGAGAGCAGTGAGCTCGCCGCATCCGACAGATTATTGAAGGCGTCCGCTAGGACGGAGACGGAATGCGCCATGAGACCAAGTCCGAGCTTAAACAGAAAAAGGAGCAGGTTGCACAGCATCCCCGCAAAACCTGCTCTCATAACAATTCCAGACCGCTTCGTTTTTCCGTTCATATTTCGCTCCCTCCCCTCCTCGGGGATTCCTCCAGGCTCCGCCGCAATCTCCGCGCCGCCGATCCCGTAAAAAAGCTACGGCTCGGAGAAGCCGTCCAGCTTCGATGTGCAGTGCGGACATCTCACCGCCTTTACAGGAATCATGCTCTTGCAGTACGGACACTCCTTCTCCTTGACCTCCGCCTTCTTTTCTCCGCTCTTTCTGAGACGGTTCACCTGCTTCACCATGATAAAGACAACCATCGCCATGATCAGGAAATTGATCAGTGCTGTGATAAAGGATCCGTAGGCGAGGACAGAGCCCTGCTCCGCGGCCTCCTTAAAGACCTTTGTGGTCTGACCCGCAAGAGGAAGGAACATGTTCTCAAAGTCGATCTTCCCCGTGATGAGAGAGATCAGCGGCATGACGAGATCATCCACCAGATTCTTCACAAGAGCGGTAAAGGCCGATCCGATGATCATACCCACCGCAAGGTCAAGCATATTCCCCTTAAATGCAAATTCTTTGAATTCCTGAAAAAACTTTTTCATTTTTCTCCCCTTCTGCTCAATCCCGCTTTACGCTCCTATCTTTACCGGAACCACTTTATTACAAGTCCCTTCCGATTTCAAGCGGAAATCGCAGAAAGAGTCCGCCCCGCATCTTCAGGAAAGCTCCGTCCTCGCAGCTCTCTCCCCGGACATCAGAGCGCGCAGCGTATTTCCGTGCAGAGCCTCCGTCTGGTAGCGGTCCTTCATGACATAGGCATTGTATATGATATCTAAAAGGAGCAGGATCGGAAGCTGCGGGGAGATGATATTTCCGCCGCTCAGATATCTTCTTGATGCCAGGAGAACGAGCTCATCGCAGTAATCCCGAAAGCGCGGATCGTCCTTACTCGTCATAAGGACCGTGAAGGCCCCCCTCGCGTGCGCCTCCCGGAGAAGGTAGAGAACCGACTCCGTCTCTCCGCTCAGGCTAAAGCCCATAACCATCATGCTTTTATCCAAAAAGACGCTCTGCATCCGGATTCGGTCATCCTCGCACACGGAATCCACATCGACTCCGATCCTCATAAAGCGGATCTCCATCTCCTGCGCCGCCATCCCGGAGCTCCCCTTCCCGCAGACAATGACTCTTTTCTTTTGATAGAGCTGCTTTACGATGCGGTGAATCTGGCCGTCCTCCAGGAGGCTGTGGGTCTTCTCCATAATTTCCCGGTAATTTTCGAAGACCTCCGTCGTGTTCTCAGCTCCCATGAAATCTCTCGCGGCCTGGAAGGATCTTTCATATTGATAGACAAATTCGCGATAGCCCCGGAAACCGCACTTTTTCGCAAAACGGGACAAGGACGCCTCCGAGACATAGAGAGCTCCCGCAATGCGCCGCGCGGAGAGGTCCCCGATCTCCGCATTCTTCAGAAAAAAATCGGCGATATTTTTCTCCACCGGCGTGAAGCTCTCATACTTCACCTCCAGCACCGGCATGATCGATTTCTCCTCTCTCATCACAATGCCTCCTTCCTCCGAAAGCCCGTCTCCCTTTTCCCGGCGGATAAGCCTCAGCCCAGGACCTCTCCGTCCTTTATCACCTTCTCCAGACTGAGCTTTCCGTCCCTTCGGAGCAGCACAAGATTTCCCTTCTTTCCGTCCTCGATGGAGCCGTAGCGATCCTCTACATGGATCGCCCGCGCCGGCTGAATGCTCGCGCAGGCAACGGCGTCCTCCAGGGGGATCCCCATTTGCAGGACCGCGCAGCGCAGACAGTCCATGAGATTGGACACCGAGCCCGCCAGGTTTCCGCTCTCCTTCAAGGTACAGCGGCTCCCCTTCTTCACGACGGTCTGCCCGGTAAAGGGATACTCTCCATCCGGCATCCCCGCCGTCCTGAGACTGTCGCTGATCAATAGAATGCGCTCCTTTCCCAGAAGCCGAAAGGCAGCGCGCACTGCCGCGGGATGGACATGGATTCCATCGCAGATCAGCTCCGCATTCACCCCGGGGCTGTCCGCCGCGGCCCCCACCAGTCCGGGATCTCGGTGGTGGAGCCCCCGCATCGCATTATAGAGATGTACGACATGGGACGCTCCGGCCAAAAAGGCCCTCCGCGCCTCCTCATAGCCCGCATCGGTGTGAGCGAGAGAGAGGATGAGCTTTCCGCGGTTCTCGCGGATGAAGCTCTCAAAATCAGGATTCTCATCCGGAGCGAGTCCGATGATCCGGAGGAGGCCTTCGGAGGCGCGGAGAAAGCGGTCTACCGCCTCGCTGCTGCAGGGAATGATGTATTTCTCGTTCTGCGCCCCCTTCCTCGCATGGCTGATAAAGGGTCCCTCCATATTGAAGCCGACGAGATCCGCCCCCCCCTGCCCGCTTTTCGAGAATTCCGCCCCGAGCTTAAGCACATTCTCAAGCTCCGGAACCGGGAGAGTCATGGTCGCAGGACAGATTGCCGTGATCCCGTTTGCAGCCTCATATTCCGAAATGCGCTTATAGGCCTCCCAGCTCGCATCGCAGATATCATAGCCCATTGCCCCGTGAAAATGAATGTCGAGGAGGCCCGGGATCGCAAAGCAGCCCTCTGCGTCCAAAACCTCCTCTCCCTCTTCTCTCTCCGCCCTCTGTGCGAAATTTCCCTCCCGGATATAGATCTCCCTCTTCTCAAAGACCTGATCCGCTGTATAGACGAAAGCATTTCTGACGATCACTGTCTCCCTCCTCTCGCAGCGCAAAAATGATAATAGGCCCCCAGCATGCCGGCCTCATTTTTGTGCTTCGCCATCCGAAGCTTCGTGTTTTCCGAAAGCATCGGAATCAGATTTTTATCGAGCTCCCTCCGAATGCGGGGATAGAGATAATCCTCCTCCGCCATGATTCCGCCTCCGAGTACAACCACCTCCGGATTCAGGATGTACACAATATTGGAAATCCCTTCCCCGAGGGCAGCGCAGAGCTCATCGAGCGCGAGGATGCAGTCCCGGTCTCCCTTCTTTGCCTCCCGGAAAATTCGCTTTCCGTCCCAGTCCGCGGCGCTCCCTCCCTTTCGCTCCGAAATCCTTTTGCTTAAAATGCTTGCCGCTCCGAGTTCTTCGAAGGAGCTTCCCCGCATATGCATATAGCCGACCTCGCAGGCAGAGCCGGTGAAGCCGCGGAGGATTTTCCCATCGAGAACCGCGGCTCCTCCGATTCCGGTCCCTATCGTAAGGCAGAGCGCACTGGAGCTCCCCTTCGCAGCCCCCGAGCGATATTCGGCGAGGGCCGCGCAGTTGACATCATTTTCGATCTCACAGGGGATTCCGAAGCGTTCCTCCATCGGCTGCTTGAACTCCGTCCCGCTGTAGTCCGGTATCGTCGGACCGGCGCAGACGATCCTTCCCCGCCGGATATCCACGATGCCCGCGGAGGAGATGGCAATCCCGGAAACTTCCTCCCCACAGGAGAGAAGCTCTTCCGTAAGTCCCATGACCCTCTTCTGGATCCAGCCTCTTCCGCGCCCGGATTCTGTCTTTATGATATTTCGAAAGAGGATCCGATCTTCTTCTGACAGCGCATACTTGATCGCCGTCCCTCCGATATCGATGAGAATGTATTTCCCCATAGACGCTGCCTCCGCTCCTTCAAGGCTGCCTTCCCTCACTCCTTAAGGATATGCTGATCAGGAAAGCGGCCGGACGCCGGAATCATTATAGCGGGTGAGGATGCGTTTTGCCAGCTCTCCCGCAAGCGCCCGGTGCGCATCCGGGCTGAGATGCATATAATCATAAGGATACATTTCCACACCGGGAATCGTCCCGGCATCCAGGAAATCCGCCCCGCATAGTTTCGCTGTCCTCTCAAATAAGGGAGCGAGCTCTCTGCTTTTTTCCGCGCAGAGCTCCCCCATTTCTCCGGCCACCGCGCTTTTCTCATAGCGCTTATCGATCGGAGGAGGAGCGATCACCAGGATCTCCGCCTCTCCCCCGCAGAAAGCCTCTTTGCAGGACTGAAGCTTTCGAAGCAGGCGCTCGAGCCCTCTTGCGATATTCTCAGCTGTCGCGCAGAAGCGGGATTTCACATCATTCGTACCAAGCATAAGAATGAAAAGATCGACGGGCTCGTGACTCATCAGGATCGGATGGATACAGCTGATTCCGGAAAGCCCCTCGTACAGAGGATCCTCAAATACGGTCGTCCGCCCGGAAAGTCCCTCCTCTATCACAGAATACCCCTCCCCGAGAAGCTTTGCCAGATGCCCGGGCCAGCGAGTTTCTCTATCGAATCTCCCGCCGGTCCTGGAATCATATCCGTGCGTATTGGAATCTCCGAAGCAGACGATTGTTCTCATTTTTTCTCCTATCCCTTTACGGCTCCCATGGCCAGTCCCTGAACGAATTGCTTTTGCATAAGCCATACCAAAAGGAGGACCGGCAGCAGAGTTATGAGCGAGGTGGCCGCCATAGGGCCCCAGTCCAGTCCCTTATCCGTGATGAAACCGGCCACAGCGACCGGAAGCGTCTTCGCTTTATTGATGCTGAGTATAACAGCAAAGAGGAATTCATTCCATGCCCCTACAAATGCCAGTATTCCGGCCGCCACCAGACCCGATTTCGTCACCGGGAAAACCACGAAGAAGAATCTTTGCAGAAAGCTGCATCCATCGATTTTGGCCGACTCCTCCATCTCTTTGGGAAGCTGCTCGAAGAATCCCATCATAAGCCAGATCACAAGAGGCAGATTAAAGCTTGTATTCATAATCACAAGCGCAGTCAGCGTATCGATCAAATGGAGACGGCGCATCACAAGATAAACCGGAATCGCGGTGGCGATGGCAGGATACATCTTCTGCACCATAAACCATATTCCGAAGGCCCCTCTCACATAGCGGTGAAACTGCCCCCGGACCACGGAGTAGGCGGCCATGGAGCCAAAGATCAGAGAAATCGCGCTCGACAGCAGGGCGACGAAAAAAGAGTTAAAGAACTGGCGCCCCAGACCATTCATGGCAAATACGTTCCGGAAACTCTCCAGCGTAAATCTTTTGGGCAAAAGCACCGGCGGAAATGCCAGATAATCCGCCTTGAATTTGAAAGCACTGATCGTGAGCCAATAGAGAGGGAAAAGAATGCTCAGCATTAGAAGCGACACCGCGAAAAACCGAAACGGCCTCCCGGCAAAATTTCCGATCACATCATCAATGATCGATCTTTCTCTTGCTCTGTGCCTCATACCAAGGACCTCCTCAGCCTCAGGAAAAAGATTGTGACAAGGCTCATAAAGAGGACGAAGACAACGGCGAGCGCCGCCGTATAGCCCGCGTCGAAAAATTTCAGTCCCTGCTTGTAAATATAGTTGGGAAGCATCTCCGTCGCATTTCCCGGCCCTCCATTGGTCATGGTATAGACGGTGTCAAATACCTTGAACGCATCCACGAAGCGAAGCATCAGAACAATGAGTAAAAGAGGAGAAAGGATCGGAAAAACAATCTTTCGAAAAATCTGGAAATTCCCGGCCCCGTCCACGCGGGCTGCCTCCAGGCAGTCCTGCGGGAGGGATTTCAGTCCGGCTGCGCAGATGATGGAAACCCAGGGTACAAGCTGCCATACATTGACGAAAATGACCGCCGGCATGGCATAGCGGGGATTGCTGAGCCAGTTAATACTCTGTAGCCCGATCCCGCTCATAAAATAATTGATCACCCCGCTTGTGCCGTCCAGCATCATCCGCCACAGTGTACCGATCGCCACCGGCGCCATGATCGTGGGGATCAGGAGGATCGATGTGCAGGTACGCGCCCAGAGACGGTCGGAGCACAGCAGCATGGCCGCTGTCAGACCGAATACCATCTCTAAGCCCACGGACAGCAAGGCGAAGAGAATCGTATTAGCAGTGCTGATCTGCAGGTTCCTGTCAGAAAGCATTCGAAGATAATTCCCAAGCCCGATCCATACCGGTCTCGCATTCGGCAGATTGATCTTATAGCGGAAAAAACTGAGATAGGCGGAATACAAGAGCGGAAGGAGGGCTGTAAGGGAAAGAAACAGCATGGTCGGAAGCATAAAGAGCCATGACCATATCCTTTCCGTTCTTCCGCCGGACGCGCTATTACGAATCCTCTTCATACCGTTCCTCCGAATCTCACGCCGATCCCTAGCGATTGTAATTTTTGCTTCCCTCTTCGGGAGGTGCCGCGGCAAGCGCCGCCTCGATATCCTCCTTCATCTTCCCGATGGCGCTGTCCATATCCTCCTGACCGGACAGATATGCGCTGACATTGGTATTCAGACTCGAATCCACCTCCGTAGACGCCGCAATCCTCCACCACATGTTCGCGCTGTCCAAGGCCTCTCGGACTGTATCCATATAGCTTCCCTTGATGCCGTCCTTTTCCCAGAATTCCTTTCTCGGAGAAAGGATTCCATTATTTTTATAAAACTCCTCCTGCTTCTCAAGACTCGTGTACATCTTGATCCATTCCCATGCCAGATCCTTATGCTTGGCCGAAGCCGGTATGGAGCAGTCCCAGGCACTGAGCAGAGTGATTCCGGTCTTGTCTTTGGGGATCGTATCGAGCGCCCACTTTCCGACTACCTTGGATTGATCGGGATCATCCGCGGCCTGGACAAGACCAAGTGTAGGCCAGGTTTCGCATACCGCTGCCTTTCCGTCCAAAAACGCCTGAATGGACTGGTCGGTTCCCCAGTTCAGCCAGTTGGGGTCGCAGTATTTCTGTACCTTCATGAGGTGATCCAGAGCGGACCTCGTCTCGGGGGAGTCAATGCTCACCTTCCAGTTCTCATCCGCCCAGGCCCCTCCCATGGACCAAAGCACATAGTCAAAGACACCTCCCAGCTGCCCCGTGATCCCCGAAATGGAGTCTCCATAAAATCCCTCCTCCGGCTTATTCAGCTCCTCCAGCTGCTTCCTGTAGTCCTCCCAGTTATCTGCGATGCCGTTCGGGAGAAGATCCGTGCGATAGGCGAAAAGCTGCGGCGTACTTGCATTGGGTATACCGTAGTAACTGCCCTGCCACTTCCCGGAATTTGCAAGAACATTATCGATGAAGGCGCTCATATCGAACTGATCCTTGTCAATATATGGCTGAAGCTCTGTCAGATAGGGGGCGAATTCTCCATCCCACTGGCTGGCGACATCGATCACATCGTAGGTCCCGGACTGGCTTGTCAGATCCAGAAGCATCTTCTCGTGCAGCTCCATATACGGCATATCGATAACCTCAACCTTGGCACCGGTTTTCTTCTCGAATTCATCCACCATGGAGCGCGCAGCATCCGCATAGACACCGGACATGTAAAGAACGGTCAGCTTTTCCCCCGCCGCATCCTTTTTCTGATCCGCATCCCCGGACTTCTCTTCCGACTCTTTCCCGCTGTTCTGTGCTCCGCCGCAGCCACTGATCGCAGAAACCGAAAGCGCCGCTGCCGCCAAAATAGAGATCCATCTTTTTTTCATAATGCTCCTCCCTGTAAAGTGAACCATTCCCCCTGAAAACCAAGGTTTCCAGTATTATTCCTCTCCCTTTGGTTTTTGTATCACCAGCTCTGATCGTTTTTGTATCACTGACTTTGATTCTCTGCTTCTGCGGCATCCACGAAGAATCTTCCATCAGCAGCATGAATATACGCGCTGCTTTAGCTCCTCGAAGCTCTGACAGCATTGAGATACATTTCCATTTCAGCCTGCGCCTTATCTATGACTCCGGCGCCTCCCTATGGCTCTGACAGCGCCTCGGCAAAGGCCTTCGTGATAAGCTGCGGTCTCGTGATAATAGAACCGACCACAACAGAAAAGGCCCCGAGCTCGATCACTCTCCTCGCCTTCTGCGGCGTGTCTATATTTCCCTCCGCGATCACCCTGTGAGAAACCCGGGCCAGAATCTCCCGGAGAATCCGGAAATCATCCCGCTCTATGTGATCTCCCGCAGATTGCTCGGTATAGCCCACAAGGGTCGTGCCGATAAAGTCAAAGCCCAGCTCATCGGCATGGACCGCCTCCTCCACCGTCGAGCAGTCCGCCATATAAAGCTGCTCCGGATAAGTTCTTTTAAGCTCTCTGAAAAAATCATCCAGCGTGACCCCACCCGGTCTCAGCCGCTCCGTGGCATCCACTGCGATGATTTCAGGTCCCGCCTCCATCAGCTCCTCTACCTCCCTCATCGTGGGAGTGATATAGATCTCGCTGTCCTCATAATCTCTTTTTACGATTCCGATCAGCGGCAGATCTACCCTGGATCGAATCTCCAGTATATCCTCCTTTGTATTTGCGCGGATTCCGGCCGCTCCCCCCATCTTCGCCGCAAGCGCCATCCTCCCCATAATAAAGGATGAGTGCAGGGGCTCCCTGGGAAGCGCCTGACAGGATACGATCAGGCGTCCCTTTAAGCTTTCCACTTTTTGATTCATATGCCGAGGCCTCCTAATATCCCAGAGTATAAGCAGGCGTAATTTTATTTTCAATGATCCGGCGCATTTCAGAAATATCTTCCCCTTTTTTCGAAGTATTGCACGATATCTCATATATTCCATAGGCTTATTTTATCTATTATCCATGAATTTAGAAATGTATTTCAGAAAGGGAAGATTCATTGAAATTTGATCTTGGCTTTGTTAAGATGATTAGGCGCTCAAGGCTGTTTTCGCGCCGCGAAAGCCTGCCCGCATTTTTGCATTATTTTGTCCCGCTGCATGCTGTCTTTCTTCAAAGAGGTGCTGAAATGTTTTCATTAGAAATAACAAAGGATTATCAGGAGCTGAGTGAAAGAGCCGCAGAGCTTGTAGTAAAGCAGCTCAAAAAGAAGGCGAATTCCGTTCTGGGGCTCGCGACCGGCTCCACCCCGCTTGGCTGCTATGAACAGCTGGTCAAGCTTTATAAAGCGGGAGAGCTTGACTTTTCGGGGGTCCACTCCGTGAATCTCGACGAATATCGGGGCCTCGCAGCGGAAGATAAAAACAGCTACCGCCATTTCATGGACGAAAACTTATTCTCTAAAATCAACATAGTGAAAGAGCACACCCACGTTCCGGACGGGATGGAAGAAAACAGGGAGAAAGCCTGCAAGGACTACGACGCAGAGATCCTCTCTGTCGGAGAGATCGATCTCCAGATCCTCGGGCTCGGCCTCGACGGGCACATCGGATTTAACGAGCCCGCGGACTTTTTCTCGAAGGGGACAAACTGCGTAAGGCTGACGGATGAGACGATCGAATCCAATCAGCGCTTCTTCCGATCAAAAGAGGAGGTCCCCCGGGAGGCCTATACCATGGGGATCGGGAGTATCTTCTCTGCAAAAAAAATCCTCCTCCTCGTATCCGGGAAGGCCAAGGCAGGGATTCTCGAAAAAGCTCTCAAGGGTCCGGTCACACCGCGTGTCCCCGCCTCCATCCTTCAGTTCCACAGGGATCTCACTGTCCTCGCAGACGAAGAGGCCGCTTCCGCTCTCTCCTAAGCTCCCTGTTCTGCATCGGTAGAGGAAGAGGCACCTAAAGCGCGCCTCTTCTTAAATTCCGAAAGGGCAGAAGGATCAGAGCAAAAAGATCGAAAAGGAAAAAGCAAAATTTACAATTTATCTCCACCCGCATAGCGGGTGGTTTTTTGCTTCGCAATGCTCCACTTGCTTTGCAAGCGAAGCACATGCTCAGCAGGCTAAAGTCAAAAGCCAAATAAAAAATCCTCGAACTTTCGTCCGAGGTCTTTTTTCTGACAGATCCGGGAATCGAACCCGGGATTCAGCCGTGAGAGGGCTGCGTCTTAGCCGCTTGACCAATCTGCCTTTCCATGTCGCTCTCCCTGCGACCTTCTCATGATAGCAGACGGGAAAAAAGCTGTCAACAGATTTTTTCAAAATCCGAGAAAAAATCCGGATAGGAAATCCCGATGCAGTCACTGCCATGGATCCGGAGAAAGCTTCCCGGCTCTTCCAGCAGGCCGAGAACGGCAAAGCTCATCGCAATCCGATGATCTCCCCGGCTGTCGATCTCCGCTTCCCGAAGGGAGAGCTTCTCTCCCTGCCCCAGGATTCTCATTCCGTCCTCTCTCTCCTCTACGGATACTCCCAGCGCGCGAAGTCCCTCCGCGACCGCAGAGATCCGATCGGATTCCTTCTGTCTGAGATCAGCCGCATCCTTTATGAGTGTCTCCCCCTCCGCGGCGGCTGCGGCAGCGGCAATCACCGGAAGCTCATCGATCAGACGGGGGATGAGAGCGCCGGAGATCGTCGTCCCATGCAGTTTCGAATGCCTGACCCTCAGATCGGAGACCTCTTCTCCCGCGATGATTCTGTTTCTTTCCGAAGAGATATCGCCTCCCATACTCCGATAAACCTCCAAAATCCCGTCCCTTGTGGGATTGGTGCCCACATTCCGAAGAAGAAGCTCTGAGCCTGGAACGATCAGGGCGGCAGTGAGGAAATAAGCGGCGGATGAGATATCGCCCGGGATGAAAAGGGGATTCGGAAAAGAGGCAAGGCGCTCCACCGGGCGCAGACGAATTTCCGTCCTCCCATCGGAAAGAGTGCGGCTCTCGATCGGGACTCCGAGGGAACAGAGCATGCGCTCCGAATGATCTCTGGAGAGTCCCGGCTCGATCACCCTGCTCTCTCCCTCCGCATAAAGCCCTGCGAGAAGGATCGCAGACTTTACCTGTGCGGAGGCCAGCGGAGACTCATAGGAAATCCCGCGGAGCGCCCTCCCATGGATATGAAGCGGCGCCCGGCCATCCCCCCGCTCCGAAAAGATATCCGCTCCCATCTCCGTGAGCGGGCGAATCACACGCCCCATCGGCCTCCGCCTGATACTCTCATCCCCGCTCAGGACGGAATCAAAGCACTGCGCGGAGAGAAGACCGGAGAGAAGACGCATGGTCGTGCCGGAATTCCCGCAGTCGAGGATCCTCTCCGGAGCCCTCAGCCCGCGGAGCCCGACGCCCCGCAGCAAAAGCTCCGGCCCGCTCTCTCCTTCACGGCTCTCGATCGAAACCCCCATCTCCCGGAGACAGCCGATCGTGGAAATGCAGTCCGCCCCATAGAGGAAGCCGCGGATCCTCGTCTCCCCCTCAGTGAGGGCCGACAGCATGAGAGCGCGGTGGGAAATGCTTTTATCCCCGGGGACAGTGAGCTCTCCCCGGAGGGCTCTCCCTTTCCCATAAATTTTCTGATCCATCAGTCAATATACCCCTTCATACGGATATAATCCCTCATAAGAGAAAAGAGCTCATCATAACTGATGCGGGAGGCATTGATCATGAGATCATAATTATCGAGCTTCATCCATTCCTCACCGGTATAGTACCTGTGGTACTCCCTTCTCTCCCGATCGATTTTCCGGATCCGCCTGAGAGACTCCTCCCGGTCCGTCTTGGTATAGTCCATCGCCCTTTGAATCCGGGTCTCCAGATCCGCATAGACGAAAAGAGCCACTCTTTCCCGAAATCCGGCCTCCCGAAGCACATAATTCGCGCATCGCCCGGCGATGATGCAGCTCTCCGCCTCTGCCAGCTCCTCGATCACCTCCGCCTGGAAGCGAAAGAGATTCTCCGGCGTCACGATATGCTCTCCGACGCGGGGCTTCCCGAGCTGCGGCTTCAGCTTATCCACGATTCTGTAGAGAAGATTGGAGCCCGCCTTTTCGTCTGCAAGCCGAAAATACTGCTCCCCGATCGCCGTCTTCTCCGAAGTCAGGCTCAGGATATTCTCATCATAGAAATGAATCCCGAGCTCCTCAGAGAGACGCTTCCCGACGAGCCTTCCCCCGGAGCCAAACTGTCTTCCGATGGTGATGACGAAGTGTTTCTTTATCATGGCTCTTCCCCCCCTCTTCTCTCCTCCCGGCCTCTCTCTCCCCCATCCGCCTCCTCCCGCATAGAGCCTTTGGGAAAGGCAGAGAGAAGAATCCTGTCATTGTTGAATTCCCGGCCGGCATTGCCCGCAAAGCGGTCCAAAAGATCCTGTACCGTCATCCCGGCTCTCTCCTCCCCGGATACATCGAGCACGACAGTGCCCCGGTTCATCATGAGCGTCCGGTTTCCGAGGGAGAGGGCCTGATTCATATTGTGTGTGATCATAAGGCAGCTTATCTTTCTCTCCCGGATAATATTCTCCGTGAGAAGCAGGACCTTCTCCGCCGTTGCGGGATCGAGCGCCGCCGTGTGCTCGTCCAGAAGGAGAAGCTTCGGCGTCACCATCGTCGCCATGAGAAGGGTCAAAGCCTGCCGCTGTCCGCCGGAGAGAAGCCCTACCGGCTGATCCATCCGGTCCTCCAGCCCCATATTGAGGAGGGAAAGCTGCTCCCGGAAGCGCTCCTTTTCTCTTTTCCCCACCCTGCTGAAAAAGGAATAGCGGCTCCCGGAGGCCCGGAGATAGGCGACGGAAAGATTCTCCTCAATGCTCATATGCGGCGCGGTCCCCATAAGGGGATCCTGGAAGAGGCGGCCGATCTCCCGGCTCCTAAGATGCTCCGGACGGAAGGTAATATCCTCCCCGTCGAGCTCGATGAAACCGGAATCTGTGAGGAAGCTCCCCGCGATCGCATTAAAAAGCGTGGACTTCCCCGCCCCGTTTGAGCCGACGATGGCCGCGAAATCCCCGTCGGGAAGGATGAGACTCAGCCTGTCCAGCGCTCTCCTCTCATTGACGGTGCCCGGATAGAAGGTCTTCGAAATGGATTCGATCCTAAGCATGTCCCTCCCCCCTCTCTCTCCGCCTCTCCCGCATGGCTCTCCGCCTCTTTCTCTCAAAAGAGAGAAGCTCCTTCACCCTTGGGGCGGCGATCGCAAATGCGACGATCAGGGCAGAGACCAGCTTGAAGGCCTCGGTCGGAGCCTTCAGGCGAAGCGCGACTGCGATGACCAGACGATAGAGGCAGGAACCGATCACCACGCCCAGGATGCGCATCGTCATCTTCTTCCTCCCAAAGATAGTCTCCCCGATCACAAGGGAGGCCAGCGCGATCGTCACCATGCCGATTCCCAGATTGATGTCGCTGCTCTTATTGTATTGCCCAATCAGGGAACCGGCAAGAGCGGTGAGAGAATTTGCGGCGCAGAGCCCCACAGTAATCGTAAAAGCGGGGTTGATGGAAGACGCGCGCACCATTGCCGGGCTGTCTCCGGTGGCCCGGATGGACAGTCCGAGACGGGTGCTCAGAAAAAGGCGAAGCGCGGAGGCAATCAGGAGAAGCACAAGGGCGAGGAGAATCAGGCTGCTCCAGTCCTGCCAGAACGCGGAGCCGGAGATTCCCTGGAAGAGCGAAAAGATCGTCTCCGTCCCAAAGATGGAAAGATTCGAGGAAAATCCCATCACAGCGAGATTCACAGTATAAAGCCCGGTGTTCACAATGATGCCCGCGAGGATGCTCTCCACGCCGAGACGGGTCTGGAGAAAGGCCGTGACATAGCCGGAGCAGACCCCCGCCAGCATAGCGGCGAAAATTCCCAGGATCGGATGTCCCGCGATCGTGAGAACTGCGCCCACAGCGGATCCCAGAGTATAGCAGCCGTCCGTGGAGAGATCGCAGATATTCAATATACTGTAGCTCATAAAAAGGGAAAGCGCTACCAGGGAATAGATCAGCCCGACCTCAAGCGCCGTCCGGATAATCCCCGCCGTCAGAAATGCCGTCACTTCGTCTCCTCTCTATCGGAAGCATACTCCGGGTCCGCGAAAATTTCCTGTCCGTTCCTCTATGCTAAGCTCCGATCCGCTTTGAACCAGCTCATAAATCCCATGCCGCTTTGTCCGTCTGCCGCCCCGGCGACTCGGCTTCGCCCGG
>NZ_KI273124.1:0-5050 GCF_000469565.1 Oribacterium sp. oral taxon 078 str. F0263 | reverse complement strand
GGGCGCCCGGAAAACCGGGCGCCCGCCGCATTCTCTATCAATCCCTGTCAGGCATAGAGCCTCATTCTGCCCCCTTCAGGTATCCGCTGATTTCTGAAACTGCAGCCTCCTCATCGTCACCCTCCGCTGTGACGTTCAGCTCGGTCCCATTGTTCAGGCCGAGCGCCATCATCCCCATGATGGACTTGGCGTTGACCTTCCGGCTTCCCTCGGACATATAGATGCGGGAATTGTATTTGCTTGCGATCTGGACCAGCATCGCCACCGGATGGTCATCTGTCTTTTTCGGCAGGTTGACAGTTACATTCGCGTTCTTCATAGTTTGCCTCCAGGCCTCATCGGTTGATCCTCTGAGCCGCAATTCATGCAGAGTGAAAATATCACTCGTTCCAACACTTACTAAGATGCCTGATTTTCACAGCGCCTGGTTTTTTCGGATTTCCCTGATTCCTGTACTGGGGCATCCCTCCCTCCGGAGATCTGAGGCGATACGGCTCAGCTTTCTCATGCGATGATTGGCGCCGCTCTTTCCGATCGGCGGCTCCACGGTCTCTGCCAGCTCCTCCAAAGAGGCATCGGGTCTCCGAAGTCTCGCTCTCGCGATCTCCCGAAGCCCCTCTCCCAGCCTCTCAAGTCCGATCCGCTCCTCAATAAGCCGGATGTCCTCTGTTTGCCGGATGCTGGCCCGCACGGTCCTGCTGATATTCGCTGCCTCAAAATTTACGCGGCGGTTCACATTCTCACTGAGCTCCTTCCGGATCCGCACATTCTCAAAATCCATCAGCGCCTTATGGGCCCCTATGATATTGAGAACGTCCGAGATCTCAGAGGCGTCCTTCAGATAGATAATGCAGTATCCCCCGCGCTCTGTAGCTCTGGGCCGGAGCGAAAAACGGGACAAAAGCCCCGAAACCTCCGAGGCCTCCTCCTTCCCCCGACAGACAAACTCCAGATGATGGTCCTTCTCGGGGTCTGTGATAGAGGCTCTCTTCAGAAAAAACTCTCTGAGTCTTTTCCGATCCCGCTCCGTCTCGACAGTTTCAATCTTAAATGTTTTTTCAATTGCTGTAAAGCTCTTTTTTAAAAGCTCCTCTTTGACTTTTCTTGAAAATGACATGCTTTCCCCTGCTCAATACCGGAAAATGAGAAAAACACGCCGCTCCATTCTCATGTTCCGCTCCTCTTCCCGCTTTCGCTCTGCTCCAGATCCCGGTGATCGATCCGAAGGCCGTAGTCCGCATCCTTTGAAAGCTCCCGAAAGAGAAGCTCCGCGATCGTCACGGAGCGGTGCCTGCCTCCGGTGCAGCCGATTCCGATCACAAGCTGATTCTTCCCCTCCGCGATATAGTGCGGAATCAAAAAGCGAATCATATCATATAGCTTTTTCAAAAAGAGCTCCGCGACGCCGTCCCCGAGGACATAGTCTCTGACCGGCTGCTCGAGGCCGCTTCGGCCCCTGAGCTCCGGGATATAATAGGGATTTGGGAGAAAACGCACATCGAAGAGGAGGTCGAGATCCTCCGGTATCCCGTATTTAAAGCCAAAGGAAAGGATCGTGCACTGGAGATTCTCATAGCGATGCGATTCCCGGAAGATGCGAAAGAGCTCTCTCCTGAGGTCCTTCTGGAGCATCCTCGTGGTGTCGATGATGATATCCGCCCGGCTCTTAAGCCAGGACAGCTTCTCTCTCTCCGCGCTGATCCCGGTCTCGAGACGCCCGTCCCGGCTCAGGGGATGGGCGCGCCGGGTCTCCTTATAGCGCTTGATCAGGCAGTCCTCCGAGGCGTCCAGATACAGGATCTCATAGGGGGACTTCCCGTCCTCCCCCCTCTCATCGAGAATCTTCCGAAGCTCCGGGAGCTCCCGGCCCGAACGGATGTCGATCCCCAGGGCCGCCCTCTCCGCAGTCTTTGCCTCTCCCATCAGCTCCGAAAACTTCCCGATGAGAGGGATCGGAAGATTGTCCACGCAGTAGTATCCCATGTCCTCCAGGGATTTGAGCGCCACCGTCTTTCCCGCGCCGCTCATCCCGGTCACGATCAGAAGCTCCCCCACATCTTCACCTCCGGTTTCAGAAGGACGCCGGAGCTCTCCTTCACCCTCCTGATCACCTCCAAAATGAGGGTGTGGATCTCCGCGGCCGTCGCATTTCCCGTGTTTACGATAAAGCCGCAATGCTTTTCCGAGACCTGGGCGCCTCCGATCCGAAATCCTCTGAGCCCCGCCTCCTCGATGAGCCGCCCCGCAAAGTCTCCCTCGGGCCTTTGAAAGGTCGAACCGGCGGAGGGAAGGTTCAGGGGCTGCTTCTCGCTCCTTTTTCTCCGAAATTCCTCGCTCCGTGCCCGGATCTTCTCCGGATCCCCCTTTGAGAGACGGAAGAGGGCGGAGAGAACCGTATATCCCCGCTCCGCTACGATGGAATGCCGGTAGGAAAGCTCCAGCTCTGCTGTAGAAAGCGTCACGGGCTCTCCCGCGGCATCGAGGAGAGAAGCACTGGAAAGGATGTCCCGGATCTCCGTCCCATAGGCCCCGGCATTCATGACGACGGCGCCCCCCACGGTCCCGGGGATTCCCCGAAGGGCCTCCATCCCGCTGAGGGAGAGGGACTCCGCAAGATCCGAAAGCCTGGAAAGAAGGCAGCCCGCCTCCGCAAAAAGGAGAAAGCTCCCGGGGCAGTCCGGGTCCTCTCCGAGGAAGCGAAGCTCCGAGAGCCCTCCTCTAAAGGAAAGGACCGGATCCCGGAGCCCCTTGTCGCTCACCAGGAGATTCGTGCCGTTTCCCAGGATATGAAAGCGCTCCCCCCGCTCCGAAAAGCGTCGGATCAGTGTGATCAGCTCCTCCTCTGTCTTCGGAATGAAAAAATACTCCGCCTCTCCGCCCGCGCGAAAGCTCGTATGCCTCCGCATATCTTCCCTTCTCCGCTCTATCATTCCTCTTGCCGCCTCATATTGGCATTGACGCGGTCATGGAGAACCTGCGCCGCATTGTATCCCATCTTCTTCGCGCGGTGATTTACCGCCGCGCATTCTACAATGATCGCGACATTCCTCCCCGGGCGGATCGGAATCTCATAGCTGATCACGCGGTTTCCCAGATATTCCGCATACTGGTCCTTCAGGCCCAGGCGGTCGTACTCCCTCTCCTTCGACCACTCCGCAAGATTTATGACCATGTTGATGGTCTGGGTATCCTTCACGCACTCGACGCCGAACATCTGCTTTACGTCGATGATGCCGATGCCCCGGAGCTCGATAAAGTATCTCGTGATATCCGGCGCGCTGCCGACGAGGGACTCCTCCGAGACCTTTCGGATCTCCACGACATCGTCCGAGACCAGCCGATGCCCCCTCTTTAAAAGCTCCAGCGCGGCCTCCGATTTCCCGATCCCGCTGTCCCCGGTGATGAGAACCCCCTCGCCGTAGACATCGACCAGGACGCCGTGAACCGTAATCATCGGCGCCATCTTCACCTTCAGCCAGCGGATGATCTCTCCCTCCAGCTCCGTCGTCGGACTCTGGCTGGACAGAAGGGGGATTCCGGCATTGCGGCAGGCGCTGACCATGCAGGAGTCCGGCTCGATATTTCTCGCATAAATGATGCAGGGGATCGGATATTTCGTGATCTCCGCATAGCGGGCGCAGCGCACGCTCCTCTCCAAGGTCATGAGATAGGCGGTCTCGACATTCCCGATGAGCTGCACCCTCTCCGAATCAAACTGGTCAAAAAATCCGGCGAGCTGCAGCGCCGGGCGATTGACATCCGGGATCGTCATATAGATGGGATCCGTGTCGATCTCCGGAGTCAGATTCCGAAGATTTTCCTTCTCGATCAGCTCACTGACGCTGACCTTGTCCACGCTCTTCAATGCACACCTCCCAAGCGAAAACCCTCCCAAAAGGAGGGAGCGCCTCCCCTGCTTCTCTGATGATCTCAAGTATAATCGCCCCTCCCCGAAAAAGCAAGGAAGGCGGCGGCAAGGCGCTCTCTCAGACTCTGATATTCGCCCTCTTAAACTCCTTCTCCAGCTCGCGGCGCTGGCTCCGCTTCTTCATATCCTCTCTCTTATCGTAGTTCTTCTTCCCCCGGCAAAGGCCGATCTCCACCTTCACGAGGCTCCGCTTAAAATAGACGCGAAGCGGCACCAGAGTATATCCCTTCTCCCGTATCTTTTCCGAAAGCTTTCGGATCTCCGATCGGTGCAAAAGGAGTCTTCGGTCCCTGAGCGCATCCCGGTTAAAGAGATTCCCCTTTTCATAGGGATGGATGTGCATCCCCTTGATATAGACCTCCTCCCCCCGGATCTGGCAAAAGGACTCTTTGATGGAGCAGTGTCCGAGCCGGAGGGACTTCACCTCAGTCCCGAAGAGCTCTATCCCGCACTCGTATTCCTCATCGACAAAAAAGTCGTGCCAGGCTTTCTTGTTGTTTGCAATCAGCTTGCATCCTTCCAAAGACATAGACTTATCCTCGTAAAACAAACAAAGGGACCCACATACTCTGTATGCAGGTCCCAGCTCTCCCTATCCCCGGATGGTGATTACCAGATCACGTCAAGGATCAGTGCCACCGCGAAAAACGCGATCGCCGCGAACTTCGTGAACTTCTCCAGATTTCCCTCTATGGAACGCCCCCGGTTCTTCGACCAGTAGGTATCGGCGATCCCGGAGATCGCTCCGAGTCCCTCGCTCTTTCCCTCCTGCATCAGGATGATCGCAGAAAGAGCCAGCCCCAATATGACAAACAGGATCACTAGCGCGATTTTCATTCTCTCACCACCTTTAATAAAGCACCTTGAATCATGGATCGGGGCGCGGCATAAGGCCCTGCCGCTTCTTCCGTGCGATCACAGCTCCAGAGCAGAGCCTTGACGCCGGAATCATAAAGTCCCTGCACAAGTTCTGCGATTATATCATGAAAGCAAAGCGCGCGCAAGGCTTCTCCGGCATCTCCTCTGAAAATCTCCCGAGTTTGTTAATTGCTATTCGAAGTTCCACCTGGAAATCTGAAAGGTGGAACTTAATTCTTCCGAAGGATTGGGTAGAAGTTAATT
>NZ_KI273123.1:0-13920 GCF_000469565.1 Oribacterium sp. oral taxon 078 str. F0263 | reverse complement strand
GAGCGCCGCCCTGTCACGGCGGAGGTCGTCGGTTTGACTTTCAGTTTGAAAAATCGCCGGTCATGCCGATATAGCTCAATTGGCAGAGCAACTGATTTGTAATCAGTAGGTTTTCGGTTCAAGTCCGAATATCGGCTGAGACCTGAGCGTTTCGCTTAGGTCTTATATTTATTATGGCGCCGCTGATTCCGGCACGGGCGCGGATTATTTTCAGGGAACTGTAGCTCAGCTGGTCAGAGCAGTCGGCTCATAACCGATCGGTCCACGGTTCAAATCCGTGCGGTTCCACGAGAGAGAGAAGACGAGGCAGATTGCCTTGTCTTCTTTTAATGCGCCGGGCAGAGCAGGGGGCCGCTTTTATTGCCGGATCCGTTTTATGGCCGCATACTTTGTAGGGCTGCATTCATTTTATGGCTGCATACTTTTTATAGCTGCATCCTTTTCTCCATGTTCCTATATTGCGATATTCCATTTCATTTTTTGTTAGCAGTCTGTATTGAAGAGTGCTGATAAAGATGCTATAATAAAGCGGCAGGAATCTTATGGAGTCTCTTTTACATTGTTACATTGTGCTGGAGAAGATAAAGGAGCAGAGGATATGGCAGAAAAGGGAAGTCTTTCGATCAACAGTGAAAATATTTTTCCGATCATCAAGAAGTGGATGTACAGCGATCAGGATATCTTTGTCCGGGAGCAGATCTCGAATGCGTCGGATGCGGTGACGAAGCTTGAGAAGCTTTCCCTGATCGGGGAGTGGAAGAAGCCGGAGGGATACCGCGGGCGGATCGATGTGATTGTCGATTCGGAGAAAAAGACGATCAGCTTCCGGGACAACGGCATCGGGATGACAAAGGAGGAGATTGAGAAATATATCAATCAGATCGCGTTTTCCGGGGCGACGGATTTTATCGAGAAATATAAGGATAAGGCAAATGAGGAGCAGATCATAGGGCATTTCGGTCTGGGATTTTATTCCGCCTTCATGGTGGCGGATCTCGTAGAGATCGAGACCCTGTCCTACCGGGAGGGTGCGAAGCCGGTGCACTGGAGCTGCAGCGGCGGCACGGAATATGAGATCCGGGAGGGAGAGCGGAAGGAGAACGGGACGAGCGTCATCCTGCATTTGAATGAGGACTGCCTCAAGTATGCGAATGAGTGGGAGATCCGCACTGTGCTGGAGAAGTACTGCTCCTTCATGCCGGTAGAGATCTATCTCACGAAGCTGCCAAAGGATGCGGTGACGATCCCGGCCGCGGAGAAGCGGGACGGAGATGTGGTGCTGGAGGAGATCCCGGAGAAGACGGAAAAGGATGCGGACGGGAAGGAGAAGAAGCTTGAGGCGAAGCTTCGGATCGAGAAGCGGCCGGAGCTGGTAAATGAGATTCATCCGCTCTGGGGGAAGAATCCCTCGGACTGCACGAAGGAGGAGTATCTCGACTTCTACCGGAAGGTCTTCCACGATTACAGGGAGCCCCTCTTCTGGATCCACCTCAATATGGATTATCCCTATAATTTGAAGGGGATCCTCTATTTTCCGAAGATCAATACCGAGTATGAGTCCATCGAGGGGACGATCAAGCTCTATAATAATCAGGTCTTTATCGCGGATAATATCAAGGAGGTCATCCCGGAGTATCTGCTTCTCCTTAAAGGAGCGATCGACTGTCCGGATCTTCCGCTCAATGTCTCCCGCTCTCAGCTTCAGAATGACGGCTTCGTGAAGAAGATCTCCGATTACATCACAAAGAAGGTGGCGGACAAGCTCTCCGGCCTGTGCAAAACGGAGCGGGAGAGCTATGAAAAGTACTGGGATGACATCGCTCCCTTTATCAAGTACGGCTGTCTCAGGGACCAGAAGTTCTGCGAGAGGATGACGAACTATATCCTCTTTAAGGATATCGACGAGAAATACCTGCTGCTTCCGGAGTGTCTGGATATCAAGGGAAGCGATTCCGAAGCGAAGGATACGGAAGCTGCGGAGGGCTTGGAAAAGGGAGAAGACAAAAAGATCCCGCTGGAGGAAAAGAGCGGGGAGAACGGGGAGAAGGAAGAGGCTCAGAAGCCCGAAGCGGAGAAGGAGGTGAAGGCGGCCGAAGCAGGGGAAGGGAAGAGCGAAGGCGAAAAGGAGGAGAGCAAAGAGGAAAAGTCCTCGAAGGAAGAGGGCAGCGTGAAGTCCGGGGAAGAGGATGCGGCTTCTTCGGAGGCGGAAAAGAAGGATAAGACGATCTTCTATGTCACGGATCCTCTGCAGCAGAGCCAGTATATCGCGATGTTCCGGCAGGCCGGGAAGGATGCAGTGCTTCTTACGGAGAGGATCGATCAGCCCTTTATCACAGAGCTCGAGGCGAAAAACCCCGGCATTCATTTTAAGAGAATCGATGCAGACCTGGAATCTGAGTTCGGGACCAAGCTCACAGAGAGCGAGGAGAAGGAGCTTTCGGAGAAGGCGGCTGAGCTCGAAAAGAGCTTCCGCGAAAGTCTGAAGAAGGAGAAGCTTCGGCTCAAGCTGCAAAAGATGACCTCCCCGAAGACGGCGGCTTTCCTCTCGATCTCCGAGGAGGGGCGCAGGATGAATGATATGATGCGGATGTATGCGATGCAGGGAATGTCCATGGGGGAGATGCCGGTGGAGGAGACGCTCCTTTTAAATGCGGAGCACCCGCTGGTCAAGCATCTCCTTTCCGTCCGGGATACAGAAGACGGAAAGCTCATCGAAAAGCAGCTCTATGACCTTGCCAAGCTGCAGCAGGCCCCGCTCTCCGCTTCGGAGATGGCGGATTTCATCGAGAGAAGCAATTCGCTCCTTCTTCGCATAAAGAGCTGATCCGGTGCCGCATCGGATTTCGCTCTCATCCTCTCCGTTGAGAAAAAGGGAAGCTTGACGGAGGCCCCCGCCCTCTCCTATAATGAATGAGGTTTCGTCGGTTCAGCCTGATCGGGAGGTTCGGATGGGGATTTCAGAGGGACTTTCGGGAGAGAGGGGGGATTCTGAAGCCCCCGTCATTGGGGCGGACCGCAGTGTGATGGAAAGGGACAGCTTAAGCTGTCCCTTTTTCTGTGGGAAAACGCTCATTACAGTCTTTCGGTCCGGAAAGGAGTGCGGATGAAGAGGGTTGCAGTCATCATGGGGAGCGATTCGGATCTCCCTGTCGTAGAGAAGGGGATTACGCTTTTGCAGAGCTTCGAGATTCCCTTCTCTGTTCATGTGTATTCGGCGCACAGAACGCCGGAGGAGGCCTGCCGCTTTGCGAAGCGGGCGAGAGAGGAGGGCTACGGCGTCTTGATCTGCGCTGCGGGGATGGCGGCGCATCTTGCGGGAGTGATGGCGGCGAACACGACGCTCCCCGTCATAGGCCTTCCCTGCAGTGCGAAGCTGCTGGAGGGGAGCGATGCGCTTCTCTCCACCGTCATGATGCCGCCCGGGATCCCCGTCGCAGCAGTGGGGATCGATGCGGCAAAGAATGCGGCTCTTCTTGCGATAGAGATTCTCGCGGTGACAGAGGAGAGCCTCGCAAAAAAGCTCCGGGAGGAGCGGGAGCGGAACAGGGAGAAGGTTCTGGAGCGTGACCGGGAGCTTTCCGGGAGATACCAGGGATAGGGGGAAAGAGAGATGAAGAGCTGCAGCGAGTCTTACCGCAGAGCCGGTGTGGATATCACGGCGGGCTACCGCGCGGTGGAGCTCATGAAGCAATACATAGCGCGCACGATGACGGAGAATGTGCTCTCCGGACTCGGCGGCTTCGGCGGGCTCTTTGAGCTCCCGGAGGGATTAAGAAAGCCGGTGCTTGTGGCGGGGACCGACGGGGTGGGGACGAAGCTGAAGCTCTCCTTTTTGCTTAAGCGCTATGACACGGTGGGGATTGACTGCGTCGCGATGTGTGTCAATGATGTCATATGCTGCGGCGCAAGACCGCTTTTTTTCCTGGATTATATCGCCTGCGGGAGAAATGTGCCGGAGCGGATCGCGGAGCTCGTGAAGGGCGTATCGGAGGGCTGCGTGCAGGCGGGATCCTCGCTGATCGGCGGAGAGACGGCGGAGATGCCGGGCTTCTATCCGGAGGATGAGTATGATCTTGCGGGCTTTTCCGTCGGGATCGTGGAAAAGGACAGGATCATCGACGGGAGTGGGGTGCAGGAGGGGGACCGCCTGATCGCTCTTCCGAGCAGCGGTGTGCACAGCAATGGCTTTTCTCTCATCCGGAAGGTCTTTGATCTCGATCGGATCTCGAAGGAGGAAGCGGAGGAGCCGCTTGCGCTTCTGGAGGGAAGGAGTCTCGGGGAGAGCCTGCTTCTTCCGACCAGGATCTATGTCAAGCCGCTTCTCTCCCTCATGGAAAGAGTGGAGCTCAAGGGACTGAGCCATATCACGGGAGGCGGCTTCTATGAGAATATTCCCCGCTCCATACCGGACGGGCTCGGCGCGCGGATCCGGAAAAGGGATGTCAGGGTGCTCCCGATCTTCCGGCTGATCGAGGAGCGCGGAGAGATCCCGGAAAGGGATATGTACAATACCTTCAATATGGGAGTCGGGATGACGCTTATTGTATCCCGGGAGCAGGAGGAGAAAGCCCTTTCATTCCTTCTCGACCTGGGTCTTTCCGCCTATCCGCTGGGAGAAATCGTGAGTTCCCGGGAAAAATTGCTGTTGGAATAGAGCTTATGCAGGACGCCGTTTTTAAGACGGATATTTCGGGAGACTTTGTCCTTTGCCGGGCTCTATATGCCCGGTATAAGAAGGAGGGAGGAGGCGGGATGGAGCACTTTGAGAGGAAGGGGATCGGAGAGGCGCTCTTTGGGCTCCCCTATCCGGGGAGGGGAATTTTGCTTGGGATGGGAGAGAACGGAAGGGATCTTTTCCTCTCCTATTTTATCATGGGGCGCTCGGAGAACTCGAGAAACCGGGTCTTTCGGGAGGAGGGGGAGGAGCTTAGGATCGATCCGGCCTGTCCGGAAAGGCTTTCGGATCCCTCCCTCGTTCTCTATTCGCCGCTTCGAAGCGTGTCCGGGAGACTCATCGTCGCAAACGGCGATCAGAGCGATACGATTCATGACTTTCTGGAGGCGGGAAAGAGCTTTGAGGAGGCGCTTTTTACGAGGAGCTTCGAGCCGGACAGGCCAAATGATACGCCGCGGATCTCCGGCATTATGGACCTTCTCGGGAGAAATTACACGCTCTCCATCCTGAAGGCGGAGAGCCCGGGAAGCGGGAACTGTGCGAGATATTTCTATCACTACGCCTTTGAGCCGGGGCTTGGGCATTTCATCCATACCTATCAGGGGAGGGGGGGCCCTCTTCCGAGCTTTCAGGGGGAGCCGAGGCCGGTCCTGATCCGGGAGAGGACGGCGGAGGAGCTCGCCGGACTGATTTGGCGAAGCCTCGATCCGGAGAACCGGATCTCCCTCTATGTCAGGCGGATCGACCGGGAGAGCGGGGAGACGGAGAATGCGCTGATCAATCGCTTTTTGTGTACTTAGATCTGCACTGAGCTAGGGAGAGACGGCGGTTTTGAGAGCACCGCCTTTCCTCAGCGGCTCTTTGGGAGAGAAAGGATGGGGCATCCCCGGTGGGATGAGGAAGAGAGAAGATGAAGGAATACGAATTGAAATACGGCTGTAATCCGACGCAGAGGCCCGCGAGACTTTTCATGCCGGAGGGGGATGGAGGAGCGCGGGACTTTCCCTTTGAGATTTTGAACGGGCGGCCGGGCTATATCAATTTCTTGGATGCGCTGAATGCCTGGCAGCTTGTGCGTGAGCTTAGGGCTGCGTCGGGTCTTCCCGCGGCGGCGTCCTTTAAGCATGTGAGTCCCGCAGGAGCGGCGGTCGGAAGGATCCTCCCCGAAAAGCTGAAGAGGGCTGTCTTCTCGGAGGATATCGAAGGGCTCGATGAGAGCCTTCAGGCCTCTGCCTATGCGAGAGCGCGGGGCTGCGACAGAGTATCCAGCTACGGCGATTTCGCGGCGCTCTCCGACTGCTGCGATCTCACGACGGCGCGTCTTTTGCAAAGGGAGGTCTCGGACGGGGTCATCGCGCCGGATTTTACGGAGGAGGCACTCGCTCTCCTCAGGAAAAAGAAGGGGGGAAGCTATAATATCCTTAGGATGGATCCCTCTTATCTCCCCGACACTCTGGAGAGAAGGCAGGTCTTTGGCATAGGCTTTGAGCAGCTTGGGGACTCTGCTGCTCTTACGAGAGAAGCTCTCTCTAAAATCGTTTCCCGGGAGAAGGCGCTCCCCGAAGAGGCCGTACTGGATCTCATGACTGCGCTCATCGCCGCAAAATATACGCAGTCGAATTCTGTCTGCTATGCTCTGGACGGGCAGACGATCGGGGTGGGGGCGGGACAGCAGTCCAGGATCCACTGCACGAGGCTTGCCGGGGAGAAGGCGGAGCTTTGGTTTCTCCGGCAGTCCGAGAGAGTCCTGGATCTCCCCTTCCTCCCCGGGATACGGAGAGCCGAGCGGGACAACTGCGTCGACGCCTATCTCTCCCGGGACTCCCGGGAGCTTCTCGCGGAAGGGGAGTGGCAGAAGCACTTTTCTTCCCGGCCGGAGCCCTTCACAGAGGAGGAAAAGCGGGACTGCCTCCGCGCCCTTCGCGGGGTCTCTCTGGCCTCGGACGCCTTCTTTCCCTTCGGGGACAATGTGAAACGGGCCGCAAAGTCCGGCGTCTCCTATATCGCGGAGCCCGGCGGCTCTGTCCGGGATGAGGATGTCATCGAAGAAGCGGACAGACACGGCATGGTTTTGATCTTTACGGGAAGAAGACTCTTCCATCACTGAGCTTCCCTGCAATTTTTTCCGCTTTTCTGCGCTTCTGTCAGGGAAGCCGGGAGTGCGGAGGACTGCCGTGTCAGGGAGGCCGGGAGCGCGGAAAGCTGCCGTTTGGAAGGAGAGCTTCCTTAAGAGAACTGCCCTAAAGGGAAGTCAGCTGCTTGTCCCCCGGGCGGAGCCGGTTCCGGGCTTCGAAAGGGCGAAGCGCCGCATAGAAGGAAGGGGTGAAAGGACAGGGAAGAGGCGGAGGCCATTACGGCTCTGAGAGGGAGGACCCTGTGGAGTCTTGCTTTTAGGGAGAGGGAAGCCCTGGAGGAGGGGAGAAGTATGAAAAAAGGAAGGACACGGATCGCCGTGCTGGTCTCCGGAGGGGGGACGAATTTGCAGGCTTTGATCGATGCCTCCCGGAGGGGGGAGATTCCGGACGGGGAGCTTTGTCTGGTCATCGCCTCCCGGCCGGGGATTCCCGCCCTGGAGCGGGCGAGAGCGGCGGGGATTCCCGCTCTCACGATCGTGAGGGATGAGGAGGAGATGATTCGCAGCTTGAAGGGAGCGGGGATCTCACTCATCGTGCTGGCCGGTTTTCTTACGATTCTCTCGGAACGCTTCCTCTCCTGCTTCCGGGATCGGATCATCAATGTCCATCCCTCCCTGATTCCGAGCTTTTGCGGAAGGGGCTTCTATGGGCTCAGGGTCCATGAGGCGGCGCTTAAGAGAGGGGTGAAGCTGACAGGGGCGACGGTTCATCTTGTAAACGAGATCCCGGACGGAGGCCGCATTCTTTTTCAGAGGGCGGTAGAGGTCCTGGAGGGGGACAGTCCAACGAGTCTGCAGCGCCGCGTCATGGAGGAAGCGGAATGGAAGCTGCTTCCGATCGCGGTACAGCTTATGAGTCGGGAGATTTCGGAGAGGGAAAGCGAGGAGAGGGAATGAAGATAGGAGTCATCGGATCCGGTGGGAGAGAGCATGCGATTCTAAGGGCGCTTTGGAGGAGCCCGGACTGCGAAAAGCTCTATGCGATTCCGGGGAACGGGGGGATGAGTGAGGCAGAGACCGTGCCCGGGCTGAAGGCCTCGGATCTCGATGGAATCGTGAAATTTTCCAGGGAGAAGGAGCTCGACTATGTGGTCGTCTCTCCGGATGAGCCTCTGGTTTTGGGTCTGGTGGACCGCTTGATGGAGGCCGGAATTCCCGCCTTCGGACCGTCCCGCTCGGCCGCTCTTTTGGAGGGCTCCAAGGTCTTTGCAAAGGAATTTATGAAACGGCACGGAATTCCGAGCGCGGACTACCGGGTCTTTTCTGAACTCTCGGAGGCGGAAAAATACATCGAAGACTGTGAGCTTCCGATCGTCATCAAGGCGGACGGCCTCGCGCTGGGAAAGGGCGTCATAATCGCAAAGAGCAGAGAGGAGGCGAGGATCGGGCTTTGGAGCATCATGGGAGAGAAGAAATTCGGACATTCCGGGGACCGCGTTGTGGTGGAGGAGTACCTGGAGGGGCCGGAGGTCTCCGTTCTCAGCTTCACAGACGGGGAGAGGATCGTTCCCATGCTCTCCTCCATGGATCATAAGAGGGCACTGGACGGGGATCTGGGACCGAACACCGGGGGCATGGGCGTGATTGCACCGAATCCCTGCTATACGGAGGAGATCGCGGGAGAATGCATGGAGAGGATCCTGCTCCCGACGATACGCGGGATGAAGGAGGAGGGCAGGATCTTCCGCGGCTGTCTCTACTTCGGGCTTATGCTGAGCGGGAAGGGGCCGAAGGTGATCGAGTACAACTGCCGCTTCGGAGATCCGGAGGCTCAGGCCGTGCTTCCGCTTCTCCGCTCCGATCTCCTTCCGATCCTGCTGTCCTGCACAAGAGGAGAACTTTCGGAGGAGCTGGTCCGCTGGAAGGCGGGCCATAGCTGCTGTGTGATCCTCGCGTCCGATGGATATCCGGGGGCCTTTGAGAGCGGATATGAGATCACGGGGACGAAGCTCTGCCGGGAGGTCTATATGGCGGGGGTTGAGAGGAAGGAGGGAAGGCTTTTCAGCAGCGGAGGAAGGGTGCTCGGCGTCGTCGGGACGGGGGAGAGTCTTCCCGCGGCGATAGAGAGCGCTTACCGGGATGTGGAGAAGGTCTACTTCAAGAATATGCGTTATCGGCGGGACATCGGAGCGAGAGCGCTCCGCCTGATGGGAGGGGAAGATGGTATATAGAATCTATGTAGAGAAGAGGCCGGGACTTCGAAGCGAGGCGGAGGCCGTATATCACGACATGAAGAGCAGTCTTCCTCTTGAAAATCTGAAGGGACTTCGGCTTCTTCAGCGCTACGATGTGGAGGGGCTGGATGAGGAAGACTTTCAGAGGGCGGTGAGACTGCTTCTCTCGGAGCCTCCGCTCGATGAAAGCTGTCAGGAGCTTCCGGACTGGGGGACGGAGCGGATTCTTGTGGAATATCTTCCGGGCCAATATGATCAGAGAGCGGATTCCGCGGAGCAGTGCCTTCAGATCCTTCTCGGGGGAGAGAGACCGAGAGTCCGGAGCGCGAAGGTCTACCTTCTGGACGGGGAGCTCACGGAGGAGGAGCTTTCGTGCATCCGGCACTGCCTCATCAACCCCGTTGAGGCGAGGGAGGCCTCGGAGGAGCTCCCTGAGACGCTTCGGCGGAGGCTCAGTCCGCCGGAGGATGTGAGAGTGCTCAGCGGCTTTTCGGAGGCGGGAGAGGAGAGACTCCGGGAGCTTCGGCAGGAGCTCTCCCTCGCGATGGATCTCGAGGATCTTCGCTTTTGCAGGGAATATTTCCGCACTGAGGGAAGGGATCCAAGCCTCACGGAGCTTCGGATGATCGATACCTACTGGTCGGATCACTGCCGCCACACGACCTTCCTCACGATGATAGAGGGCGTGGAGCTCGGGGATCCGCAGCTTAAGAGGGCCTGGGAGCGCTACCTTCATGCGAGAGAGGAGCTTAAGAGGGAGGCTCCCGCAAGCCTTATGGACCTTGCGACGATCGCAGCGAGGCTGCTCCGAAAGGAGGGGAAGCTGGAGGGGCTTTCGGAGTCCGAGGAGATCAATGCCTGCACGGTCCGGACGAAGATTAAGACGGAAGAGGGGGAGGAGGATTACTATCTCCTTTTCAAAAATGAGACGCACAATCATCCGACGGAGATCGAGCCCTTCGGAGGAGCCGCGACCTGCATCGGGGGCGCGATCCGGGATCCGCTCTCGGGGAGAGGCTATGTCTATCAGGCGATGCGGCTCAGCGGAGCCGCGGATCCCGGCCGTCCCGTGCAGGACAGTCTCCCCGGGAAGCTTCCGCAGCGAAAGATCGTCACCGCCGCGGCCCGCGGCTTTTCCTCCTACGGAAACCAGGTCGGCATCGCGACGGGGATCGTCGAGGAGCTCTACCATCCGGGCTATGCGGCGAAGCGGATGGAGATCGGGGCGGTGCTCGCTGCGGTGCCGGTGAAGAATGTGAGGAGAGAGCGCCCTCTGCCCGGGGATCTCGTCCTTCTTCTCGGCGGGAGGACCGGGAGAGACGGCATAGGGGGAGCGACCGGCTCCTCGAAGGCCCATAGCTCGAATTCCCTTTCGGACTGCGGCGCGGAGGTGCAGAAGGGAAATGCACCGGAGGAGAGGAAGCTGCAGCGCTTCTTCCGAAATCCCGCGGCGAGCCGTCTCATAAAGCGCTGCAACGACTTCGGTGCCGGAGGGATTTCCGTCGCGGTGGGAGAGCTTGCGGACGGGCTGGACATCGACCTCGACCGGGTCCCCAGGAAATACGAGGGACTGGACGGGACAGAGCTTGCGATCTCCGAATCCCAGGAGCGAATGGCCGTCGTGATTGCCCCGGAGGACGAGGCGGAAATCCTTTCGCTTGCGGAACGAGAGAATCTCGAAGCTGCGAGAGTGGCCCGCGTCACGGAAAAAAGGCGGCTCAGAATGTACTGGAGAGGGAACTGCATTCTCGACCTGTCCCGCGACTTTCTAAGCAGTAATGGGGCGAAAAAGCGGATCTCCATTGAGAGCGGGAGGGGAGAGAGCATCTCCCGCAAGGTGGAGGGGAGCTTCCGGGAGCGTCTCCTCTCCCTTTCAGAGGATCTGAACAGCTGCTCTCACCAGGGACTTTCCGAGGAGTTCGACTCGACGATCGGAGGAGGGACCATCCTGCTTCCCTTCGGGGGAAAATATCAGAGGACGCCGATCCAGGCGATGGCGGCGAGGATCCCCGTCCGAAGGGGAAAAAGCGATACGGTCTCCCTCATGGCCTTTGGCGGGAATCCCTATGTCACGGAGAAAAATCCCTACCGGGGAGGATATCTCGCGGTCGTGGAATCCGTCTCGAAGCTGATCGCCGCGGGGGCGGAATTCTCCGAGATTTATCTCAGTCTCCAGGAGTATTTCGGAAAGCCGGGAGAGGTGAAAAGCCGCTGGGGAGCGCCGCTCGGGGCCCTGCTCGGGGCCTTCTCCGCACAGCTCGATCTCGGTGTCGCGGCGATCGGCGGGAAGGATTCGATGTCCGGAAGCTTTGAGAAGCTGGATGTACCGCCCACATTGATCTCCTTTGCCGTGACGACGGGAGAGGCGGGAGAGATTCTGAGCCCGGAGTACAAGGAGGCGGGGCACAGAGTCCTCTGGCTCCGCCCGGAATACAGGGAGGAGCTTCCGGAGACTAAGAGCCTCCTCCGGATCTTCTCCCTCCTCCAAAGCTGGAGGCGGGAAGGCCGCCTTGCCTCCCTCTATACTCCCGGCTTCGGCGGGATCTCCGAGGCGGTCATGAAGCAGTGTATGGGAAATGGTTTCGGCTTTCGCTTTGCAGAGAGCCTCTCCCTGGAGGATCTCTTCGGCTATCAATACGCCTCTTTCCTCCTGGAGCTCAGAGAGGAGGCAGACCTCCCACTTCTCTACCGGGAGGCGCAGGCCCTGGAGGGAGTCGTTCTCGCAGATCTTGGCACGGTGCTTCCGGAGAGAGAGTACCGCTATCAATCGGAAAGTGTCAGCGCGGACGAGCTCCTCTCTCTCTATGAGGGAAGACTGGAGGAGATCTTTCCGCTTCGAACCGTTCCGGGGGAAAAGACAGACTTAGGGGAGAGAGAGAAGAAAGACCCCGGGCTCCCGGATCATCGGGAGGAGCTCTGGGAAGCTCCCGCCGTCCCGGTATCCAGACCGAGAGTGCTGATTCCGGTCTTTCCGGGGACGAACTGCGAGTACGATTCCGAGAGAGCCTGTCTTACGGCCGGGCTGGATCCGGAGATTTTGGTGATTCGAAATCTCACGGGGGACGCGATCGCGGAGTCTCTCCGGGAGGCATCGGAGAGACTCCGGGAAGCCCAGATCCTCTTTCTCCCCGGGGGATTTTCGGGAGGAGATGAGCCGGAGGGCTCCGCGAAGCTCATCACCTCCTTCTTCCGAAATGAACGGATGAGAGAGAGCACGATGGAGCTTCTTAAGAAGCGGGACGGTCTGATCCTCGGTATCTGCAATGGCTTTCAGGCTTTGATCAAGCTGGGCCTTCTCCCCTATGGGGAGATCCGGGACAGTGATGTCCACAGTCCGACGCTGAGCTTTAATACGATCGGAAGACATCAGTCAAAGATCGTGAGAACCAGGCTGTGCTCCAATCTGAGCCCCTGGCTCATGAATGCGGAAGTCGGCTCCGTCTATGAGGTCGCGGTCTCCCACGGAGAGGGGAGATTTCTCTGCGAAGAGGAGCTTCTCCGCAGGCTCTCGGAAAACGGACAGATCGCGACGCAGTATGCGGATTTTGAGGGGAGAGCCAGCATGGCGCTCTTTGACAATCCGAACGGCTCCGACTATGCAGTCGAGGGAATCTGTTCCCCGGACGGGAGAATCTTCGGAAAGATGGGGCATGTGGAGCGCTGGCAGCCGGGGAATTTCAAGAACGCAGCCGGAAACTATGACATGGCGCTCTTCCGTTCCGCGAAGGAATACTTCGAACTTTAAGGCATTAAAGCGTCCGGAATCTCAGGGAATCAGACTTCGAAGGCGGGAGTCTCCCCCTCTTCCTCCTGGCGAAGGAGGAGTCTTTCCACGGCGTCGTCCTCTCCCTCTAAGCGGAAGAGGCAGCCCCCCTCATAGCCGCATACGCCGCCCGCCGCGACGAGCTCCGCATCCAGCCCGAAGAGATCCCGGAAGGCATCCAGTTCTGTATAGCCGAGCCCGGGGCCCTGCAGCATGCGAAGACCGCTCGGGCTCTCTTGATTCAGGAGGGCGCAGAGCATCGGGATCGGGAGATCCACCCTTTTTTCCACACCGACGGGATGGATGAGGCGGGTCCTTCTTCCGACTGCGGCGCTGAGAATCGGAATCATCGTGCCGCCCTCCGGGCTCTGGATCAGAATGCCGACATCCCGGGAGCTCAGCTGGACGGCATTTCCTCCCTTCAGAATGAGGTCCTCCGCTCCGAGAGAGGGCGCGATGTCGAAGATGCTCTTTTCCGGGAGCAGCTCGCCCTTTCGCAGGATAAAATCATACCTTTGCCGAGGGGCGGAGGGCTTTACGGACTTTGGGAGGAGAAGCCCCCGGTAAAAGCCCTTTTCCTCAAAGGGAAGTCCGAGCCTCCTCGCGAGCGCGGAGGCGAAATAGGTATTTGTGCTTCCCATGACGACGGCCAGAGTATGCTCCTTTGCCGCAAGAAGAATATCTTCCCGCCCGGAAAGAGCGTCTCCAATCAGCTTTTTCCCGGCGGAGGGACTGAGGTAAACCTGAACTGCTTTCATATCTATGGCTCCTTTCCTGTGCTGCCACCCTGCGGACCGGTCGATTCATAAACAGGCCGTCTGCCGCCCCGGCGGACGGACTTTCCGTGCCGCAGCGATGATTCCTCGCATGGCTTCGCAGCTTTCGCCCTGCTCCCTTTCATTCGCAGTCCCGCGGCGCAAAGCACCGCTTCCTGACCGCTGCAGAGCTATTTTACTGGTTTTTGCTCAGAGCGTCTGCCGCCCTGCGGACCGGTCGGTTCATAAACAGGCCGTCTGCCGCCCCGGCGTTTAGCGATTTGGTATTTTAAATCGCTTATGCGCCGCTGGCCGCGGCAGCCGGAGCGAGAGCGTCCTGTGTTGGAACGGACGGTCCGCAGAGTAGGCGGCACTCTCGCTTTCTTCATAAAGTCCTTCCTCCGCTCCCGTGCAGAGCA
>NZ_KI273122.1:223996-361860 GCF_000469565.1 Oribacterium sp. oral taxon 078 str. F0263 | reverse complement strand
CTGCCGCACTAATCACTTAGTGCGACAGCCCCTTCTCAGGAGTATCATGTCAGCGGGAAAAGCATCCAGAGAGATTTCGATGAGATCCGCGCTTTTCTGACGCAGGAGGGGGAGAAGGAAGGAGCGGTCCGTGAGCTTATTTATGATAGGGAGGAGCAGGCGTATCGCCTGAGTCTTATGGATGCGGGAGAATTCTCCAGAGAGGAGATCCTCGCGATCGGCAAGATCCTTCTGGACAGCCGGGCTTTTCAGCGGGAGGAGATGCTTCCGATACTGGATAAGCTCCTTTCACAAGGGAGCAAAACGGGACAGGAAACCGCGAAGAAGCTTCTCGCGAATGAACGCCGGCATTACATCCCCCCGAAGCACGGAAAGCTGCTTCTGGACAGAATCTGGGAACTGGGGAAAGCCATAAAGGATTATGAACTTTTGGAGATCCGATATCGGAGACTGAAGGATAAGGAGCTGAAGGAAAGGAGAGTGAAGCCGCTCGCACTCCTTTTCTCCGAGTTTTATTTTTACCTTCTGGGAGAGATCGTGGGGCTGGAGAGGGAATTTTTGTCTAAGGGCAGGAGCATGAGCGCGATGAGTCCCGCGATTTTCAGAGTAGATCGGATCGAGGAGCTCCGACATACGAAGGAGCATTTCCCGATGCCCTATAAGGATAGATTCGAGGAGGGAGAATTCCGAAAAAGGGTGCAGTTTATGTACGGCGGAGAGCTCAGGCGGATTCGCTTTTGGTATCGGGGCCTGTCCCTGGAATCGGTACTGGATCGTCTTCCGACAGCGAAAGTGCTCGAGGAGAGGGATGGTGCCTATCTGATCCTCGCAGAGGCTTACGGGAGCGGAATGGAGATGTGGCTTCGCAGCCAGGGGAATGCGGTGGAGCTTCTGAAGGAGGAATGATATCCTGTGAAATTTATAACTCCCTATAAATGCAGGCATTTATGAGAAAAGCCGATTTGTCCTCCGCGCTGTAAGAGGCTACAATGAGAGGAAAAGCGCATCGGATTTTCCGGGAGTTTTCGATCTTTCAGTGCATTGGATCGGTCTTCCGGACAGTCCGGATATTTCAGGACGGATGAGGGGACTTATATGCGAGGGAAGAGGCTCTTTACGGCATTGTTTCTTATGGCGGCGGCGGTCTTTTTTACTGCTTCCTGCGGCACGGGATCCGGAGGGAAGCAGTCTTTGGGAACGGAGGCTTCCGGGGGTGAAACCGGAGGAAAACAGTCCGCAGAAGGCGTTTCCGTATCGAAGGAGGACGGCGGGGATCGGGTAATCACCGTCGGATGTGAGGCCACGACGCCGGGCTGGGTGCAGACGGATGAAAACGGGAAGCTCTCCGGTTATGATTATGATGTCTGGCAGGAGATCGGGAGGAGAATCGGCTATCAGATTGATTATAAGGTCATGGAGTGGAATAGCCTCTGGCTCATGCTCGGGGACGGGCGTCTCGACTCTGTCGGTGAGCAGATTTCGTATAATGCGGAGCGCAGCGAAAAGTATGAGCTTTCTGAGCCCTATGCTTATAATATTTATTCCCTGCTGTGCGCAAAGGACAATGAGAAGCTGAAGTCCATGGAGGATTTGAAGTCCGGTATGACGATCTCCTGCGAGACCAATACCAGCGATGACCTGATCGTTGCGGCGATCGACAAGGAGTTCGGCATTGCGCTTAAGCCCATGTATTACAGCGGGATGTCCGTCCAGGATGTGGCGCTCGGAAGATGTGATCTCTGGCCGAGGGCCTATACCTCCTGCGTGAATACGGTGAAGGAGGTGGACAATCTCAGGATCCTCGGAAATACGAATGTCGTGGAGACAAATGTATTTCCCTTTGCCAGGACGGAAAGAGGGGAGAAGCTCTGCGAACTGGTCTCCGGAGCTCTTCGGGAGATGAAGGAAGACGGAAGCCTTAAGAAGATATCGGAGAAGTGGTTCGATATGGATATCAGCATCAAGCCGGAGGGCGCGGAGGATCTGAATTAAACTAAATAAGAGGGAGAAAATACAGAGAAGATACAGAGAAGATACGGAGAAGCTTATGGATTGGGTATTTGCGGAGAGCTGCACGAAGGCGATCATGAGGGCTCTTCCCATTACATTGGAGCTGACGGCAGTTTCATTTGTATTGTCCCTGCTCCTCGCAGTGTTCATCGCGGTGATCGATTATTTCAAGGTGCCTGTGCTGAGGCAGTTTTTTGCGCTCTACGTATCCTTTTTCCGGGGGACACCGCTGCTGCCGCAGCTCTTCCTTTTATATTTCGGCATTCCGACCTTCATAAAGCCCTTGAGGAGTATCCCGGCCATCGTGATCTGTACGATCGGGCTCACCTTGAATGCGGCGGCCTACATGAAGGAGGTGGTCCGCGGCGCTCTCCTCTCTGTGCCGGAGGGGCAGAGGGAAGCGGCATTGGCGCATGGGATGAGCGAGACGCGGACCATGACGCGGATCGTGCTGCCGCAGGCTGCGAGGGTCGCGATTCCTTCTCTTTTTAATAATCTTGTGGACATCGTAAAGGGAAGCTCCATGGCCTTTACGATCGGCGTGGTGGAGATCACCGCAGCGGCAAATCTCAGGGCCTCGGTGACCTTCAATTATTTTGAGGCATATATGATTCTTATGCTGGTGTACTGGCTGATTATCCTGCTGCTGGAGCGCCTGGAGAGCGCGGCGGAGAAGCATTTTGACAGGATCTACAGCTCGGACTCCGCCTCCCTTCGAAAGACTTCCGTCTAAAGCCCGGGTATCCATGGAATGTTCCCGGATTTTTAAGATTTTCCTCTGCCTGCTCTTTTCCTTTAGAATCTTTAGAATCATAAAAAAGTTGTAAAATGCGCTCCGACAAGGTATGCTCCTAAGGAAGATTCCTGCGCGATACCAAAAAATCTTCCTTAGGAGCTGTTTCGCGTGGAGATCACTGTTTTGCGTGGAAATTACCGCTCCCCCGGAAAATCCGGGGAGAACTGTCGGGAGTTTCCGAAACAGGGAAGAATATCAGGGTATGCCGAAGGCATGATAGGATGGAGGATAGTATTTGGACATAAAGATAGTACCCGCTTATCATCAGAGGGAAGAGCTGAGAACGTTGTTTGAGGAATACACCAGGCTTTTGATCGAAAGGGATGCGTCATTTAAAAAGTACCTTGATCTTCAAAACTATGAGGAAGAGATCGATCATCTGGATGGAAAGTATGGGCTTCCCTATGGGAGAGTGTATCTGCTCTACTGCGATCGAAAACCGGCGGGCTGCATAGGGCTAAGGAAGATCGATGATCAAAGCTGTGAGATGAAGCGCCTTTATATACGCCCCGAGTTCAGGGGCAAGAGGCTTGGGGAAATTTTAGTGGAGAGGATCATAGGGGATGCGAGGGAGATCGGCTACTCCCATATGCTGCTGGACACACTTCCGTTTTTGCAAAGCGCGCTTCGCCTCTATAAGAAATTCGGGTTTTATGAGATAGAAAGCTATAATAATAGCCCGATGAAGAATTCGATCTATATGAAGCTGGATTTATAGCGGGGGAAGATCGGAGAGCGGATTCGGCTCGGCTTAGCGCTATAGGCGGGGAGTGGTATCGGAGCGTCTTAGCGCCAGGGGCGGGAAGCGGTATCGGGGCGTCTTTTGGCAGCGAGCCGGCTTAAGGGGAAGGAGAGAGGCAGGGGAGTCTGGAGGATGCCGTGAGAGGGAGTGAGCTATGGCAAAGGGAGAGAGCGCAGAGTATAAGTACGATGTCTTTATCAGCTATCGCCATGTCAGGCCAGATGCGGATATCGCGAGGAGTCTCCACCGGCTTTTAGAGACCTTTCCCATTCCGAAATCTCTTCGTTCCTCCGGATGGCTCGGGAGATCCTTTCTCGACCGGGAGGAGCTTACGGCCGGGGATCTCACGGATTCCATCCGGGAGGGAATCGGAAGGTCGAGATATCTGATCTCTGTCTGTTCTCGCAGGACGAGATTCTCTCCCTGGTGCCTGAAGGAGATCGAACTCTTTCGGAGCCTTCACGGGGATGAGAGGATACTGGTGCTCCTTTTGGAGGGAGAGCCGGAGGAGGTCTTCCCGGAGGCGCTGAAGAGCTTAAAGATGAGTAAAGGGGGGGAGGAGCGGAGGAGGGAGCTTCTCGCGGCGGATATTCGGACGAAGGCGGTGAAAAGCCCTGATTTTTGCGGCTATGAGAAGCTGAGCTCCCCGGAGCTTGGTATCTTCCGGAGGGAGGCTCTGAAGCTCCTTCGGGAGACGGAGATCTACAGGCTTATGGCGGGGATGCTCGGAATCAGCTACGGGGATCTTAGGCAGAGAGGGCGGGAGAGGAGGCTTCGGCTTTTGCTTTCGATCAGCGGAATGGTGCTCGGCGTGAGTCTCATCTTTCTATTCTGCCTTTGGAATCTCTACCGCCGCTCCGTCCGCTCGGAGCGAAGGGCCAGGCAGCAGACCGCGATTATGATTCTGAACTATGCGGACTCGGCTCTTGCAAAAGGAGATCGGCTCTCCTCTCTTTTGATCGCGGACAGGGCCATGGACTATGTCTCGGATTCCATGGAGGAGATCGATTATATCCATTCCCTGAATTATTCCATCCTGAACAGGGCTTTGCTCCGGGAGCCCTACAGCGGACTCTCCCTCCTTAAGACCGGAAGGGAAGGCCCGTTTTATGCTGCCCTAGAGGGAGGGAAAAAGCTTCTCGTGATAGGGGAGGACAACGGGATGGAGCTATGGGATATCGAAGGGGGTTTTCGGGAGAGAAGCTGTTCTGCGCCCTTTCCTCTGGTGAGCCTCGCCGCGGATTCGGAGAACGGCATTGTCGTGAGCAATTCCTTCGACGGGGAGCTTCTGCTCTGGGATAAGGAACTGAAACGCTGTCAGAGGATCGGAAATACAGGGGAGAAATATTATACGGAGATGGGGCTTGCGGGCGGCGGGAAATTCCTGCTGGGCTTTCGGAGTCTCTCCGCCTCTCCCTGCCTCGAGCTTTGGGATATCGAGGGGAAAAGGATTGTCTATACGAAGGAGCTTGGGGAGGGGAAGCAGCTTCTCCAGGTGCTTCCTTCTCCGGACGGCTCTTCCCTCGCATTCGCTCTCTCGGACAGCTCCGTCATCGAAGTCGGGCTTAAGGATCTGGAGGAGAGAGTCTTACTGGAGCCGGAGGAGGGGAAAAGCTCTGCGGGGAGGACGATGCTGTATTCCGAGGACGGAAGGTATCTCTACCGCTGCCTGGAGGACAGCCTTTCCATTGTGGACAGGGAGAATCCTTCGGAGAAAAAAAGCGTGGAGCTCTCCCTTCGCTGCCGCTCTATACGGGGCTATGGGAACTACCTCTATCTTTTGGCTTCTGCCGGCTCGAAGATCCTTCTTTTTGACAGGGAGAGCATGGAGGAGACGGGCTTTCTGATCGGGAAAAATGCCCGGCTGTCCAATTTCGAGATCAATCCCGAAAATGGGGATGCTGTCGGGGTCTGGGAGGATCGGAGCGCGGCCTTTTGGTCCGGGATCGACTATCATTCGAAGGAAAATAAGATTACGGGGGAGATCAGGGAGATGCAGGATGCCGATTCCGTAAAGCTTTCCTTTACGAGGGACGGAAAGTATCTGATCCACTCCGCAGCGGATGGGAGCATCCTGCTTTTGGACGCTGTGGGGAGCGGAAAGCGCAGGGAATGCCGGGGGAGACTGCTTTCGCAGAGCAGGAATCGAAGCTATACTCTGCATACGGACGGGGAGAGGCTCTATCTCTTCCATACCGGGGAAGGGAAGCTGCTCCGTGACTGGGAGCTTCCGGAGGAGGTCAATCCGGAGTTCAATGTCTTTTCCCTGAATTCTACGGCCACGGTTATGGCGGTGAGCGATACCCTGTCGGCCAATCTCAGCCTGGTGGACATCGCTTCCGGAGAAGTGCTCTCGGAGACAGAGTCCCGGAAGAAGTCCGCGGGGGAGGGCGTCATGGTGACGGGGATTCAGTTTTCGAAGGACGGCTCCTCGGTATTTGCGGCCTTTTCGGACGGAGTGGTGGAGAGCTATGACGGGAGGACGGGAGAGCCGAATGGCTTTCGAAGGGAGCTTGAGAGCGGCATTGTGTCTATCGTCCTCAGTGAGGAGGACGATGCCATTGCCGTGAATACGGCGGAGCACCGCTGCCGGATCTTTTCGCTCCCGGATGGGGAAGAGGGAGAGGAGCTCCCGGGGGAGTGCTACAGTCTCTACAGGGAAGGCGGGAAGTGGAATGCGCTCGGGATTACCGGGAATGACATCTTCCGCTATACGGAGGGAGAGGAGATCCATATCGTCCCGACCAATAATTTGAGGCAGGGGATGGGAAATGAGAAGCTTAACAGCAATTCCATCTCTCCCGACCGGCGCTATCTCATCACTAATACCGGGGGAGACATGGTTATGACGGATGCAAAGACCGGAGTCTATATCAGAAGCTTCGGAAGGAGAGATGCCGAGCGCCCCGTGAGCGGGAGAGCGTATTTTACAGAAGACGGAGAGAAGCTCATCTTTGACAGTGGAACGGAGAGCTCTTCTTTGGAGAGGGTCTTCCGGGAGGAGGAGCTTTCGGCTCTTTCGGAAAAGGCGCTCAGAGGGCGGAGCCTCAGCGATGAGGAGCTTTCGAAAATCGGAAGATCACAGTAGGAGGTCAGTATGCGGAATTACTGGATCGGGAAGCTCTCCCGCAGCAGGAAGCGGCTGATGTATTTCCTGCTCCTTTCGGGAGGGATACTCGGGGCGATCGGCTCTTATCTCTACTATGGGTCTCAGCTTTCCGGCTGGAGGCTTTGGCTTTCGGTCCTCTTCAGCACCATAAAGCTCTATTTTTTCGCGCCGACCATAGGGCTTACGGAAAAGTATTCTGTATTTTATGAGATCGCGAAGTGGCTTTCCCCCCTTGGTAGCCTTCTTGGCATCGTGAATGCCTTCGGAGTGCTATGGCATCAGCTCTCCTACATCAGGAAGAGCCTTTTTGCGAAGCGGTATCTCGTCTTCGGGGAGGGCGAGAGCGCCTACCGGCTTTTACGGAATCTCATCCGGGAAAATAACGGGGTCGGAGCCATGATCGCGGGCTCTGACTGTCCCTATGACAGGAACTTTCTGATCGGAAAGGGGATCCGGAGGCTTTCCCCGGATCTCTCCCGGGATCCTTCCGCCCTTCTCCGGGAGGAGCTTGGGGGAAGAGGGGACTGTGCTGTGATCTTCTTCGGGGAGGATATCGAAAATTTCAAGAATATGCGGCTCTTCCATGATCGGGTGCTTCCCCTTCCGGGCCGCTGTCACATGGTCCTTCGCTCCCGCTCCCATCTTCTGCAGGCGATGATGGAGAGAAGCATTGACAGCATGAAGAGGGCAGAGATCAGCTTTTTCAATATGGAGGATGCTGTCGCGGGGCAGCTGATGGAGGCGCTTTGCCGGAGGGAGGAGCTTTTTCGGAAGGAGGCGGCTCCCTCCGAGGCGGCTGATTTTGAGGCGCTCTGCGGGGCAATCGGGAGTCTTCACGTCCTGATCCTTGGTTTTGGGAGGCTGGGGGAGGCCGTGCTCCTTGCGGCTTTGAACAGCCTGGTCTGTAATCCCATGGAGAACAATCATTTCACGATCGCGGACAGGGAGGTCGAAAAGCGCCTCTCGGAGCTTACGGCGGAGTATCCCTTTCTCGGAAAGACGGCGGAGCTTCACGCGCTTACGGCGGATATCCTCGGGAAGGACTTTCTCTCTCTCATCGAGGAGGCGGATCGGAGGAGACGGATCGACATCGTCGTTTTCTCCCTCGGTGAGCTTTCCGACAATCTCATCTTAATGGAGCGGCTGAAGGAGCTTTTCAGGGGGAGGATTGCGGCCTTAAGGATCGGGGATCCGGAGAGCTTCTCCGCGTTTTTTGAGAATTTCTCGGGCTATTACGGCGCCCTCATCCCCTTTGGGATCGAGAGCAGGGTCCTGAATACGCAGTGCGTCTTGGAGGATCAAAGGAGAGAGGCGGCGATGGACTTCAATGCCCGCTACCATGCGCTTTCCTCTGAAATCGTCTCGAAGGAAGGGGCGAAGGAGAGCAGGAGAGAGCTGTGGGAGGAGCTCAGTCTTTTAAAGAAGGATTCCTGCATGAGCCAGATGCTCCATAAGGAGATGAAGGAGCGGGTTCTCCTGCATTTTCTCCCCGGGGAGGAAAAGGAAAAGCTTCTTTTACAAAAGCTTAAAGACTGGGAGAGGAAGCTTCAGAGTCTTTCTCCTTCTAAGAGGACGGAGGAGATCGAGAGGGATCCTCTGATGTGCTTTATGGCGGCGCTTGAGCATAAAAGGTGGTGCAATTTTTATTATCTTAAGGGCTTTCGCTATTCTAAAAAGAAGGATGAGGAAGCGAGGACGCATGACTGCCTGATCCCCGACTGGGGGGAATTTCTCCGAAGCGATAAGAGGGATACCATCGTCTATGATCTTCTCGCTTCGCTCAGCATAAGGGAGTGAGAGGGGCAGGAATCGGGGGAGGCGCGGGGCCTTCTTTTATTTGCCATGCCCTTCGCTTTGTGCTAGACTGTTATGGATCGAGGTGCGAGATGATACGATATGTGAGGGGAATCCTCCGGGAGCTTCGGGAGGGAATGGTGCTTGTGGAGGCCGGGGGACTTGGCTATGGAATCCGTGTTCCGGCCTCTTTGCTTCCGGCACTTCCTCCCCCCGGAGAAGAGGTGAAGATCCATACTTATTTTTCCGTGCGGGAGGATGCGATGGAGCTCTTCGGCTTCCTCACGGCGGAGGACCGGGACATCTTTGTCCGCCTGCTCGGTGTGAGCGGGATCGGGCCGAAGGGAGCGCTCGGGATCCTCTCGGTCCTCCGACCGGAGGAGCTTCGGAGGGCGATCTTTTCCGGGGATATCCGTTCGATTCAGGCCGCGCCCGGAATCGGGAAGAAGACGGCGGAGCGCCTGATTCTGGATTTAAAGGATAAGATCGATCCCCCGGATTTTCTCCCCGCTTCCACCGATGGGGAGATCCCAGAGGGCGGGGAGGAGGCTCTTCGGGACAGCGCGAAGGAAGCGCTGGAGGCTCTCCTTTCCCTGGGATACGGCATGGCGGAGGCGCAGAGGGCGGTCCGGAGGGTGAAGCTCACAGAGGATATGACGCCGGACGATGTCTTAAAGCAAAGTCTTCGGCATCTGGCGTTTTAAGGAAGGCGAATGGAACGAAGGATCATCAATACGGAGGAGAGCTCGGAGGATCGGAGCTTTGAGCCTGCGATCCGGCCGCAGCTTCTTTCGGATTACATCGGGCAGAGAAAGCTGAAGGAGATGCTTTCTGTCTACATCCGGGCCGCGAAAAACCGCGCGCAGTCCCTCGATCACTGTCTTTTCTACGGCCCGCCGGGACTGGGGAAGACGACGATCGCAAACATCATCGCGCATGAGCTCGGGGTGAATATCAAGGTCACGTCCGGGCCGGCGATCGAGAAGCCGGGGGAGATGGCGGCGCTTCTCAACAATCTCTCCGAGGGCGATGTGCTCTTCGTGGATGAGATCCACCGCCTGAACCGGCAGGTGGAGGAGGTGCTGTATCCCGCGATGGAGGACTTCGCGATCGACATCATGCTCGGAAAGGACGCCTCCTCCCGCTCCATCCGACTCGAGCTTCCGCACTTCACTCTAATCGGGGCGACCACCAGGGCGGGGCTGCTCTCCGCTCCGCTTCGGGACCGCTTCGGCATCATCGCGAAGCTGGAGTTCTACGAGACAGCGGAGCTGGAGGAGATCGTTCTCCGTTCTGCCCGGGTTTTGAAGGTGGAGATCGAGCCGGAGGGGGCGAGGAGGATCGCGCTCCGCTCCCGGGGGACACCGCGCCTGGCCAACCGTCTCTTAAGGAGGACGAGGGATTTCGCGGATATCCGCTACGAGGGAAGGATCACGGCGGAGGCCGCGGACTATGCGCTGGACATCCTGGATGTCGACAGGCTGGGCCTCGATCAGAATGACCGGAGCTATCTTCTCACGATCATGGAGAAGTTCAGCGGAGGTCCCGTGGGACTTGAGACGCTCGCCGCCTCTCTCGGAGAGGACAGCGGGACGATAGAGGATGTCTATGAGCCCTATCTTCTCATGAACGGGCTCATCATGCGGACACCCCGGGGAAGGGTCGCGACAGAGCGCGCGTATCGGCATCTGGGGCTTCCGCATCAGTCCAGCCTGGAGCTTTAGGGGCGGGATCTTGAGATTAGAGGGACAGGAGAGAGGAAGATGGCGGAGAAGAACACAGTGGAAGTGGTGATCGACGGAAAGATTTATGACTTAAGCGGTTCGGAGTCAGAGACCTATCTCCATGAGGTGGCGGGCTACCTGAATGCGAAGATATCCAAATTCAAGAAGGAAGTCCGGGATTATCACAATATGGATGCGGAGCTCCGGAATCTTTTGCTTGAGGTCAATATCTGCGATGATCTTTTCATCGAGAGGGAGAAAACGAAGAAGGCGGAGCGGGAGATGCAGGAGCAGGAGCGGGAGAGCTACGCCGCAAAACATGACCTCATCAATACCCGGATGAAGCTTGAGGAGGCGAAGCGAAAGCTTGAGGAGGCGGAGAGGAAGCTCGCCCTGCTCTCGGAAAGAGAGGGCAGCGCGGGATGAGCCTCCGCGCGGAGCTCCTCGCACCGGCGGGCTCCTTTCTCTCGGCGAAGGCCGCGGTCAATGCGGGAGCCGATGCGGTCTATATGGGAGGCCGGAGATTCGGCGCGAGGGCCTATGCCGTATCCGCTTCCTCCGGGGAAGAGGATATGCTGATGGAGGCGATCGAGTACTGCCATCTCTTCTCCGTGAAAGTCTATATGACACTAAATATACTCTTTAAGGACTTTGAACTTAAAGAGCTTTTTTCATACCTAAAGCCCTATTACGAGGCGGGGCTTGACGGGGTGATCGTCCAGGATCTCGGCGCGGCTTCCGTCATACGAAGGGACTTTCCGGATCTTAAGCTCCACGCGAGCACGCAGCTTGCAATCACGGGGCCGGAGGGAGTCCTCCTCGCAAAAAGGCTCGGCTTCTCCCGGGCCGTGCTCGCGAGAGAGCTAAGCCTTGAGGAGATCCGGAGGATCCATGAGAGGACAGGGCTCGAGCTCGAGGTCTTCGTCCACGGCGCGATGTGCTACAGCTATTCCGGCGCCTGCTTCATGTCCTCACTCCTTGGCGGAAGATCCGGGAACCGGGGGAGGTGCGCGGGGCCCTGCCGGCTTTGCTATGAGACGGGAGGGAAGAAGGCCTTTTATCTCAGCATGAAGGATATGGAGACACTGGATCTCCTGCCGGAGCTTCTCTCTGCTGGCGCGTATTCTCTGAAGATCGAGGGGAGGATGAAGTCTCCGCTCTACACGGCGGGCGTGGTATCGGTCTATCGGAAATATCTCGATCTCGCCCTCTCCGGGCGGGACTTTTCCATTGAGGAGGGGGACAGGGAGATTCTCCGGGAGATGTATGACCGGGGCGGGGTGAGCAATTACCTGAAAAGGCGAAACGGTCCGGAGATGCTCTCTCTCTCGGAGAGAGCCTTCCGGGCAGAGAGAGCGGAGATCTCGGAGCCGATCCGGGAAAACTATCTGAAGCGGGAGCGGACGCTTCCCCTTTCGGCAGACTTTTACGTCTCTCCCGGGGAGAGAGCTTCCCTCTCTCTCACGCTTCTCTCCGGAGAAGGTGAGGAGATTGGGGAGATCCGCATTGTAAAGGAGACGGAGGAGATCGCGGAAGCTGCGGAGGGGAGAGCACTTCTCCCAAGGGAGGTGGAGGAGAAGCTTAGGAGCTGCGGCGGGAGCGGCTTTCGGCTTGAGAAGCTCTCCCTTCGGATGGAGGGGGCTCTTTTCCTCCCCATCTCCTCGATCAAGCGCTTAAGGAGAGAGGCATTTTCCGAGCTTAGGAGGGCCATACTTGAGAAGAGACGGAGAAGGACGGGGGAAGCCGGGCAGGGAGAAGCGCGGGGATAGGAGCCGGAATCGAGATCGGGATAAGGATCAGAGTAAGAGGAGCCTTAAGGGAAGAAGCAGAGAGGAAGGGAAGAGGAAGAAGGAGGAGAGAAGAGCTCTTCCGGCTGCGGTAGCTTTCCCGCCGGGGGCGGAGCTTCGGGTCAGCGTCACGAGCTATGCGCAGCTTCTCGCCGCGCTCTCCGTGGAGAGCACAGCGCTCATCTACTTGGACGAGGCTTCCTTTTCGGACAGTGAGCTCCCCGGGCTTCTCCGAAGGATACGGGAGCACGGCAGGAGAGCCGGTCTCAGGCTTCGGCGGATTGAGAGGACGGACCGGGGGAGAAGCTCCCGGGAGCTTCTTGAGAGGCTGCTCCCGGAGGGGCTTTTGCAGGCAGTTCTCTACCGCTCGATGGAGCAGCTTTCTCTCCCTTTTGAAGAAAGCCTTAAGAGAGATTTAAATCCCCTGGAACAGGTTTTCGATTATACTGTTTATGCCTGGAACCGGGAGGCGGCCTCCGTCATGCGCTCCCTCGGAGCAGAGCGTCTGACCTATCCGATCGAGCTGAAGCTTCCCGAGCTTATGCGCTGGAAGGAGGAGATGGACGAGCTTTCCCTCCGGACAGAGCTTCTCGTCTACGGACATCTTCCGATGATGGTGAGTGCAAACTGCATTCAGAAGACAGCCTGTCAATGCCGCCGCGGGGCTCCGCTTCGCTTCCTTAAGGATCGGACGGGGAGAGAGATGCCGGTGAGGATGTACTGTAAATACTGCTATAATGAGATCTATAACCCGGACAGCTTCTGGTGCGGAGATCTCAAAGAGGAGCTCTCGAAGCTTCGGGCGGACAGCCTCCGCTTTGATTTTTCGGCAGAGTCCGCTGAGGACTGTGAAGCGATCCTCCGCGGGAGGCCGCCGCTTCGCTATACGAGGGGACGGCTTCGCTCCGGAGTGGAGTAAATCTCATGCCGTTTTAAACGAAGATTCGCCGGATCGGCTCCGTGAGCGGCGCATTTCTCCCGGCATCCCCCGGGATGCGGCGTATCGGATGGACCAGATTATGGGCTATGGATCGGAAACGGCAGCACTTGGGTGCGGGGCCTGTGAGATAAGGAGCAAGGCAGCCGGAGAGAGTGTTTTTCGCCGGATGGATAACGTCCTGGATGGGGCCCGGCCGCAGGATCCGCTCGGGGATCATCGGAGTGTCCCGCGCTTTAGCGGGGCGGAGGAGAAGGGCAGATAGGGAAGGGGAAGGAATGGTCAATCTTTTTAGCACGGTCACAAAGTATCTTTGCATTCTTTTCATCGTCCTCTACAGCTATTGCAATTTCCGAATCCTCTCTCTCCGCCGGGAGGAGAACGCGAGAACGCTCTGCGGACTGCAGTTTCAGATCATCCTGCTCATTCATCTCCTTTTCAGCGCGGTGATTCTTTTAAAGACAGAGGATCCTATGCTCCTCCTCTTTTATTTTGCGCAGCTTGCCTTTTTCCTGATCTACCGCTTTCTCTTTCGGCGCATCTACCGGAATGTGAATCAGCTTCTTCTCAATAATGTCTGTCTCTTCCTCTGCTACGGCTTCATCATGCTGGAGCGGCTGAATCTCAACAAATCGCTGAAACAGTATGTGATCGCCGTCGCGGCCTCCTTTCTCTCCCTTCTCATCCCCTTTCTCATCGATAAGATCTGGGATCTTGCGAAATACCGCCTTTATTTTGCGGGGATCGGAATCTTTTTCCTGCTTCTCGTCTTCGGGATCGGCGTCACAAGCTATGGCGCGAGGATGAGTCTGTCGATCGGCGGCTTCTCCTTTCAGCTCTCGGAGCTTGTGAAGATCAGCTTTGTACTGAGTCTTTCGGGATTTTTGTATCAGGCGCGGCGCTTTCGGGAGATACTGCCTGCCGCGGCGATCGCCGGGGCCCATATCCTGATCCTCGTGCTCTGTAAGGATCTCGGATCGGCCCTCATCTTCTTCCTTTCCTTTCTTGTCATGCTCTATATCGCGACAAACCGCTCCGCCTATCTCTTTCTCGGGGGGATCGCGATGTCCCTTGCCGCTTCCCTCTCTTACTTTCTCTTTCAGCATGTCAGGACGCGCTTTTTCGCGTGGAGGGATCCCTGGGCGGATATGAGTGACAGGGGCTACCAGATCACGCAGTCCCTCTTTGCGATCGGGACGGGGGGATTCTTCGGGCTCGGACTCTTTCAGGGGCTTCCGAACAAGATCCCCATCGTGGAGAAGGACTTTATCATTTCCGCGATTTCGGAGGAAATGGGGGCTGTCACCGCGATCTGTCTGACGCTTCTCTGCCTGGGCTGCTTTATGCAGATGATGATGATCGCGACCTATATGGAGTTTAGCTTCTATAAGCTTGCGGCGGTGGGACTTGCGATGCAGTATATCGCGCAGGTCTTTTTGACGATCGGCGGCGCGGTCAAGTTCATCCCCTCCACGGGAGTGACGCTTCCCTTTGTGAGCTATGGAGGATCGAGCCTCATCGCAAGCTTCTTTGTCTTCTCCTTGATTCAGGCTCTCTACATCATTCAGGGAAATGAGGATGAAGCGGAGGAAGAGGGCGAAGAGCGGGAAAGCTGCGAAAGAGGAGGCGCTTCGGCCTTCTTCCAAAAGGCGATGAGCGGGAAGGAGACGGCGGCCGGCATGGGAAAGTCGGATTATGGGAAGGAGAGCGCGCTTTCGGATTATGAGGACTTCGATGAGGAGGGAGAGGAGGAGGATTTCGAAGAAGAGGAGGGAATCGGGCCGGAGGCTGAGAAGAGGGATCTGAGCGGGAAGGAAGGGAGGAAGAAGGGAGGACGAAATGGAAGATAAGGAGAGGAAGCGTTCCAACAGCGGAATTCTCAAAATGATATATTTCTTTTCGCTCCTTTTTTTCTGCATGATCGGCTACATGATCTATTTCATCGGCTGGCAGGCTCCGGATCTCATGGGAAGTCCCTATAACTCCAGGATGGAGGTCTTTGACCGGCGCTTCATCCGGGGCGCGATCCTCTCCTCCGACGGACAGGTCCTTGCGAGAACGGAGACGGAGGGGGATACGGAGAAGAGGGTCTACCCCTACGGCTCCCTCTTTGCGCATTCCGTCGGCTACTCCACAAAGGGAAAGACCGGCCTCGAGGCCGCCGCGAATTTCTATCTCATGGAGTCCAATATCAATCCGCTCCGGCAGCTTTTCCGAGAGCTCACGGACAGGAAAAGTCCCGGGGACAATGTCGTCACGACCCTGGACACCGGGCTGCAGAAGGCGGCCTCCGATGCGCTCGGAGAGCGGGCGGGAGCGGTCATCTGCATGGAACCCTCTACGGGGAAGATCCTCGCGATGGTCTCCTACCCGGGCTTTGACCCGAATTCAATCCGGGAGGACTGGGAGGAGCTCACCGATGAGAAGAATGTCTCCGGAAATCTCGTGAACCGGGCGACCCAGGGGCTTTACCCCCCGGGGAGCACCTTTAAGACCCTGATCGCCCTGGAATATTTCCGGGAGCACCCAACGGACTGGCAGGATTTCCGCTTTCAGTGCAAGGGAGCCTATGTGGACGAGGAGGATCCGAAATATGTCGTCCACTGCTATAACGGTGAGGTCCACGGGAAGGAGGACCTAAAGAGCGCCTATGCGAACTCCTGCAACTCCGCCTTTGCAAAGCTCGGCACGGAGCTTGATAAGGAGAGGCTCCGGGGGCTCGCGGACTCTCTCCTCTTTAACCAGGACCTTCCGATCCAGATCCTGAGCTCCAGGAGCCGCTTCAAGATCGACGGGAGCTCCGGGACCTGGACGATGATGCAGTCCGCCATCGGGCAGGGGGAGACGATGATGAGTCCTCTCCACAGTCTCCTCATCACCTCCGCGATCGCAAACGGGGGAGTGCTCCATGAGCCGGTGCTCATCCAGGAGGTGGAGTCGGCGGACGGGCACAGTGTGAAGAGCTTCGGGAGCGGAGAGGAGAGGAGGCTTCTGAGCGAGAGCGAGGCGGAGGAGCTGAAGCAGTTCATGCGGGCGGTCGTCTCGGAGGGAACGGCTTCCAAGCTTAAGAGCAAGAGCTATGAGGCCTGCGGGAAGACGGGCTCTGCGGAGTATCAGTCCCGGGGGAAGAGCAAGACGGATGCCTGGTTCACCGGCTTTGCCCCCATGCAGGATCCGAAGCTTGCGGTCTGCGTGCTGGTAGAGGACGGGGAGACCGGAGGCCGCACCGCGGCCCCCATCGCAAAGGCGGTCTTCGACTACTGGATCAATCGCTGAGCGGGAGCGTATTTCCTCGGTATTTCGTGATATAATAAACAGCTATATCTCTTTCGATCTTTATCGATCGGAAGAAGGAGTCAGGGGGGGGAAGCGAGCATGAAGCGGCTTTTCGGATATCTGAAGCATCATAAGCTGATCACAGTCTTGGCTCCGCTCTTTAAGTGTCTGGAGGCCTGCTTTGAGCTCTTCGTCCCGCTGGTGATCGCGGGGATGATCGACCGGGGGATCCGGAGAGGGAATATTTCCTATGTTCTCAGGATGGGGGGCGTGCTTCTCCTCCTCGCTCTGATCGGCCTTAGCTGCTCTCTCTTTGCGCAGTATTTTTCCGCGAAGGCCGCGGCCTATGTCGGGCAGAATCTGAGAAAGGATCTCTTTTGCCATATCCACTCCCTGAGCTATCCGGAGATCGATGCGCTCGGGAGCTCGACGCTCATCACCCGGATGAGCTCGGACATCAATCAGATCGAGGCAGGGGTGAATATGGTGCTGCGGCTCTTCATGCGCTCCCCCTTCATCGTCTTTGGCGCCTGGATCATGGCTTTTCGGATCAGTCTGCGGGCGGCGCTCGTCTTTACGGCGGCGATTCCCCTTCTCTCTCTCGTCGTCTTTGGAATCCTCCTTCTCACGATGCCGCGCTACCGGGCCGTTCAAAGACAGCTCGACCGGATCATGAAGAGCGCGAGGGAGAACCTCCTCGGGGTCCGGGTGATCCGCGCCTTTAACCGAGAGGAGAGTGAGGAAAAGGACTTTCAGAAAGAGAATGATCTTCTGACAGAGATGCAGGTCCGGGTGGGGAGGATATCCGCGCTCTTAAATCCCGTGACGCTGACGCTTATCGATCTCGCAGTCGCCTGTCTTCTCTATCTCGGTGCCCGCCTTGTGAATCGAGGAGAGCTCTTTCAGGGGGATATCGTCGCACTCACAAATTATATGAGTCAGATCCTTGCGGAGCTCATCAAGCTCGCCAATCTGATCATCCTGATGTCGAGAGCCTACGCGAGCCTCGGGAGGGTAAACGAGATCTTTTTGCAGCCTTCCGAGAATGAGGGGTATTCCGAGGAAGAAGGGCAGCTCCTTTTGAAGGAGAAGAGAGTAAAGGAGGAAGAAGAGCTTCTCAAAAGACTCCGAAAGGATGAGATCTTTCTCGCCTTCCACCGGGTTTCCTTCCGCTATTCGAAGGAGGCGGAAAACGTGCTGACGGAGATCTCTCTGGAGATCAAAAAGGGAGAGACGATCGGGATCATCGGCGGAACCGGAGCGGGAAAGAGCAGCCTTGTCAATCTGATCCCGCGCTTTTACGATGTGAGCTCCGGCTTCATCACGCTCCTTGGCCGGGATATCCGGGATATCCCCCTTGAGGAGCTCCGGCTCCGGATCGGCGTGGTGCCGCAGCGCTCCGTCCTCTTCTCCGGGACCCTCAGAGAAAATATGTGCTGGGGGAAGAAGGATGCGACGGATGAGGAGATCCGGGAAGCGCTCCGCATCGCCCAGGCTCTCCCCTTCGTAGAGGAAAAGGGAGAGGGGCTTTCTCTCCTCATCGAGCAGGAGGGGAGGAACCTCTCCGGAGGACAGAGACAGAGACTCTGTATCGCCAGAGCACTTCTTCGCCGCCCGGAGATCCTGATCCTGGACGACTCCGCATCGGCGCTGGACTTCGCAACCGATGCGGCGCTCCGCTCTGCTCTGAGGGAGTATTCCAAGGACAGCACCGTATTTTTGATCTCTCAGAGAGTCGCGAGTGTGCGGAATTCCGATCGGATCCTGGTCCTGGAGGACGGGCATATGGCGGGGCTTGGAAAGCACGACCTACTTTTCCGGGAGAGCCCGGTCTACCGGGAGATCTGCCTCTCACAGCTTTCCCGTGAGGAAGCAGAGGAGTAGTAAACAGGCCGTCTTTTGCCCCGGCGTTTCGGAGGCATCAGATAAGCAAAAATTGTATCTTGCAAAGCGAGGATTTCCCCGGGAGGGAGGAAGCATGGCGAGACAAAAAATCAGAAAACTGAATCAGGAGGACAAGAAGACGCTCCTCCGGGTTCTCCGCTACATCCGGCAGTACCGGCATCTTGTGCTTCTCTCCCTCCTTCTTTCGGCGCTCAGTGTGGTACTGTCTCTCTATATCCCCGTTCTGATCGGGCGGGCCGTAGACCGGATTGTCGGAAGGGGAGAGGTGGATTTCAGAGCGCTTTTTGGAATTCTCCGCCTCATGCTCTTCTTCATATTCGCTTCGGCGCTGAGCCAGTGGCTTATGAATCACATCAACAATATCGTGAGCTATCATGTCGTGGAGGATATCCGGACCAAACTCTTCTCCCGGATACAGAATCTTCCGCTCTCTTATCTGGATTCCCATCCGGCGGGGGATACGGTGAGCCGCGTGATCACGGATATCGATCAGTTCTCTCAGGGGCTTCTGCTCGGCTTCTCCCAGCTTTTTACCGGGCTTCTCACGATCCTGGAGACCCTGATCTTTTTGTTTTTTATCGACATAAGGATCGCTCTCCTGGTCGTCCTTCTCACGCCGCTCTCCTTCCTCGCGGCGAGCTTTATCGCAAAGAGCAGCTACCGGCTCTTTCGGCACCAGTCCGAGCTTCGGGGAGAGATCACAGCCTATACGAATGAGATGCTCGGAAATCTCAAGGTGGTGAAGGCCTTTTCCCGGGAGAGAGAGAGCACGGAGCGCTTTTCCGAGATCAATCAAAAGCTCTCCGGCTACTCCATGCGGGCGACCTTTTTCAGCTCCCTCGTGAATCCCGCGACCCGCTTTATCAATGCCCTGGTCTATGCCCTTGTCGGGATGACGGGGGCCGTCTTTTCGATTCAGGGGACGCTCACTGTCGGAGAGCTCAGCGCGGCTCTGAGCTATGCCACACAGTACACAAAGCCCTTCAACGATATCACAGCTGTGATTACAGAGCTTCAGAATGCGCTTGCCTCTGCCTCCCGCGTCTTTGAGCTCATGGACGAGCCGGGGATTCTGCCGGATCCAAAGGATGCGGAGCAGCTCTCGGAGGCGAGAGGGGAGGTCGGAATCTCCCACGTCTTTTTCAGCTATGATAAGACAAAGACGCTTCTTCAGGATCTCACGGTCCGGATAAAGCCGGGGGAGACCGCCGCGATCGTCGGCCCCACCGGCTGCGGGAAGTCGACGCTCATCAATCTCCTCATGCGCTTCTACGAGGTCGACCGCGGCAGCATCGAGGTGGACCGGCGGGATATCCGGCATATTACGAGGGAGAGCCTCAGGAATAACTTCGGCATGGTGCTCCAGGAGACCTGGCTGAAGTCCGCTTCGATCCGGGACAATATCGCCTACGGAAAGAAGGATGCGTCAGAGGAGGAGATCATAGAGGCCGCGAAGAAGGCCCATTGCGACAGCTTCATTCGAAAGATGGAGAAGGGCTACGATACGGTGCTCGGGGAGGACGGGGGCTCTCTCTCCCAGGGGCAGAAGCAGCTTCTCTGCATCGCGCGCCTCATGCTTCGCCTTCCGCCGATGCTCATCCTGGATGAAGCGACGAGCTCCATTGACACGAGAACAGAGCTCCACATACAGCACGCCTTCGACCGGATGATGCAGGGGAGAACGGCCTTCATCGTCGCGCACCGCCTCTCCACGATCCGGAATGCGGATCTGATTCTCGTCATGAAGGAGGGAAATATCATCGAAAAAGGGCGGCACGAGGAGCTTCTTCGGAAGGGCGGCTTTTATAAAAAGCTCTATGAAAGCCAGTTTGATTCCTGATTGATTCCTCATTGATTCCTGACGATTTTGACGGATTCTTGACTATTGAGGAAAAAGACTCTAAAATGGCACAGATCGCGGGCGGTCCTTTCTGCGGACCGCCCTCTTTGGCAGAGGACGGCTTCGCTCCGGCTGTCGATTCCGGGAGTTGGAGCTTCTATTCATCATGATGGGATATGCCCGGAAGCAGACGCCCCTTCCTGTGGAAGGAGCGTTTTACAGGCGGCAGTCCGGAACGAAAAGCGTTCTCATGGACTATGAGAATGCGGATCCTTTTACCGCTGTCGAAGCCTTCGGCGTGGAGCTTTACTGTACTGAAGAAGGGGAGAATTCCGTGAATGTAATCAGAATTTTAAAACAATCGATCCGGGAGTATAAAAGGCCCTCCGTCCTTGCGCCTGTCATGGTCACGGGAGAGGTCATCTTGGAGTGCATCATCCCCTTTGTCACCGCGCGGCTCATCAACGAGATCAAGGCGGGAAGCGGGCTTCAGACGATCCTGATCTTCGGCTTCTTTCTCATCGTTATGGCGATGCTCTCGCTTTTTTTCGGTGTGCAGGCGGGAAATTACAGCGCGAGCGCTTCCACGGGCTTTGCGAAAAATCTGAGAAAGGACATGTACTACCGGGTTCAGGATTTTTCCTTTGAGAATATCGACCACTTTGAGACCTCCTCCCTCGTGACCCGGATGACGACGGATGTGACGAATGTGCAGATGGCCTATATGATGCTGGTGCGCCTCGCCTTTCGAAGTCCGATCATGCTGGTCTTTTCCTTTATCATGGCCTTCATCATGGGAGGGCAGGTTGCCTGGATCTTCGTGCTGGTCGCCCCGATCCTCGGGATCGGACTCTCCCTCCTCATCTGGAAGGCTCTTCCGATCTTTAACGCTGTCTTTAAAAAATACGACGCGCTCAATGATTCCGTACAGGAAAATATCGGCGGCATGCGGGTGGTCAAGTCCTTTACGAGGGAGGACTATGAGAAGGAGAAGTTCAATGCGAGGGCGGAAGACCTCGCCCGGGACTTTGTCTATGCCGAGAAGCTGGTTTCCGTGACAAACCCCCTCATGCAGTTCTGCCTCTACGTCGTGGTCCTCTTCGTCATGAGCTTTGGCTCCTGGCTTGTGATCACGAGCCGCGGCTCCCGCCTCGACGTCGGCCAGCTCTCCGCCCTCCTCACCTACAGCTTTCAGATCCTCTCGAGTCTTATGATGCTCTCGATGGTCTTCGTCATGGTGACGATCTCCGTAGAATCCGCAAAGCGTATCGCGGAGGTTCTCTCCGAGGAGAGCAGCATGAAGGAGAGCGCGCATCCCGTTCGGACGATTCGGGACGGCTCGGTGGACTTCGACCATGTGAGCTTCAAGTATTCCCCTCTTGCGGAGCGCCCTGTGCTCTCAGATATCGAGCTGCACATCCGCTCCGGAGAGAGGATCGGGATCCTGGGAGGCACCGGCTCCGCGAAGTCCTCCCTGACACAGCTCATCTCCCGGCTCTATGACGTGACGGAGGGGAGCGTCAAGGTGGGCGGCGTCGATGTGAGGGACTATGATCTTAAGCTTCTCCGGGACCAGGTCGCGGTCGTCCTCCAGAAGAACATCCTCTTCTCCGGGAGCATCAAGGAGAATCTCCGCTGGGGAAACCCGAACGCGACGGAGGAGGAGATGAAGGAGGCCTGCGAGCTCGCGCAGGCTTCGGAATTCATCGAGCTCTTCCCGGACCGCTATGACACGCATATCGAGCAGGGGGGAAGCAATGTCTCCGGAGGGCAGAAGCAGAGGCTCTGTATCGCAAGGGCGCTTCTGAAGAAGCCGAAGGTGCTGATCCTGGACGACTCTACCTCCGCCGTGGATACAAGGACGGATGCGCTGATCCGAAAGGGGATGCAGGAATATATCCCGGATACCACAAAGATCATCATCGCGCAGCGTGTCTCCTCCGTCCAGGAGGCGGACCGGATCGTTATCCTGGACAAGGGGCGGATCGCCGCCGTCGGGACCCACGAGGAGCTCCTCGAAAAGAGCCCGATCTACCGGGAGGTCTATGAGTCCCAGAACAGAAAGGGGGAAGAGGAAGATGGATAAGAAAAGAGGCGCAAAGCATTTCCTGCCGACTCTGAAACGGGTCCTTTCTTTCCTTTTCTCCTTTTACCCGGTCCTTCTTCCGGTGACGATCTTCTGCATCCTTTTAAATGCGGCGGTCTCGGCCATTCCCTCCGTCTTTCAGCAAAAGATCCTCTCCCTCATTGAGAAAAGCTGGAGGGAGGGGAACTGGGAGGGAGTTGCCCCCGAGATCCTCCGATGGGTCCTGATCCTCTGCATCCTCTATCTGATCTCCCTCGCCGCCGGCTTTATCTATAATTTTTTGATGGCGACGATCACCCAGGGCTCCTTAAAGAAGTTTCGGGAGAGGATGTTCAACGGCATGCAGGATCTTCCGATCCGCTATTTTGACACGCACAGCCACGGCGATATCATGAGCAGCTACACAAACGATATCGATACCCTGAGGCAGCTCATCTCGATCTGCATTCCCCAGGCCCTGGTATCCTTTGTGACGGTCGTGACCATCATCTTCATCATGCTCTACTATTCCCTTTGGATGAGCGCGATCGTCCTGATCGGAAGCGTCGTCATGACGAGGGTGGTGAAAAAGGTCGGAGGCGGCTCCAGTCATTATTTTATCCGGCAGCAGCAGGAGCTTGCGAGGACCGAGGGATATGTGCAGGAAATGATGAACGGGCAGAAGGTCGTGAAGGTCTTTAACCATGAGGAGGCCGCAAAGCGGGACTTTGACCGGATCAATGAGGAGCTCTTCCGCGTCTCCGAGAAGGCGAACCGCTACGCGAACATCCTGATGCCGATCCTTGCCAATATCGGAAATATCCTCTATGTCTTTGTCGCGGTTTTCGGGGGTCTGCTTCTGGCCCTCAAGGTGCCGAATCTGAGCCTCTCCGGGATGGCGCTCCAGATCTCCATCGTCGTCCCCTTCCTCAATATGACGAAGCAGTTCGCGGGACAGGTCGGGCAGATTTCCACAGAGATCACCTCCGTCGTCATGGGAGTCGCCGGGGCGGAGAGGATCTTTGCCCTCATGGATGAAAAGCCGGAGAGCGACAAGGGCCATATCTCCCTCGTCCGCTGCGAGGAAAAGGACGGCCGGATCGAGGAGACCGGGAGCCGGACGGAGATGTGGGCCTGGAAAAAGGTGGATGCGGACGGAAAGACAGAGTACCGGAGACTCCGCGGTGATGTGGAGCTCCACGGAGTCGACTTCTCCTACGACGGGCGGAAGACGGTGCTTTCGGATATCAATGTCTATGCGAGGCCCGGGCAGAAGGTCGCCTTCGTCGGAGCCACCGGAGCCGGGAAGACCACCATTACGAATCTGATCAACCGCTTCTACGATATCCAAAAGGGCGAGATCATCTACGATGGCTTCAGCATCTACGATATCCGGCTGAAGGATCTTAGGAGATCCCTCGGCATCATCCTCCAGGACACGGTTCTCTTTACGGGGACCGTCATGGAAAATATCCGCTACGGGAAGCTGGACGCGACGGACGAGGAGTGCATTGCGGCGGCGAGACTCGCCGGTGCGGATGACTTTATCACGAGACTCCCGAAGGGCTATGAGACCGAGATCCACGGAAACGGGGGCAATCTCTCCCAGGGGCAGAGGCAGCTTCTCTCGATCGCAAGAGCCGCTGTCGCGGACCCGCCGGTCATGATCATGGATGAGGCGACCAGCTCCATCGACACCAGAACCGAGGCGATCGTCCAGAAGGGGATGGATGCCCTCATGGCGGGGCGCACCGTCTTCGTCATCGCGCACCGCCTCTCCACGGTCCGAAACTCCGATGTCATCATGGTCATGGACCACGGAAAAATCATCGAGAGGGGAAGCCACGAGGAGCTGATCCGGGCGAGGGGAAATTACTACCAGCTCTACACCGGGGCCTTCGAGCTGGAATAAAAGCGGCGGGATATTCTTTGCATCACCGCCGCCCGGCCGGATCCTCAGCGGAAAATTCGATTTAACTGCGCTTCCCATTTGGGCATGAGCCTATGCATGAGGAATAGATTTCCAAAGACAATAAGCATGGTCGGGACGAAGAGAACGAAGGTCATAAGGTCCGGTACAAAGTAATGCCTGATCAAAATCCCCATAAGGGGAAGCTGCAAAAGACAGCTCACGATTCCCGGAACATAAGCATGATAGGAAAGACACATCTTCAGATGAATCAGGAAATGAAAGCTGTAGGCTGTCAGAAAACAAAGATAGAGGCGCCCGTTATCTCCCGCGGCGCAAAGAGCGGAGACTAAGAGAAGGATCAGAAATTCCTCCAAAACGCCGATGGAGAAGACCGCCCCGTTTTTTGTATCTCCAAAGTAGTGCCAAAACTTTGGATTTCTCTGGAAGCGCTCTGTTTTCTTCCAAAAGGGCACGAGGATCATCTCCTCAAAATCGTGCAGGATAAAAAGAATCGGAAGTGTAAACCAGTTAAAAAGCAGTGAAAGAATCATGTTCCCTCCTTTTTGTGTGATTGAGCTTGCAAAAGAAGTATAGGACATGAAATCGTCTGCCTTAAAATCAGACACAGATTACTGCTTTTTGTGCCTAAAGGTCCGCCCCGAACAATCGCTGTGCATCTTTTTCCAGAGTATCCTTCATTTCCCGAATAAGCTCTTGGGATAAAAGCTCCGGATGAATGGCCTTTTTATTCTCAAGATGATAGGTGAAAATATTCCAGGCACCGCCAATCATCAGCTGATGGATCAGTTCTCTTTTTCCGCCGTTTTTCTCATGCCACGGAAGGGAAGAGCTCTTCATAAAATCGGGCAGCTTCTGCCGAAGCCGGTCTAGGAGAAGTCCCTGAAGTCTCTGCTTTTCAAGAACCCGGACGAAGGATTTATGTCTGAGCCAAAAGGAGAAATAAAGCGCGAGTACATGCTCCAGATCCTTCTCCCGAAGCTGCTGCACCTCAAAAAAATAGTCTTCAATCAGCTCATCGGACAGGAATTCGAGAATGGACAATTTATTCCTGAAATGGCGGTAATAAGTATTCCTGGATACCTGCGCGAGTCCTGTGATCTCTGAAATTGTGATTTCCTCAAAGGAAAATTTTTCCAGCAGTTTAAAAAAGGCCTCGGCAATTTTCTCCTTGCTCTCAAGAATTCGAATATCCATTCCCGCTCTCAAGCTTCTTCCTTTGAGATTTTCAGGCAGGAAAGAATAATAAAAATAAGACCGCTTATAAATAACAGAACCGGAATAATGAGGAGAAGAGAGAAAGAATCGGGGAGATAGGAGTAGGGCCCAATCCTGGTTTGAACACTCCAATAGATAAATCTTGCGATAAGTGCCAGGACAAAAGTAAGAGATGAAAAACAGATCCAGAGGGATCCCAGAAATAGATAAAACTGTCTTTTACTCATAAAGCTGCTCCTTAATGGATGATTGGCGCTGCCTGGAATATTTTCATGCATCATCAGGCCCTTTCCGGTGTCGGACTTAGAAAATAATTATAGAGGCAAATTCGTAAAGCGCAATAAGAAACTGCGGCAGACGAATGCCTTCCTGAGCTTGGAAAGCCCGCGGCTCTGAAAGCGCCCGTCCTTTCGCAAAACGCGGACTGAAATCATAAAATTCTCCTTGCGGAGAATTCTCAATCATGCTATCATGTAGAAGTTGCCACAATAGCACAGTTGGTAGTGCATCTGATTCGTAATCAGAAGGTCACCAGTTCGAGTCTGGTTTGTGGCCCGAGAGCTCCGAACAAACGCGCGGAGCTTTTTTAGTGCATAAGCTCTTGTCCTGCACCGAAGCGGCCCGCATGTATGCGGGGGAGCTTCGGTATAGGACAAGGCAACAGAAATGAGGAAAGAAGCGGATCGAGGAAGGAGATCCGCGATTTCCGAATTGCTGCGTCGGATTGCGGGAGGGCGAAGCACGAAGCAATCCGAAGGCTTATGCAAAAAAGAAGAGGGGAGCCATCGGGAAGCGGCCCGCATGTATGCGGGGGAGCTTCGGTATAGGACAAGGCAACAGAAATGAGGAAAGAAGCGGATCGAGGAAGGAGATCCGCGATTTCCGAATTGCTGCGTCGGATTGCGGGAGGGCGAAGCACGAAGCAATCCGAAGGCTTATGCAAAAAAAGAAGAGGGCAGCCATCGGGAAGCGGCCCGCATGCATGCGGGGGAGCTTCGGTATAGGACAAGGCAAGAGAAATGAGGAAAAAAGCAATGAAAATTATGCCCGGGAAGCGAGACAGGATTTTGATCGCCGCAGTTCTTTTTCTTCTTTTCCTATGCGCTGTCCCCCTTTGCCTTCGGCATTTTCGTCATAAAAAACAGCTCATGCTCTCCGTCCAGAGAAACGGGGAGGAGCTCCTTCTCGTCCCCTTGTCCCGGGATGCAAAATACGAGGTCCTGGACGATACGGCGAAGGAGGTTCCGATGGAGACGACGCTCGCCTCTCTCGGGGAGGAGGCGGATCCGGCCCGACACGCGGTAAATCTCATCGAGGTTCAGAACCGAACGGCGAGATGCTCGGAATCGAACTGCAGCAATCAGATCTGTGTCCGCACAGCGGCACTCAGCGCTGCCTCCTATGATCTCCCGATTGTTTGTCTTCCGCACGGACTTGTGATCACCGTAAAAGAGAGCTGAGAAGAGGACTGAGCTTTCCTCCGTTCTTTCTTACGAAAGAGGGTATCCGGGACCGGAGCCCCCGTTATAATTATTTCGATTGCTTTACAATGCGGCGCAGACTATTGTCAGAATCTTTTTCTTCCCGTATGATGGAGCTACGTATTTCGTTTTTCGGCACTTATGGGGATGGGGAGAGAAAGCATGAAGGAGAGCGGCAGAAGGATCCGGCGGACGATTGGGACAGCGTTTTTTCTTTGCGCGGCACTGAGCGCGCCGGTCTATGCGGGCAGATGGCAGAAGGGCAGCGGAAAGGACAAGGGGAAGTGGTGGTATAATGATCTGAATGGCTCCTATAAGAAGGGGGGCTGGTTTTGGATCGATGGAAATGACGACGGCATGGCGGAGTGCTATTACTTCGATAAAAAGGGCTGGCTCCAGGTCTCAAAGACGATAGACGGAAGCCGGGTCAATGAGAGCGGCGCCTGGGTAAAGGGCGGCGTGGTGCAGCTCAAGTCCTCTGCGGAAAACGGGATCAGCACCAATAAGAATGAAATGAGCACCGGTACGATTGACCTTAGCTCCGATATGGACCTCGGGACGGAGATCGCGGAGCTCGTGGAGGAGAAGGGAGAGGTCTTCGAGGCGGAGGATCTCAATCCCTCTCAGAAGAAGAGCGAAAATGAAAAGAAGACCGAGAAAGAGAAGAAGTCTTCTGAAAGCCTGAACTTTAAGGGAAAGGTGGGGAGCAGCGAGGGAGATCTCCCGAAGTCCGGCGCCACGGAGATGATCCGCTTTGCCAGAGAATACATCGGCGTACTCTCCTACAAGATGGGCGGGACCTCCCTCACGGAGGGAGCCGACTGCTCCGGCTTTACGCAGCAGGTCTTCCGCCATTTCGGAATCAAGATTCCGAGAGACTCCCGCTCGCAGTATGCTGCGTCGAAGAAGGTCTCCGTCGAGGAGCTTAAGCCCGGCGATCTGATCTTCTACGGCGATTCCCCGACGACCATCTACCATGTCGGGATTTACAGCGGGAACGGGACCGTTATCCATTGTACGCATACCGGGGACTATGTCCGGGAAAATGAGATATCTTTCGCAAAGGTCTACGGCTACGGACGATACGAATAATCACAGATCCTTCACAAAGTTTTCAGCCCTTTTTCAGCTTCGGCTGTTAAAGTAGGGGCATCGGAAGAAAATTCCGATGCCTCTTTTTTTATAGAAGCTATCGTCCGAAGCAGAAACAGGATGGAGGGAAGTATGAGACGAAAAAATGTATCTCTCGCTGCGGCAACGCTTGGCCTGGCGCTCGCAATGGCGGGCTGCGGAAATATAAAGGGAACAGCGGCAGCGGATCAGACTAAGAGGACAGCAGAAACAGCAGAAAATACCGCATTGACATCGGAGAAAAGCAATGAAACGGAGACCGTTATCAGCGCGGACGGAGAGAGTGCCGTTGTCGACGGAGACGGTGCCAGTGTCGATGAAAAGACCATCACCATCGAGAAGGCCGGTACCTATCGCCTGAAGGGGAGCCTCACAGAAGGGGAGATTTTGATCAAGGCGGGGGATTTCGCTTCCGTAAAGCTTATTCTGGACGGGTTCACGATCACGAACTCGAGCGATGCTCCTATCGTCTGCGAATCGGCGGGAAAGCTCACGATCGAGCTTTCGGACGGGACAGAGAACAAGATCTCCGATCTCAGAAGCGCCTCCTCGGATTCCGATGAGAATGAGAGCGGGGAGGAAAAGGACGCCGCAGTTTACAGCGAGTCGGATCTTCTCCTGACAGGGACGGGCAGTCTCAGTGTCGAGGGAGGATACGAGGATGCGGTCCACTCCAAGGGAGCGCTCACGGTGGAGAGCGGAAGCTATACTCTGACAGCGAGCCATAATGCTCTGAACGGAAAGACGGCGCTTACGGTAACGGGCGGGAGCTTCACGATCACAGCGGCAGAAGATGCACTGCACTCCAAGGGGGACCTCGAGGTCTCGGACGGAAGCCTCACGATCAGCGCGGGAGATGACGCGCTGCACTCGGACAAGGCGCTTACGGTAAAGGGCGGCACGATCAGCATTTCCCAGTGCAATGAAGGCCTGGAGGGGATGACGGTCAACGTCTCCGGAGGGGAGATCACGGTGAACTCCTCCGATGATGCGGTCAACGGCTCCGGGGAGATGGAGGATGGAACGGAAGCGAAAATCTCGGTCAATATCTCCGGCGGAAGCCTTAAAATCGTCACCGGCGGGGATGGCATCGACTCCAACGGGGACCTGAATATCTCCGGAGGGACCATAATCATAGACGGCCCCGGGGATGACGGAAATGCGCCGATCGACTACGACGGAAGCGCGGTGATCACGGGAGGAACGGTCCTTGCGAGCGGGATGAGCGGGATGTTCCAAAGCTTTGATGAGTCGAGCTCCACGCAGCCTGTCATCGTTTACTATCTGAGCGATACGCAGGATGCCGGAACCAAGATCTCTGTCACAGATGAGAGCGGGAAGGAGCTTTATTCCGAAAATACGGAGACAAAACGCTTCAACGCAGTGCTTTTCAGCTCTCCGGAGCTGCAGAGCGGAAAGAGCTATACCATCAAGGTCGGCTCACAGGAGGAGACCGTCACGATTTCTTCTACGATCAATACGGCGGGAGACAGCTCGATGGCAAATCGCGGCCCGGGAGCCGGCAGACCCCAGGGCGGAGGCGGCCCTCAGGGAGAAGGAGGTCCTCAGGGCGGAGAAGGCCTCCAGAGAGAGGGAGGACAGCAGGACCGAGGCTTTGGAGGGCCCCAGGGAGAGAATCAGGGACAGAATTTTGATAAAGAGAAGAGAGGGGGAGGAGAACAGCGCTTTGGCGGAGCAGAAGGAGAGGGCAGCGGAACGAAGAGGGAAGGAGCCGATCAAAAGCAGAATTCTCAAAGGCCGAAGAGCCGGGGATCAGGCGCTGATCGGGAAGGCCGCAGGAGCGGAGAGAAAAACTCCGGAACATCCCGAAAAAAGCAGGGAGAGGGAAACGGAAAGGAGAAGGGCGGAAAGGGATCGGGAGACGGGAAAGGGGCCGATTTCGATGAGGATGATGATGACGATGACTCCGATTCTTCACGCCAAAGGGCGGACGGCTCGCGGGGACAGGATTTCGATCGGGCGCCGTCGGGAGGAAACGGAGGCCCGGCTCCGGATCGAAGAGCTCCGGGCCGGGAACAAAGAGGAGAGGGAGAGGAGCGGCAGCGCCCCGGAGCTCCGGAGGACAGCGCAAAAAGCGGCGGAAGGAATGAGAAAGGGAACGGAAAGCAGGGCGGAGAAAAAAGGAGAAAGAAGGACAAGAAATCGAAGCGCACGAAGGATGTAAGGAAAGCGGGAATATAGGGCTGCTCTGTAAGAGAGGCAGCACCGGATAGGAAGCGCAGCCGGTCGAAATGCGGCAAATGCCCCGCTCAGTAAGGAGGCATCCGGAAAGGAGAAATATGGAGAGGATCAGAATCGCCCTTATCCCGGCCTATGAGCCGGACTGGAAAATCTTCACGGTTTTAAAGGAGTGCCTGGAGACAGGGATCCGATGCATCGTCGTGGATGACGGCTCCGGAAGCCGCTTTGACAGTATTTTTGAGAATCTCCCCCCGGAGGTGATGCTCCTCCGTTTTCCGGAAAACCGGGGAAAGGGGGCGGCGCTGAAGGCCGGACTTCGCTACATTGAGGAGCATTTCAAAGGCGAGTACAGCATCGTGACATTGGACTGTGACGGGCAGCATCAGGTCCGGGATGCGCTCCGTCTCTTAAGAGCGGCGGAGAAGGAGCGCGGAAGCCTCTTCCTCGGCTCCCGGAGGCAGTCCCGGAGCTCTCCGCTTCGAAGCCGTATCGGAAACGCGATAACGAGAGCGGTCTTTTCGCTCATAAGCGGGACGAGGATTTATGATACCCAGACCGGACTTCGCGCCTTTACGGAGAGGCTTCTCCCGAGGCTTCTGGAGATCCGGGGGGATCGATATGAGTACGAGATGAACATGCTCCTTCTTCTCGCAAGGGAGAAGCTCACGATCCGGGAGATCCCGATCGAGACGATATACTTTGAGAATAACAGGGGGAGTCATTTTGACAGCTTAAAGGATTCCATCCGAATCTACGGACAGATTTTCCGCTTTGGGATGAGCTCCCTTTTCTCCTTCCTTCTGGACTTTTCCCTCTACAGCCTTCTCCTTGGACTATTCGGACTTCCGGCTATTCTCGCGAACGGACTGGCGAGACTCGTCTCGGCCGGCGTGAATTTTAGCATCAACAGAAGGCTTGTCTTCCATTCGGAGAAGGGACTTTTGCGAAGCGCCGCGCGCTATGCTCTTCTTGCAGCGGGAATCCTGCTTCTAAACAGCATTATTCTCAGCGCGCTTCTCATGGGGCTTCATATGCATCCCTTCCCGGCGAAGCTTCTCACAGAGCTCCTCCTCTTTTCCTTCAGCTATCTCGTGCAGCAGAGGCTGATTTTCTCGGACAGGAAATCCCCCGCGGAGGCGGGAAAGCCGGAGGAATCCGGGATAGAAGACAGGATAGAATACAGGATAAAAGAGAGTGCGGAGCGAAAGAAGACAGAGGAAGAGGGCAAAGGATATGCTTTGACCGCTTTCTATAGAGGGTATAGGGGGAGCAGCTTATGAAAAGAAGAAAGAAATACTTCGGACTTTGCTATGGGATTTTTCTCACGGCATTTACCGCATATGCCCTGCTGGATACCTTTGTCATACCGCGCCGCATGGAGAAAAGCGTCCTCGCGGCGGATGCCTCTCTGAGTGAGGAGAAGCTTTTGGCCTTGCAGGAGGGGGACAGCGTCTCCACTAAAACAAGCTCCGCGAAATCCAGCGGAGAGAGCGGGGACAGCCGGACGATTCAGGAGAGCGTCGAGGCGAGGATCCGGGAGAAAACCTCCGGAAGCAGCGGGGCGGAGAGCTCCGAAAACAGCGGAGAGAAAAGCTCTGACACTACGTCCTCCTCCGCCTCCTCCAAAGGAGGGGAAAAGGTGAAGAGCGGTACAGAGAGTGAGAAAACGGAGACAAGTGAGGACTCCGGAGAAAGCGCGGGAACTCTCATCGGGAGCTATGAAGATCAAAAGAGCAGGATCAGCGTCCGCTCCTACCGCTATAAGGGCAGTACGGTCTATGTCGCAGACATCACGCTCACGGAGGCGTCAAGCCTTAGAACAGCGTTTGCCAACGGCAGCTACGGGCGGAATATCAAGGCGCTCACTTCTGTGACGGCGGAGGAGAATGATGCGGTTCTTGCGATCAACGGAGACTTCTACGGTTCCCGGCAGAGCGGCTATGTCATACGAAACGGAGAGCTCTACCGGGACAGCGGATCAGAGAATGAGGATCTCGCTATAATGAAGGATGGCTCCTTTCGGATCATATCGGAATCCGACTACAGCGCATCTGAGCTTCTCAGTGCCGGGGCCGAACAGGTCTTTTCCTTCGGGCCGGCCCTTCTCAAAAATTCGGAGATTCAGGTCTCGGAGAACGAGGAGGTCGGAATGGCAATGGCCAGCAATCCGAGAACCGCGATCGGGATTTTAGGAGAAAATCATTACGTTTTCGTCGTCTCCGACGGGAGGACGGAGGAGAGCGCGGGGCTCAGTCTCTACGAGCTTTCGGAATTTTTGCAGGAGCTTGGATGTAAAACGGCCTATAACCTGGATGGCGGCGGCTCCTCTACCATGATATTTCAGGGAGAAGTCGTCAATAAGCCGACTACAGGAGGAGACAGGATATCGGAGCGCGCCGTCAGTGACATCGTATACATCAAGAAAAGCTGAGAATGAAAAGCTGAGGATTAAAATCCGAGGAATCAGGAGGAGAAAAGAATGAAAGCTGATAGAAATCCTTACCTTCGCCCCTGTCTTTCCGCCCTGGGAATCACCGCCCTTGTGGGGATTTTCTCCGCGGTCTACGAGCATTTCGGACATGGCGTCTACTCAAATTACATGGTCTTTGCCTTTTTCTTTCCGCTTCTCCTCCTCGCCCTTCCGAGATTTGCTTTACTCCTTTTGGAGGATCGGAGGAGGGGGAGAGAGCGTCCCTTGGAAGAGGGAGGAGCCGTCTGGACACTCTGGAACGCCGGAGCTGCGACTCTCACGCTCGGGAGTCTCTTCCGGGGCATCCTGGAGATCTACGGAACACAGAGTCCCCTCGAAAAACCCTACTTCCTCCTAGGAGCCCTGCTTCTCGTCTTAGGGGCTCTTCTCTTTATGGGAGGAAAGGGAAGAAGACCCGCAGCTTTAGAGGAAGGATAATGCGGCATGGGAGTGTTCCCTCTAAGAAAAGCTTTTCGGATCTGCCTTTTTGGCAGGGCCGTTTTTTATGCGGGAGAAAGGATATGGAAATGCAGAAGACACGAAGGCTTTGCCGCATTGCTTCCCTGATCGGATGTAATTCATGTAACATCCATGTAATCCATGTAACAATATTGCCCGGAAAGCGGCGTGACAGTATAATCGGTTTCAAGCAGAAAAGATCGGTCGGCATTACAGGATTTCCCGGAAAGAATTCCCCGGAAGGCAGCGGAAGCGTATCAACCCACTTCAGCTTTTGTACCAGGGAGGATGAAAAAGGGATGGCAGTTACGATACGGCAGGTAGCAAAGGCGGCGGGAGTCTCCACGGCGACAGTGTCCCGGTATTTCACAGGAAGCTCTGTCGTCCTGGGAGATACGGCGAGGAAAATAGGGAGAGCGGCGGAGCAGCTCGGTTATGTGCCGATCCGGGGAAGATCGAAGAGAAGAAATCCGGGTGCCGTGGCTGTGCTTTTTTCCGATCTCAGGCTTTTGTATTATAGCGACGCATTGAAGATATTGATCGAGGAGAGCCGTCGCTATGCCTATCATCTCATTGTGCTCCCGCTCAGCGGAGACTGTGAAAAGTATAAGAAAATTTTCAGCGATTCACAGATTACGGGTGTGATCTATTTTGAAGAGGATCTGAACCGCGAGATTACGAATTATATCAAGGCGAAAAATATCAAAACCGTCATTTTCGGCGGCGCCGCGCGGGACAGAAGAAACAAGATGATCCATATCAATGATCTCGCGGCGGCCCGCGCCGGCTGTCACTATCTCTTATCCCTTCACCATAGAGACATCCTCATTCTCTCCGACGCTCCTCAAAAAATCAGCTCGGGCTTTCAGAGGATTACGGGATGCAAGCGGGCTTTCGAGGAGGAGGGCGCAGAGCTCAGGGAGGAGCTCATAAAATACGGAGAGCTCAGCTGGGAAAACGGAAGAAAGCTTGTACTTCAGGCGCTCCGGGAGGGACTTCATTTCACTGCTGTCTATGCATTCAGCGATGAGATGGCTCTCGGCGCGATCAGCGCCTTATATCAGTCGGGGCTCTCGGTTCCGGGGGATGTCTCGGTCATGGGATTTGACGGTACGGATACCGCGCAGAGGATGGTGCCCCGTCTGAGCACGGTGCGGCAGCCCCTCAGAAAAATGGCGGAGCTTGCATTGGACTCCTTTTTGAATGAGGATCCGGAGGACAATCTGGAGTGCATTGTTCCCTACTGCATCGAAGAGGGGGAAAGCTGCAAAAGGGCAGACTGATCAAAAATATTGCAGGAGAGGAGAAGAGAGATGAAAAAAATGCTTACGGCAATTCTTTCGGGGGCGGCGGCGCTGTCTCTGTTTGCTTGCACTGCGCCCGAAAAGGTCGGATCTGCTTCCTCCGTGAAGCTCACATTCTGTATCTGGGATGAGGTACAGCAGCCGGTATTTGAGAGGATCATAGAAAAATTCGAGGAGGAAAATCCGGATATCGACGTGGAGCTACAGCTGACGCCATGGTCGCAGTACTGGACGAAGCTGGATGCCGCGATGGGGGCAGACAGCGCGGCGGATGTCTTCTGGATGAATACCTTTCTCCCGAAATATGCGTCGGCGGGGCTTTTGGAGGCACTGGACGGATATCTCGAAAAGGATGGGATTTCCATGGATGCTTATGTCGCGTCCTCCGTCGGCATGTGCCGCTATGATGGCAGGCAGTATGGCATGCCGAAGGGCCTGGATACGGTGCAGCTCTTCTATAACAAAGAGATTTTCAGAGAATATGGAGTAGAAGAGCCAAAGCCCGGCTGGACCTGGGAGGACATGGTTAAAAAGGCGGAGGAGCTCAAGGCGAAGAGCTCTGAGATCTATCCGATCCTTATGGAGCTCGATCCGCAGCCGTCCTACTTTAATTTCATTGTGCAGTCGGGAGGATATATCCTGGATGAGAGCGGGAAGAAGACAGGGCTCGGAGAGCCCGGAAGCATAGAGGCCTACCGGGATATCGTTGAGCTCATGGATCAGGGATTGATGCCGGACGCACGGGTTCTCTCGGATACGAAGGGGACGGACCTTTTCCTCTCGAAAAAGGGGGCCATGCTCTTTATGGGCTCATGGAAATGCTCTCTTTTAGATCAGGCCGGCTTCGGAGATCAGATTGCCGCGGTCCCGATGCCGCTCAGGGAGAAGGGAAATCAGAGTGTGATCGGAGGTCTGAGCTATGCAATGAATGCGAACTGCAAAAATAAGGAGGCCGCATGGAAGCTGATTCGCTACCTCTCCGGAGAGGAGGCAAACCGCATGCAGGCCGAGGAGAAGATCGATATCCCGGCGCTGAAAAGCGCGCAGCAGTATTATCATGCAGAGCATATCGATACCGCCGTACTCTTTGAGGCGGCGGATTCCGGCTTCCCCTATCCGACATCGCTCCTTGCGGCGGACTGGAACCAGGTGATCTCGGATTACTCGGGGAAAATATTTGCGAAGGAGCTCAGCCCGGAGGAGGGCTGCCGGGCGATGCAGAAGGAGGTGCAGGATATCCTGGATAAGGAGCAGACCTGACGGAAGAACGGATGGCGGAGAAAGGCAGAAAGAGTTTTTTCGGAGAGTGGTGAGACTGCAATGAAAAGAAGGACAGAATCTGCGGGAGGGAGGAGGAAAAGAGAGGCAATTTTTGCTTATCTGATGATCGCCCCGCTGATGGCGGGCGTTCTCCTCTTCTATATCGGAGCGTTTTTTAAGAATCTCTATTATGGCTTCACCGACAAGGGAAGTTTTGGCGATGCCGAATTGATCGGTATAAAAAATTATATGGAGATCGCAAAGGACGGCGCCTTTCTCCGGGCGGCCGCAAACACCGCGCTCTATGCTCTATTCTGTGTTCCTGCGGTGCTCCTCCTCTCCGTGCTTCTCGCCCTTCTCTTAAATGTAAGGCTGAAAGGGATCGGCCTCCTTCGAGTATGCATATTCCTGCCCGCGGTCACGCTTCCCTCCGCGATCGGACTGATATGGAGATGGATGATGAACTATGAGTTCGGTCTCTTCAATGAGATCCGCGCCCTTTTCAGTCTGAAGAGGATCGCCTGGCTCTCAGATCCAAATTATGCGCTCTTCTCCGTCTCCCTGGTCTTTATCTGGGCGAATGTCGCCTATCCGGTCATCATACTCCTTGCCGGCTTACAAAGCATCCCGTCCTGCTACAGGGAGGCGGCCCGGATTGACGGCGCGGGAAGATGGAGACAGTTTACGTCGATCACGCTTCCCCTTTTGTCCCCGGTCATTTTCTTTGTGCTGATCACTACGGTCATCAATGTACTTCAGATCTTTGATTTCATTTATCTCATGATTCCCGAGGGAAGCATCGGCATGGCCTCCGCTCGCTCTCTGGTATCCTATTTTTTTCGACAGTCCTTCGTAATGGGGCACAGGGGCTATGGAGCCGCGGTCAGCGTCATTTTGTTCCTTTTGATTCTTTTGATCACGATGCTTTTGATGTTTTTACAGAAAAGAATCGTGTTCTATGATGACTGAAGTGCCGTAAAGCGCGGGATTAGAGAAGGGATGGATTTCCCTGAAGACCTATCGCCGGGGGCTTCAGAAAGCGAGGAGGAGTGAAAATGAAGAGGGGGAGAGAGAGGATCGTTCTCTATGCGGCACTGAGCCTCTTTGCATTTCTCACGGTCTTTCCGTTTCTATGGGCGGCCTTGACCGCATTTAAGAGCTATGAGGAGAGTATACGGATTCCTCCGACCTTCATTCCGGAGAATTTCCGCTTGGAGAACTTCCGCATTGTCCTGAAAAAATTTCCATTTTCGGCATTTTATGCAAATACCTTTTTAATGATTCTCTTCGTCATCATATTTCAGCTTTGCTTTTGTTCCATGGCGGCCTATGCCTTTGCAAGGCTGCATTTTCCGGGACGAGAGCTCATCTTCTGGAGTCTTCTTGCCCTTTTGATGGCACCGGGGCAGATCTTTCTGATCCCCAATTATGAAACTATGGTGAAGCTTCACCTTGCGGACACGGTCACGGCACTATGGCTTCCCAAGGTCTTCAGCGCTTTTGGGACCTACCTGCTCCGCGAATTTTTCCGGGGAATCCCGAGAAGTCTGGATGAAGCGGCCATCCTGGACGGCTGCAATTATTTTCAGATCTACCTTTGGGTTCATCTGCCCCTGATCCGGCCGGCCCTGTCTTCCCTTGCGATCCTTACGGCGATTTCCGCCTTTAAGGATCTGATGTGGCCTTTGATCGTCAACAATTCCATGGACAAGATGACATTGTCCTCTGGGCTTTCCATGCTGATCGGGGAGCATACGACGATCTATCCTCAGGTCATGGCCGGCGGCCTGATCGCTGTTCTTCCGATGCTTCTTCTCTTTTTTATCTTCCAAAGGCAGTTCATCGAGGGGATCGCGACGGCGGGAATCAAGCAGTGAGGACTCGATTCCCGTGTAAATCCGGCGTCCGTCGGATAGGGACTTGTCCCTTTATAAGGAGGTAAAAATGATTGATCTTTTGGCGGTCTGCGCGCACCCGGACGACCTGGAGGCCGGCCTGGGAGGGACCTTTATCAAGGCGAAGCAGGAGGGGCTTTGCACGGGACTTGTTCTCTTTACCAAAGGAGAGGCGGGGGGACATGCGGAGGCGGATCTCAGAATGAGGGAGGCGGAGAAGGCGGCCTCAGAAATGGAGCTGGATTATTTCGCCGTCCTGGATTTCCCGGATGCCGGATTATTCTATTCACCGGAGGCAGTGCAGGCTTTGATCCCGCATCTTCGGAAATGCGAGCCGAGATATCTCTTTACCTTGCTGTCGGAGGACTATCATCCGGACCACGCCGCCGTCTCAAAAATCACGGAAGCTGCGCGCTTTTGTGCGGGACTGAAAAAGTACTCTCCGGACGGCAAAGAGTGGCACTGCGAGGACCTTTTGTACTTCGGGGTGGATGATCGAAGAAACCGGCAAAGGCCGGAGCTCTACGTGGATATTTCGGACGTTATAGACAGGAAAAGGCGGATCCTGGAGGCCCACGCGTCTCAGCAGATTCTGGAGCCCTGCATGAGGATGGCGGAGGCCTATGGGCAGATCGCGGGAGTTGGATATGCGGAGGGACTGTATCTGAAGGCCGCTTTTACGGTCCGGCATCCGGGCGCACTCTTTTCGAAGGAGCGCTGAGAGAAGAGAAGGAAGTACAGGATGGAAATTTTTCGAAGGAGTACTGAGAGGGATGACTAAAAGAGCTGTCGGCATGGGGATTGCAAATATAGATATCATCTTCAGCGGCATAGACAGGATTCCTTCCCTCGGAGAGGAGCTTTACAGCAAAGCCTATTCCTGTCAGCTTGGGGGAGGTCCGCTTGCCACTCTGATCCAGCTTAAAAGACTGGGTGTTCCCGTGAAAATCGGGACCTATATCGGGACGGGAAAGCTCAGTACCTTTTTGAAAGGAGAGCTGAATAAAAACGGAGCGGTAGTGGAAAATATGCTGGAAACGGAGGAAGAGGATCCTGTCACTCTGAGCTGTGTTATGTCCTGCCCGGCAGACCGCGGGATCATGTCCTGTCGCCCGGATTCATCGGCCTTTGCCATGAGCCGGGAGAAGATAAAGAGATTTTACGACGGCGCGGATATTGTATATCTGTCCGCGGATCAAAAGGAGCTCTGCCGGGAGCTGAAGGAGCAGGGGAGTGTGGTGGTACTGGATTCCTCCTGGAGTGAGGACAATACGATGGAACGGTACCGCGAGATTCTTCCCTACACGGATTTTTTCATTCCGAATGAAAAAGAGGCGATGATGATTACAGGAGAGAAAACAGCGGAGAGGGCACTCCTTGCCCTGGCCCCGTACCAGAAAATACCGATCATAAAATGCGGAGCGGCGGGCTGCATCTTTTTAGAGAATGGAAATATAGAGCGGATTCCTCCGATCCCAGTCAAATATCGGGATGCCACAGGAGCAGGGGACGCCTTTGCGGCGGGCTTTCTCTACGGTCTTTGCCACGGAAGAAGCATAGAAAGCTGCCTTTGCTATGGGAATATCGCGGGAGGAAATGCCGTCTCCGCGGTCGGCTGTTTGAGTACGGATCTCAATGAAGGCGGAATACAGGAAGCCTATAAGTGCTTTTACGAAGGCTCTGAGAGGGAAGTTTTCCGGCAGATAAGGAGGGAGGGAGCATGAAGCTTTCGGTAATCGGAGGGGGCGGGGTCCGCTCTCCGCTTCTTGCAAAAAGCATTGCGCAGCGGGCGAAGAAGCTTGGAATCACGGAGCTTGTCTTCATGGACATCGACGAAGAAAAACTTCGGATATACGGCGGACTTTCCGCTGAGCTCTCCCGTCGACTGAATCCAAAGCTCGCGTTTTCCGTGACAAAAGACCCGGTCGAAGCCGTCCGGGATGCGGATTATCTTATCACAGCGATCCGGGTCGGCGGGGATTCCCTGCGGGTACAGGACGAAAGAATTGCTCTTTCTCTTGGAGTGCTGGGCCAGGAAACTACCGGTGCCGCCGGTTTTTCCTTCTCCATGCGCTCGGTGCCGGCGCTCGCAGAATACTGTGAGCTGGCCCGTCGGTATGCGAAGCCCTCGATTAAGGTATTTAATTTCACAAATCCCGCAGGACTGGTATCCCAGACACTTCGGGATATGGGCTATGATTTCACCTATGGGATCTGTGATGCTCCGATCGGAATGCTGTCCCAGTTTGCCGCTCTCTATGGCGTGCGTCCGGAGGAGCTGGAGGGGGAATGCTATGGACTAAACCATCTCTCCTTTTTCCCCTCGATCCGGCTGCACAAAAAGGAGCTTCTGCAGGAGCTGCTCACGAGAGAGGATGCCCTCGAGAAGACGGATCTTCGCTATTTTGAAAAGGATCTCCTCCTTCACATGGGGCTTGGCTTAAATGAATATCTATATTATTTTTATTATCGGGAAAAGGCGCTTTCCAACATTCTGAATGCTCCCTCTACCAGAGGAGAGCGGATTGAGGAGATCAACCGCCGCATGACGGAGGAGCTGTCCGGGATGGATGTAAAGAGAGATTTTGAGGCCTGTCTCCGCTGCTTTGAGCGTTTCTATGAGGAGAGAGAAAATGCCTATATGGAGGGAGAGACGGGGATACACCGGGACTCTTCCCCGGCCCTTTCCTCCGGAGGCGACGGCTATGCGGGGGTTGCTCTTCGCTTCCTGGAGATCTTAAAGTCGGGCAAGGCGGGAACGATGATTTTATCTGTGCCGAATCGGGGCGCGATTCCCGGACTTAAGGACGATGATGTCGTAGAAATCAGCTGTGAAATCACAGAAAGCTCCGTGAGACCCCACCGCTTTCCGGAGGTCGATGAGAGAGCACTCGAACTGATTCGGCGCGTTAAAAGCTATGAGAGATTTGCATCGAGGGCGCTTCGCAGGCGTTCGATCAAAGATGCCGTAGACTGCCTGATGCTTCATCCCCTGGTCAATTCTTATTCCCTCGCGAAGGAGCTGTGCGAAAAGTATCTGGAGCTCAACGCGCCATACTGTGGAGGGTGGAGCTAGTCCCTCATCGAAAGGCCGAAGAAAGCTTCCCCGTCCTTGCAAAGCGTTTCCCTTTTTCGTATAATTGAAAAAATGACAATAACTTTACGGGACTTGCACAGAGAAGGGGAATGGGGCCTCCCTGGGCTCCGAAAAAGTGAATGGGGAAGATCAGGATGAAGAGAGCTGTACTCCTGACAGTCCTGCTGCTGATATTGCTTGCGGCGGGGCTGTCTGTCTATGTCGGGAGGGTGACAGCGGAGCGGGACGCCTGGAACAAAAGCGTTCAGAACGGGAAGCGCGCGATGGCGGCAGAGGGGAAAAAGCCGGAGAGCGGAGAGAGCGAGGCAGTGAAGACGGTTTCCGAGGGGAAGGCGTCCTTTTACCAGAAGCTCCATGACAGCGAGAAGGTTCGCATATTGATCCTGGGGGATCATTTTGCGGAGAGCTCCGGGCTTCCGGACGGAGTGGAGAGCTGGACTGCCATCCTCCAAAAAGAGCTTTCGGAGCGCTACGGCTCCGAGGTGGAGATCGTAAATCTCGCTCTTCCCGAGGGAAATGATGCCTACTCCGCCTATGTGCAGCTGGAGAACGCTCCGAAGGATGAGTCAATGGATGCCGCGATTCTCTGTCTCGGCTCCTATGATGAAAGCTTCAGCTTCCGCCTTCGCTATGAGGGACTGCTTCGGACGCTCCGCCTGAAATATGAAAAGTGCAGTCTGATCTCTCTGATAGAAAGCGTCGCGCTCACAGATCCGGGGAGAAATGCGGATGAGACCGCCTCCTATATCCGGGAGCTCACGGAGCACTACCAGGGGCTCACTGTCAATGAGGCCGAGGCCTACGCGATGAGCGGGGAGGATTACAGCCGCTTTACCGGAGAAAACCATATCCCGAATGCGGAGGGGCAGAAGCTCTGGGCGAAATGGATTTTAGACGGGATTGCCCCTCTTGTGAGCAGCTATCAGGGCTATGACAGCGCGGAGATCGAGAGAAAGGACCCCGATGCGGCGGCCTATGACCATTATTTTTATGTCCCTTCCTCCGCCTTTTCCAGGATAGACGACCACAGCTTCCGTATCAGCGCAGCGGAGCTTCAGGCTCTCTCCGTCTCGGATGCCTCTCTGCTCGGGATTGACTGGCAGTGGGTCCAGGGGCAAAATGATGTCAATGCTCTGATAGATGGGCAGCTTCTCGGGGGAAGGACCGAAAATTACAGTGGAGATCAGGACTCGGAGAGGCATATCCAGATCATCGGGGACGGGGCGAATATCAGCTCGGATCTCACGATGACCTTTGCTTCGGAGCAGCAGGCGGATCAATTTAAGGGGGTGATCTTCTCCGGTTCGATTCCTCTCACAAGAGAGACAAAAGAGAGGGAGTTCACCGTCCTCCCGGCTCCTGCCCCGATGGAGAGCGAGACGGCAGCTGGAGATGCCTCCGCTCCCTCCGATGGGACAAGCGCTTCGGAGAGCCTTCCGCAGGAGGTCCCGGAGACACAGGCTCCGGAGAGCGGAGTTATGTCGGAGAGCGATAATACGGATGAGGTCATCCTCGGGATCGGAGACGGCCCGGTGGGGGAGTCCTGAGCATGCTCCGGGACAAAGAGATTCGCGAACCCCTCTTTGATTTCCTGGAGGAGCGCTACGGGAAATGCCGCATTTTACAGGAAAAAATCATGGGGAAAAGCCGGGCGGATATCGTCATGGTCACAGAGGGGGCGCTTTACGGCATTGAGATCAAGAGCGACGCGGACCGCTATCTTCGTCTGAAGACGCAGGTTCCGGATTATGAGCGCTATTTCGACTACAATATTCTCGCGGTCGGGAGCAGCCATGCCCTGCACGCGGCGGAGCATGTGCCGGAGAGTTGGGGGATTCTCTCCATTGAGGAGAGTGGAGAGGGCCTGGATTTCTATGAGCTCCGGGCGGCGGGAGAAAACAAAAAGCGCTCTTTAAAGAGGCAGCTCTCCCTGCTTTTCCGGCCGGAGCTCTCCCGCATTTTAAAAAGGAATGCCCTCCCGGAATACAGTTCTCTCTCCAAGACTGCGCTCATCCGAAGGCTCACAGAGCTCCTTTCCCCTGAAATTCTATCGCATGAGCTCACGGAGGAGCTCTTTGAGAGGGATTATCTTAAAATCGAGGAGGAAATCCTCGCCTGGAAGAGGGAGCGGGGGAGACTCGGGGGGCTCTCCACAGGGACAGGAATCCGAAGAACGCGGCGGAGAGAGGCGAAGCTCTATGTCTCGCATCGGATCCGGGGCAGAAGGAAGCGCTGAGGGAACGGCATATTTGACAAGTCTTCCGCTTTTTAGTATGATGATTCAGTTCCAGGTTCCGTTTTTTGGGGCGGGAATGGAATGATTTCGGGGTGTGGCTCAGTTTGGCTAGAGCACCTGGTTTGGGACCAGGGGGCCGCAGGTTCAAATCCTGTCACCCCGATTCGAAGCATCGGATCACGATAGACCGCAGATACTGTTTTTAAAGGATCGTTAAAATGGATGGCATATTTTTGCTTTGGATTGCAGTTTCTTGATTTTTGGCAATAATTCGAAAGGATTATTGCCTTTGTTTTTGTATTCTCAGAGAGAGGAGCGGAATCGATTTGAAGCTTGCCATCATCACAGGGGCGTCCCGGGGGATCGGGAGAGCGGCGGCGGAACGCTTTTCAGAGGACGGCTGGGAGCTCATCCTAAACTGCAGGAAGCATTTCGAGCTTCTCCGGGAGCTCTCGGAGAGGCTTGAGAAAAGGACAAGCTGCACGATCATAGAGGGGGAGATCACGGAAGAGCTTCTTTCGAAAAGGCTTGGACAGGCGGCACTTTCCTCGGCGGAGCTTCTCCTCATCAATAATGCGGGGATTTCCCTCCTCTCTCTCACGCAGGATGTCGGGGAGGAGGAGTACCGGGAGATTTTGGATACGAATCTGAGTGCTCCCTTTCGCCTCACGAAAGTCCTGATCCCCTATCTTCTCAGGGCGCGGCAGGGCCGGATCCTGAACGTCTCCTCCGTCTGGGGGATCTCCGGAGCCTCCATGGAGACCGTCTACTCTCTCACAAAGGGCGGGATCAACGCTTTTACGAGGGCCCTCTCAAAGGAGCTTGCGCCGAATCATATCCCGGTCAATGCGGCGGTCTTCGGGGCGGTGGACACCGATATGAATGCCTGGCTTGGCAAAGAGGAGAGGGAGGAGCTCTGCCGGGAGATCCCCTACGGCAGGATGGCGGACACAAAAGAAGCCGCGGAATTCCTGCGGCTTCTTTCCGTAGCTCCGCCCTATATGACGGGGCAGCTGATCGCCTTTGACGGCGGCTGGATCTGAGACTGTGCCTCTGCTTTATTCCTCCGGCTCAATCAGTCCGTAGGAATTTTCCTTTCTCTTATAGACGACATTGACCTTTCCGCTGTCCCCGTTTTGGAAGACGAAGAAGCTGTGTCCGACGAGCTCCATCTGCAGGCAGGCCTCCTCCGGAGTCATGGGCTTTAGATCAATCTGCTTTGTCCTCAGGATGCGGATCTCGGCATCCTCTGCCTTGTCCTGCTCCTTCTCCAGGAAGGCCTCACTGAAGGCCAGCGCGCTCTGTCTTCGGTCAATGATCTTTTTACGGTATTTCTGAATCTGACGCTCGATCACATCCACGACCAGATCGATGGACTGGTACATGTCCTCCGTCTCCTGCTCGGCCCGGATCACGGTCCCCTTTACCGGGATGGTCACCTCGATCTTATGCATATCCTTCTGCGTCGAGAGCGTGACGGTGCAGGCAGTATCCTGCCTGAAGAACTTATCCAGCTTTCCCAGCTTTTTCTCCACCATATTGCGGAGACCGTCCGTCACACTGATGTTTCTTCCGATGATCGTTAGCTTCATAGACATTCACTCCCTTTCTGAAAGTGGAAATTCCGGCCGGCACTTTGCGGAACGGCCTTCCTTTTCTATACTGTAATGATACCATATAAAAAACAAAAAACCTATGTTTTTTCGGCGAATTTTCCGGAGCCTCCGCGGCTCGGAGCGGGGAATCTATCGCTTGAATAAGCTTCTCCGATGTGCTAGACTTTGAAAGTTAAAGCCCTTCCCCATAGCGACGGCGGCATTCGCCCTGGGATGCAGGAAGCTTCGGGAGAAGGAGCGGACGGGATGGTATCGGGAGAAAAAGGAGTAGAGGACGCATGAACCTTTTAGAAAGAATATTCGGGACGCATTCCGACAGAGAACTTCGGCTGATCCAGCCGAAGGTGGACAAAATTCTCTCTCTTCGGGACGAAATGACGAAGAAGACGGATGAGGAGCTCAGGGGCCAGACCGATAAATTCAAGGCGCTCCTCGCGGAGGGGAAGACGCTGGACGACATCCTGCCCGAGGCCTTTGCGACAGTGAGAGAGGCGGCCAGGCGCTCGATCGGGATGGAGCATTTCCCGGTACAGCTGATCGGCGGCATCGTGCTCCACCAGGGGCGAATCGCGGAGATGAAAACCGGTGAAGGAAAGACGCTGGTCTCCACCTGCCCGGCCTACTTAAACGCGCTCTCCGGAAACGGCGTGCATATCGTAACAGTCAACGACTATCTGGCAAAGCGTGACGCGGAGTGGATGGGGCAGGTCCATCGCTTCCTCGGGCTTTCCGTCGGCGTCGTCTTAAACGATATGAAGACGGAGGAGCGGCAGGCCGCCTACGGCTGTGACATCACCTATGTCACAAACAATGAGCTCGGCTTCGATTACTTAAGGGATAATATGGCGATCTACAAAAATCAGCAGGTGCTCCGCGGTCTGCACTACTGCATCATCGACGAGGTCGACTCTGTCCTGATCGATGAGGCGCGGACACCGCTCATCATTTCGGGCCAGTCCGGGAAGTCCACGAAGCTCTATGAGGTCTGCGACCTGCTCGCAAGGCAGCTGGAGAGGGGAAAGGAATCCGCGGAATTTTCGAAGATCAACGCGATCCTCGGGGAGGAGATCGAGGAGAGCGGGGACTTCATCGTCGATGAGAAGGAGAAGACGGTAAACCTTACACTTCAGGGTGTGAAGAAGGTCGAGGATTACTTCCATATCCGAAACCTCTCCGATGTCGAGAATCTGGAGATTCAGCATAATATTATCCTCGCTCTTCGCGCAAACAATCTCATGGCGAGGGATAAGGACTATGTGGTAAAGGACGATGAGGTCCTGATCGTGGACGAGTTCACCGGCCGAATCATGCCGGGACGCCGCTATTCCGACGGGCTCCATCAGGCGATCGAGGCGAAGGAGCATGTCCATGTGAAGCGGGAGTCCAGGACACTCGCGACGATCACCTTCCAGAATTTCTTCAATAAATTCGAAAAGAAGGCCGGCATGACCGGTACCGCGCAGACGGAGGAGAAGGAGTTTCGGAATATCTACTCCATGGATGTCATCTGCATCCCGACGAATAAGGAGGTCATCCGCGAGGATCTGGATGACGCGGTCTATAAGACAAAGAGGGAGAAGTTCGAGGCCGTCGTGGATGAGATCTCGAGGATCCACGAGACGGGGGCTCCGATCCTGGTCGGCACCATCGCGATCGAGACCTCGGAGATGCTCTCCCATATGCTGAAGAAGCGCGGTATTTCGCATAATGTCCTGAATGCGAAGTTCCATGAGCTTGAGGCGGAGATCGTTGAGAAGGCGGGAGTGCACGGCGCTGTCACCATCGCGACCAACATGGCCGGCCGTGGTACGGATATCAAGCTGGATCCGGAGTCCAAGGAGGCAGGAGGTCTTCACATCATCGGAACCGAGCGGCATGAGTCCCGCCGGATCGACAACCAGCTCCGCGGGCGGTCCGGACGGCAGGGGGATCCCGGTCAGTCTCAGTTCTATATCTCTTTGGAGGACGATCTCATGCGTCTCTTCGGCTCCGAGCGCCTGATGGGCATGTTCGAGGCCCTCGGCGTCCCGGACGGGGAGCAGATTCACCACAGCATGCTCTCCCGTGCCATCGAGAAGGCGCAGGAGAAGATCGAGCTCAACAACTACGGCATCCGTGAGAATCTTCTGAAGTACGATGATGTCAATAATGAGCAGAGGGATGTCATCTATGAGGAGAGAGAGAAGGTCCTGGAGGGGGACAATCTGCGCCCGCTCATGATCCGCTTCCTCACAGAGATCGTGGACAATTATGTCGACAGCATCATCCTGGACGATCAGACGCCGAAGGAATGGAATCTGAAGGCCTTGAATGACACGCTGATGGAGATCATACCCCTCCCGAAGCTGAAGCTCAGCGAGGAGCAGTTCGAGCACATGACAAAGAGTGAGCTCAGGCAGCTTCTGAAGGAGGAGGCACTCCATATCTATGAGCAGAAGGAGGCGGAGTTCCCGAATCCGGAGCAGATGAGAGAGGTGGAGCGCGTGATCCTCCTCCGGATCATCGACCAGAAGTGGATGAACCATATCGATGATATGGATATCCTCCGGGACGGCATCGGCCTGCAGGCATACGGGCAGAAGGATCCGCTCGTCGAATATAAGATCACGGGCTATGAGATGTTTGAGGAGATGATGAGAGGAATTCAGGAGGAGACGATCCGCGCTCTCACCCATCTCACCGTAGAGGAAAAGCCGGAGAGAGAGCAGGTCGCAAAGCCGCTTGGGACAAACCGCGATGAGACGGGCGTAAAGCAGCCGAAGCTCAGGGAGAAGCGAAAGATCTATCCGAATGACCCCTGTCCCTGCGGCTCCGGAAAGAAATATAAGAACTGCCACGGAAAGGACGAGTATCAGAAATCGCTCCTTTCGGAGGGGGCGGCTCCCGCGGCGGAGCCGGCAGCTCCCGCATCCCCCGCGGAGAGCTGAGGGGGAAGCGGTTTATACTTTTCCCCGACTGCTTTTCCGCACCGCGCTAGGAGGGCGGCGGAACCCGGTCCGCCCGCTGAGAAGATAAAGGATGGGGGCAGATTAGTACAATTCAGTCAGGCGCAGCGCTTCAGATTAAAGGAGAGAACGGATGATAGAGTTTGATCAGTTCAAATATGAACTCAGCACCAAGGCAGAGCCTCTGGAGCATCTGGGCGCCTCGCTGGATCTGGAGAATAAGAAGAAGAGGATTCTCGAGCTGGACCGGATGATGGAGGAGCCGGATTTTTGGACGGACCCCGAGAGGGCGAACCGTCTCTCCACGGAAAACCATCACCTGAAAAACGAGCTGGAGAGCTATCAGAGTCTGAAGCAAAGCTATGACGACATCGGAGCTCTCATCGAGATGGGCGTCGAGGAGGGAGATGAGTCCGTTATCCCGGAGATCCGGGAGCTCCTCTCGGAGTTTTCGGAGAAGCTCGACAGCATGAGCACGCGGCTTCTCCTCTCCAGGGAGTACGACGCCATGAATGCGATCCTCCGCTTAAACGCCGGAGCGGGCGGTACGGAGGCGAATGACTGGGCGGGGATGCTCTACCGCATGTATACCCGCTGGGCGGAGAGAAGGGGCTTTGGCATAAAGATCCTGGACTATCTGGAGGGAGAGGAGGCGGGGATCAAGTCCGTCACGATGGAGATCGACGGAGACTACGCCTACGGCTATCTTCGCTCGGAGTCCGGGATTCACCGTCTGGTCCGGATCTCCCCCTTCAATGCACAGGGGAAGCGCCAGACCTCCTTTGTGTCCTGCGATGTCATGCCGGATATCGAGACGGATATCGATGTGGATATCCGGGAGGAGGACATCAAGATGGAGGTCTTCCGTTCCTCCGGAGCCGGGGGGCAGCATATCAACAAGACCTCCTCCGCCGTACGACTGATTCACATTCCCACCGGCTTTGTCGTGGCCTGTCAGGAGGAGCGCTCTCAGCTTCAGAACCGCCAGAAGGCCATGCAGATGCTGAAGGCGAAGCTCTATATCAAGGAAAAGGAGGAGCAGGAGGCGAAGCTCGCCGGGATCCGGGGAGAGGTGAAGGACAACGGCTGGGGCTCTCAGATCCGCTCCTATGTCCTCCAGCCCTACCGCATGGTAAAGGATCTCCGCACCGGGGAGGAGACGGGGAATACGGATGCGGTGCTGGACGGGGATATCGACCGCTTTATCACGGCGTATCTTAAGTGGGTGCAGCTCGGAAGGCCGGATCGGAAGGTACAGGGCGGCGATTGATCCTCCTTCTCCTTCGGGGAGCGGGAGGCCGCAGGATGCGGCCTTCTCCGGGGAGAAGGGAGCGGAGAGGAAAGGGAGGAATGCCATGAAGCTTGCGATCATGGGCTATGGTGTGATCGGCTCCGGTGTCGCGGAGGTGCTAAAGATCAACCGGGATCAGATCATGAAGAAGGTGGGGGAGCCCATCGAGCTGAAGTACATCTTGGATCGAAAGAAGACCCTCCCGGAGAACGGAGAATGTCTGATCCACGATTTTTCCGTGATCGAGAAGGATCCGGAGGTTGCGCTCGTCGTGGAGACGATGGGGGGCATTCACCCTGCCTATGAATATATCAAGAGCTGCCTCGAGAAGGGAAAGCATGTCATCTCCTCCAATAAGGCCGTGGTGGATGCCTGCGGCTCCAAGCTGATCCGGACCGCGAGAGAGCACGACTGCAATTTCTACTTCGAGGCCTCCGTCGGGGGAGGGATCCCGGTGATCCGGACTCTCTACCATAACTACGCGGGGGAGGAGGTCACGGAGATCACGGGCATCTTAAACGGCACGACGAATTTCATCCTGAGCCAGATGAAGAAAAAGGGCGCCGGTTTTTCGGAGACGCTCCGGGAGGCCCAGCAGCTCGGCTATGCGGAGAGGGATCCCTCCGCCGATGTGGACGGCTTCGATACCTCGAGAAAGACCGCGATTCTTCTCTCCATGACCTCCGGGAACCGCTGCCGCCATGAGGATATCTACACGGAGGGGATCCGGAATGTCTCCGCGATCGATTTTGAATATGCGGAGAAGCTCGGCATGAATATCCGCCTGCTCGGCTCTGTTCAGGCGGTGGAGGACCGGTATTTCGCCTATGTCGCACCTGTGATGATCGGAAGCTCGGACCCGCTCTATCCGGTGGACGGGGTCTTCAATGGAATCCGCATCGTCGGAAACTGCCTGGGGACCACCATGCTCTACGGTATGGGGGCGGGGAAGCTTCCGACTGCCTCTGCGGTCGTCTCCGACATCATCGCGGCGGTCCGGCACAGAGGACATTTCCAGGGCATAGGATGGTCCGAGAAGATGATAGAGATCGAGCCCATGGGCAGCAATGCCTTTCGCTATCTCGCCCGGATCGAGGGCACGCCGGAGGGACTCGAGGAAGCACTGAGGGAGGCCTTTTTGGAGGAGGAGACGCCCTTTCGGCCGATCCGTCTGAACGGTCGAAGCGATGAGTTTGGTGTCCTGACGGATATCCTTTTTGAGGAGGATTTCCTCGCGAATCTGAAGGATTTCGAGGAGAAGACCGGGAGGAGAATCTTTCATTTTATCCGGGTGAAGTGCGGAGATCATGAGATTTGAAAGTCAGAGTCCGGAGGAGACCTTCTCCTTCGGAGAGAGGATCGGAAGAGAGGCCCGTCCCGGCTCTGTCTACTGCTTAAGCGGCGAGCTGGGAGTCGGAAAGACCGTATTTGCGAAGGGCTTTTCCCGGGGCCTCGGCGTCACGGAAACGGTCAGCTCCCCGAGCTTTCCCATCCTGAAAAGCTATGAGGGCCGGCTGAAGCTCTATCATTTTGATGTCTATCGGATCGGAGATCCCTCCGAGATGGAGGAGATCGGCTACGAGGACTGCTTCTACGGCGGAGAGGGCGTGAGCCTTGTGGAATGGCCGGAGCGGATCAGAGAGCTCCTGCCGGAGGACGCGGTCCTTGTCCGGATCGAGAAGGACCTTCAGAAGGGACTCGATTACCGTCTCATCACTGTGGGAGGGAGAGAGGAATGCTGACGCTTGGGATAGAGGCCTCCGGAAAGAGCGCGGGGGCGGCGCTTTTGCGGGATGGAAGGCTTCTCTCGGAATACAGTCTGAATGTGGGGCTCACGCACTCGGAGACGCTTCTTCCTCTGATTGAAGCGCTCCTAAAGGCGAGCGGGGTGAGCCTGTCCGATCTCGACCTGATCGCAGTCAGCGCAGGGCCGGGATCCTTTACCGGGCTTCGGATCGGCGCTGCGACCGCAAAGGGGCTGGCGCTTCCGGGCGGGATTCCTCTCCTTCCGGTCAGCACTCTGGAAGGGCTGATGCAAAATGTCTCTGAATTTCCTGGCTATGTCCACCCGATCCTGGACGCTCGGAGATCCCAGGTCTATACGGCGAGCTATCTTCACGGAGAGAAGGTACTGCCGGAGGAGGCAGTCTCCATAGAGAGCCTTCTCGAGAGGATCCGCAGCTTTCCGGGGAAGCAGCTTTTCCTGGGAGACGGCGTCTTCCCCTACCGAGAGCTTCTGTCGGAATGCCTGGGGCAGAAGCTCGTCCTCGCTTCTCCCGCAAATCTTTTGCAGCGGGCTTCCTCTATCGCCATTCTCGGAGAGAGGAATTTTTCTCTTGCGAAGAGCGCGGAGAAATTCCGGCTTCACTATGTGAGGAAGCCGCAGGCGGAGCGGGAGAGAGAGGCGAAGGGGCTCAGGGACTACGATCTTTTGGGAGAAAAGAGAGGGGAAGAGACAAAGGATCGGCTTCTCCCCAGGAATTATCCGATCGACAGCGGAGGGTATGAAAATTGATTTTTGAGATGAGAGCTTCTGATCTCCCGGAAATTCTCGATATGGAGAGGCAGTATTTCGGGAGAATGGCCTGGAATCCTTCGGACTTCACATCCGCCCTGGACAGCGCCTATGACCTTCCGCTTGTGTTTCGGGAGGAGGGCAGGACGCTCGCCTATTCCGTCCTCCGGATCCTGGGACCTGAGGCGGAGATCGAGAATCTCTGCGTGCTGGAATCGGCCCGGAGGAGGGGGATCGGGGCCATGCTTTTGGATCAGATGCTGTCCCTTTCCTCGGAGAGAGGCGTCTCCTTTGTCTATCTTGAGGTTCGGGAGGGGAATCTTCCGGCGAGAAAGCTCTATGAGGGGAGGGGCTTCCTCCGGGAGCGAGTCCGCAGGGATTATTATCGATATCCGAGTGAGGACGGGATCGTGATGCGGAAAGAGCTGAAGAAAGGATAGGGGGAAAATGCTGGATCTTTGCTTACTCGGCACCGGGGGAATGATGCCCCTCCCCAATCGATGGCTCACGAGCCTCATGCTCCGCTGCAGCGGCTCCAGCCTCCTTCTGGACTGCGGAGAGGGCACGCAGATCGCGATGCGGGAGAAGGGCTGGTCCCCGAATCCGATCGACCTCATCCTCTTCACCCACTATCATGCGGATCATATATCAGGCCTTCCCGGAATGCTCCTGAGCATGGGAAATGCGGAGAGGAAGAAGGAGCTCCATATCATCGGTCCGAAGGGACTTAGGAGAGTGGTGGACGGCCTTCGCGTCATCGCGCCCGAGCTGCCCTTTCCCATCCTTCTTCATGAGCTCACAGAGGAGCGCCCCCGGCTCCCTGAGGAGCTCACAGCTCCCTTTCAGGTGCAGGCCTTTCGCGTAAATCATGGGATCAGCTGCTATGGTTACCGGATCAGCATCCCGCGCCTTGGGAAGTTCGACGCGGAAAGGGCAAGGGCGGAGGGAATTCCGCTTTGCTACTGGAACCGGCTTCAGCACGGGGAGGAGATCCGGGACAAGGACCGCATCTACCGCCCCGATATGGTCATGGGAAAGGAGAGGCGGGGGATTTCCGTCGTATACTGTACGGATACCAGGCCGGTTCCGATCATCGCGGAGATGGCGAAGGATGCGGATCTCTTCATCTGTGAGGGGATGTACGGCACGGAGGATAAGACGGACAACGCGCGCCGCTATAAGCACATGACGATGCGGGAAGCGGCGATGCTTGCCGCGGAGGCAGGGCCGAGGGAGCTCTGGTTCACGCATTATTCGCCATCGGAGCTCCGGCCGGAGCAGTACCGGGATGAGATCCGAAAGATCTTCCCGGCGAAATTCGCGAGGGACGGCTGGTCCAGAGATCTGAACTTCGAAGAGGAAGGGGAAGATGGGGGAGAAGAGAGAGATCCGGATACTGGGGATTGAGACGAGCTGTGATGAAACGGCCGCCGCGGTCACGAAAAACGGCAGGGAGGTCCTCTCCAATGTGATCTCCTCCCAGATCGCGGTGCACACAGAATACGGCGGCGTCGTCCCGGAGATCGCATCGAGAAAGCATCTGGAGAAGATCGATGAGGTCATAGAGCTTTCGCTCTCGGAGGCCGGGTTGGATTTCTCCTCTCTGGACGCTGTTGCCGTGACCTCCGGGCCCGGGCTTGTGGGGGCCCTTCTGGTCGGGGTCTCCGAGGCCAAGGCGCTCGCCTATGCGATCGGAAAGCCTCTCGTCGCGGTCCATCATATTGCGGGACATATCGCGGCAAACTATATCGAGAATCCGGATCTAAGACCTCCCTTTGTCTGCCTCGTCGTCTCAGGCGGTCACACAGAGCTTGTCCTGGTCCGGGACTACGGAAGCTTCGAGATCCTGGGGCAAAGCCGCGATGATGCCGCGGGGGAGGCCTTCGACAAGGTCGCCCGCGCCGTGGGCCTTGGCTATCCCGGAGGGCCCAAGGTGGACCGCGCCGCGGAGGGCGGAGATCCGGAGGCAATCCGTTTCCCCCGGGGGGAGGTCTCCGGGAATCCCTATGATTTCAGCTTCTCAGGGCTTAAATCCGCAGTCCTCAATTACATCAACAGGGCGAAGATGACGGGGGAGGAGATCTCTGTCCCGGATCTCTGCGCCTCCTTCCAGGCCTCCGTATCGGAGGCTCTTGTCTCGCGGGCGATCCGGCTGTGCCGGGAGAGAAGCTGCGAAAGTCTTGCCATTGCCGGAGGGGTGGCCTCCAATTCCGCTCTCCGAAAGAGGGTGGAGGCGGAGTGCCTGGAAAATGGAATCCGCTTCTATCGGCCAAGCCCCGTGCTCTGCACCGATAACGCGGCGATGATCGCCTGTGCCGGCTACTATGAATACCTTTCGGGAAGGAGAGACGGCGCGTCTCTGAACGCCTGCCCGAATCTGCCGCTTGGGGCCATCTGTCCAAAGAGCGGGAGAGAAGGAGGGCAGGAAAGATGAGAGGGGCGGATGCGGTCCTTTTGATGGCCGGGAGCGGAAGCCGGATGGGTGTGGGAGAGAAAAAGCAGTTTCTTCCGCTCCTTGGGAAGCCGCTTTTTTATTATAGCCTTCGCTCTCTTTTAGAGAGTCCGCGGATTGAGAGAATCTGCCTTGTGGTTTCCCGGGGCGATGAGGAGAGGACGCAGGAGCTTCTCTCCTCCCTTTTTCCTTCTCCGGGGGGGAAGGAGCTTCTTTTTGTGTTAGGCGGGGCAGAGCGCTGCCTCTCGGTCCGAAACGCTCTCCTTCGGCTTTATCCGGAGCGTTTTTTTTCGGAGGGAAGCCAAACGGAGGCTCCTCTTGTACTGATCCAAGACAGCGCCCGGCCGTTCCTTAAGGAGAAATTCATCGAGGATTCTCTCCTTGCCGCGGAAAAGTTTGGCGCGGCCGTCCTCTCCGTTCCGGTGAAGGACACGATCAAGAGGGCGGATCCGGAGGGCTTTGTCAGAGAGAGCCCGGACAGAAGGAGCCTTTGGCAGGTGCAGACACCGCAGAGCTTTCATGCGGGGGAGCTCTGCCGGGCCTATGGGAGGATGATGTCGCGGGAGCTCTCCCCCGAGCGGGCAAAAAGCATCACCGACGATGGGATGGTCATGGAGCTTTTCTCCTCCCTTCCTGTAAAGCTTGTGGAGGGGAGCTACCGGAATATAAAGATTACGACGGCAGAGGACCTTGAGATCGCAGAGCTCTTTTTCCACTTAGAGCTTGACGCAAAAAAACAGATCGGGTAGAATGAAACTGTTTTATATCCGCAGGGGTATCGAAGTGGTCATAACGAGGCGGTCTTGAAAACCGTTTGTCCGAAAGGGCACGTGGGTTCGAACCCCACCCTCTGCGCGAACAGAAAGCGGGCATGTTTCGCCGTAAGACGGATCGTGCCCGCTTTTTTCGGGAATCGGACTGGGAGCAAAAAACCATGGAGAAAATAAGAGAAGAACTTCTGTCAAAGTTCAAGGAGCTTTACGGGGAAGAAGAGGGGATCCGCATCTTTTTTGCGCCGGGACGGGTCAACCTGATCGGTGAACACACGGATTACAACGGGGGACATGTCTTCCCCTGCGCGCTCTCTCTCGGAACCTATGCCGCCGTGAGAGTGAGAAAAGACCAGAATATTCGTTTCTATTCCATGAATTTCCCGGACTGCGGTGTGCTGGAGACAAATATTTATGAGTTTCGCCCGGGGGAGGAGGGGGAAAACTGGAGCAGCTATCCGATGGGCGTGATCTGGGCCTTTCGGGAGAGAGGCCTTTTCCTGGAGAACGGCTTTGACATCTGCTACAGCGGAAATATCCCGAGCGGCTCGGGACTCTCCTCCAGCGCTTCCATCGAGGTGCTGACGGGGTATTTACTGAGAGAGCTTTTTCATTTTCCGCTCGAGCTTTTGGACCTCGCTTTGCTGGGACAGGACGCGGAGAACCGCTATAACGGCATGAACTGCGGCATTATGGACCAGTTTGCGAGTGCCATGGGGAAAAAATATCACGCGATCTATCTGAATACGGAGGATCTCTCCTTTGAGTACGCTCTTTTGGATTTTCGGGATCTTCGCCTCATCATCACCAATACCAACAAAAAGCATAAGCTTGTGGGGAGCGCCTACAATGACCGGAGAAGGGAGTGCGAGGAGGCACTCAGCCGCCTGCAATGGCGCCTCCCGATCCATTCCCTCGGGGAGCTCGATGAAGAGAGCTTTGAGGAGTACCGCTTCCTCATCGGAGATCCCCTTTTGGAAAAGAGGGCAAAGCACGCGGTCTATGAGAATCTCCGGGTTATCGACGCGTATATCGCCCTGCAGCAGGATGATCTTCGGCACTTCGGGATCCTGATGAATGAATCCCATATTTCTCTGAGAGATGATTATGAGGTGAGCTGCCCGGAGCTGGATCTCCTCACATCGGAGGCCTGGAAGACACAGGGAGTCTTCGGGTCCCGGATGACCGGCGGGGGCTTCGGGGGCTGCACGGTTTCCCTCGTCCACAAGGATGCGCTCCCGGAATTCAAGAAGCGCCTGAAGAGCCAGTATCAGAAGAGCTTCGGCTATCCCTGCAGCTTCTATCAGCCGGAGGTCGGAGGCGGCCCTGCGGAGCTTCGTATCCGGCGGAAAAAATAGAGGAGAGGCAATGCGGAGCCTTCTTTGTGCGCTGTATAAAGATCTTCGGCTTTTTCACCGGGGCGGGGGGTGGCTTTCTCTCCTTCTCCCCCTTTTTCTGCTTCCGCTGATGCTTCTCCTCCTCCACCCCTCTGATTTCACAGTCCGGCCCTTTCCGGTGGCGGTAAAGGATGAGGACCGGAGCTTTATGTCCCGCTCTCTGATCGAACAGCTCCGGGAGCTCCCGCTCTTTTCGGAGATCCGTGTGATCCCGGAGGGAGAGACAGAGGAGAGGGCTTTGTCGGAGGGGGCCGCTGCGGCCGTGACGATCCCGAAGGATTTTTTCTACAGCGCCTATCGCTATCAGGGAGAGCCGGTGAAGCTCTCCCTCAATTCCTCCCGTCCCGAAGAGGCTGCGATTTTCGGAGAGCTCTTCCGCTCGGTTATGGGGATCATGGAGACAGAACAGGCGGTATCCGAATCGGTCTATGCGCTCTCCTTTCCCGGACAGCTTTCCGAGGAAAAGAAAGAAGAAATGTACGAGAGCTCCTCGAAGCTGCTGCTTCGCGCGGTACTTCGGAGGGGGCTGATTTTTGATGAAAGGCCGGAGAAAAAGGAGCTCTCCCGGGCGCTTCTCATCAGGATTCTCTCCGCCGTTCTCTTTTTCCTCGCCTTTCTCCTCCCGCTCTCTATCCTAAGATCTGAAGCGGAGGAGAGGAGGATGGGGGTGCTCCCGCGATTTCTCCTCTCCGGAGGGAGCCGCTCCGCCTTTTTCCTTTCGAAGCTTTTGCTTTCGCTCTTTCTCTTTCTTCCCCCCTGCCTTCTCCTCCTCCTTCCCCTTCACTCTCTGGGGGTGCGGGAGCCCGCGCTCTTTCTTCTCTTCTCTGTTTCCGAGCTTTTCGCGTCCTTTCTCTTCCTCTCCGGGCTCACAATGCTCTTTTCAAAAGCGCGTCCGCTCCTCCTCCTTGGGAATCTTTTCCTCGCGGGGAGCCTTCTCCTCGGGGGGGGCTTTCTGGACCCTTCCTCCCTGCCTCCCCTTCTCCGGAGCCTTTCCGATCTTACGCCGCTCCGGGGGAATCTTCTCTTTTTGGGGCTCCTCACAAAAGGATTCTCTCCCTCCCTCCTCCCTTTGAGCGCGCTCCCCCTCCTCCTTCTTTCTCTCTGCGGGATCCTTTTCCTTTTTATTTCCGCTTTTAAAGCTCGCTTTTTCCCCTCCCTTTCCTCTTCTTCTATTTCCTTGCATATGGCTTCGGAGGGGAAAGGGCGGAGCAAAGAGCTGTCCTCGGCTTTTCCGGAGGGGGAGGGGAGGATGTGCTTTTTTTGGCGTCTGACAAGGCTCTCCTTTCTTCGGGTAGTGGCACTCTCCGGAAGGAGAGGCGGCATGTTCCTCCTCCTGCTTTCCTCCCTCCTTCTCGGCGCTCTCCTGAGCTCTTTTCCGGGGGGAGGGGCGAAGAGAATCCGGATCGCCGCTGTGGACCTGGACCAAAGCGAAGCCTCATCCCTCCTTCTCTCGGAGCTTTCTGCATCGGACAGCCTTTCTTCCTTGGAGACCACGGAAAAGGAGGCGAGACGCCTTCTCTCCCTGGGAGAGCTGGAGGGGATCCTTTTTATAAAAAGAGGCTATGCCGAAGGCTTAAAGGAGGGGGGAAAATCCCTTCTCCACTATGAAAGCGCTGAAAATTCTCTCTCCTCCGCCTCTGTCCGGGAGACGATCTCGGGGCTCTCGATCTCAGAGGGGATTTGGGAGAGCGCAGAGTCCAGGGCGGAGGGACTTCTGGGGAGAGAGCTCCGAAAGGAGGAGGAGAGGGCGCTTTCCCTTTCCATAAGAAAAAGAAGAGGGGCAAAGAGACTCTATTTTGAATCAGAGCAGAAGGGACAATCCGGGGAGGAGCTCCTTATGCCGGGGAGAGAGGGCTTTCTCGCCCTTTACCTCCTGCTCCTTTCCTTCAGCATTTCGGGAGGCCTTTTGGAAGGAGGAGGGAGAGCTTCGGAGAGGCGGATGAGAAGCATGGAGAGGGGAGTGGAGCTGGACCTTCTTTCCGCCTTTTTCGGGATCCTTTTCCTCCTCACGATCTCTTTTCTCCCCTTCCTTCTTTTCTGCCGGATCGAACTTCGGGGGACGGCGCTTCTTTTCCTCTACAGCGCCTCCCTTTCCTCCCTCATCCTGCTTCTCTCCTCCTTCCTCCGCACAGAGAGAGGAGCGGAGGGAAATGCCGCGCTTCTCTCACTTCTTTTTTCGCTCCTCGGGGGATGCTTCAGCGGACTTTCGCTCCTTCCTCCCCTCCTGAATATCCTGGGCTTTCTCCTTCCTCCGGGGCTTTTCCTCCGCGCCTTCTCCGGGCAGAAGGCCGCCGTCCTCCTTCTTTTTCTCCTGAGTCTTCTCTTCCTTTTCCTGGGATATCTCAGAAAATGCCGTCTCATAGAAGAAAACAATAAAAAGAACTATTTATAAGGCAGAGCAATTAGACAAAGTAGGGCGGCTCGGATATCATAAGCCTTGTCTCAAAACTTATGTCTTCCTGCCTGATGAGCATGGGGGCTTATCGGGAAACAGCTTATCGTTTGACAGGAGGTTGATTATGGAGTCTATCATTACTTATCATGCGACGGAGGTCAGTCCGAAGGCAGTGCAGAAGAGAGCCGAGGAGCTTTACGCGGGGGGCTATTTTTGTTGTGAGGCAGCGGTGGCCTCGATCCGCGATGCCTTTCAGGCCGATGTTCCGGATTCCGTCATTGCGATGACATCCGGTATGTCCATCGGAGCCGGGAGATCAGGCTGTATGTGCGGTGCCCTGAACGGCAGCATACTCGCGCTCTCCATGTTTTTCGGGAGAACGACCGCGGATGGTCCGAAGGACCCGAAGGTCAACGCGCTCATGGCGCTCTCTCATGAGCTTCACGATTGGTTTAGGGAAGCGAACGCAAAGCATGCGGCCTGCTGCCGCGTTTTGACAAGAGGCTTCGATATGTCGGGAGGAGAGCACAAGAAGCAGTGCATCGCCTTCACGGGTCTTTGCGCCGGAAAGGCCGCAGAGATTCTCTGCCGGGAGCTCGGCGTGAAAAATATCGATCCGGAACCGATAAAGGGACTGGAGAAGCCCTATCTTCCCCCGAAAAAGGAGGCAGTCTGATCTATGGAATACATCAAAAGGGTCCCGGTAGCGCTCTCCGGCGTGATGCTCGGAACGCTCGCGCTCGGCAATCTTCTCCAGAGCTATTCGGAGACGATCCGGTATGTCTGCGGACTGATGGCGCTTTTTTTGCTCCTGCTTCTTCTTTTGAAGCTTCTGCTCTTTCCCGCCGCAGTAGGGGAGGAGCTGAAGACGGCCGTCGGCGCGGGAGTGTCCGCGACCTTTCCCATGTCCTTGATGCTTTTTTCCGTCTATGGGAAGCCGTGGCTCGGAGCGGGCGCTCAGATCCTCTGGTATTTCGCCATTTTTCTCCACCTTTTGCTGATTCTCTATTTCACATGGAGATTCGTCCTTCATTTTGAGTGGAAGAATGTTTTCACAGTCTGGTATATTGTCTATGTCGGAATCGTTGTCTCCTCCCTCACGGCTCCGCCCTATGAGAGAACGGATATCGGGGGCGCGGCCTTCTGGTTTGGCTTTGCGGCGCTTTTGGTCCTCCTCGTGCTGGTGAGCATCCGCTACCGGAAATTTCCCGATCTCCCGGAGCCGGCGCGGCCTCTCCTTATGATCTACGCCGCTCCCGCGGCGCTCTGCACGGCGGGCTATATCCAGTCTGTCACGCCAAAGAGCGCGGCCTTTGTCACGGCGCTCTGCCTTTTCTCCAATCTGATCTACCTCTTCGCCCTCTCAAAGGCGGTTTCCTACCTGAAGCTTCCGTTCTATCCGAGCTATGCGGCCTTCACTTTCCCCTTTGCCATTACGGCGATCGCGTCAAAGCAGAGCATGAACTGTCTCGCAAAGCTTGGGAGCCCGCTTCCTGCCCTGCAGCCGGTGGTTCTCGTGGAGACCGCAATCGCGGTCTGCCTCCTGCTCTATAGCTACATCCGCTTCCTTCTCTTTATCTTCGGAGCGAAGAAGAGTTAAAAGGGAGGAGCATTCCGGCTTTCCACGAGAAAAGCCGCACTGCCCCGCTTTACCGGCCGGCTGCCGCCCCGGCCGGTAAAGCGGCAGTCAAGGGGAAGATGTTCTTTGCCGCTTCAGCGGAGGGAAGAAGGGCGGCGGATAAAAGCCGTCCTCTGAGACGGCAAGGCAGAAATTTGGAAGGAGATTTGAAATGGATAAGAAACTGGATTGCATGGGCATGGCCTGTCCGCTCCCCGTCGTAAACGCAAAGAAGGCGATGGAGGCCTTTGAAGAGGAGGGAATCCTCACAGTCTGCGTGGATAATGATACCGCGGTGCAGAACCTCACCCGCCTCGCAAAGCGCTATGATTACGCGGTTTCGAGCGAGAAGAAGTCCGAGCAGGAATATGAGGTCCGGATCGAGGTGAAGCCGGGAAAGAAGAGTGATGAGGGAGAGAAGAAAAAGTGCATCACCTCTGTCGTGATCGCCTCGGAATGCATGGGGAACGGAGACGATACGCTTGGGAAGAATCTCATAAAATCCTTCCTCTTTGCGCTGACCAATGTCGATCCTCTGCCGGACTATATCCTTTTCTATAACAGCGGTGTACTTCTCGCGGCGGAGGGCTCTCCCGCTCTTGAGGACCTGAAAAATCTGGAAAAGGCCGGGGTCAAGATCATGAGCTGCGGCATCTGCGCGGGAAACTTCAACGTAAAGGAAAAGATCGCCGTCGGAATCATCTCCAACATGTACGATATCGTGGACACTCAGATGCATTCCGACCGCATCCTGAGGCCGTAAATGAGAAAGAAAGAGACCCGTCTGGTTTTTACCTACAAAAACACCGTCGACGCCATGATGATGGAGAAGCTCTGCCAGGAGGCCGGGGCTCCCGGGCGTCTGATTCCCATCCCCTCCGTCGTCTCCGCGGGCTGCGGACTCTGCTGGGCTGCGGAGCCCTCGAACAGGGAGGAGCTGACGGAGCTCATGAGAGAGCATGAGCTGGAGCCGGAGGGAGTCTATGAGGTTTTTTTCTGAGCCACTTATATCCATTTGCTATAAAATCCCGAATTGATAGGGAAATGTTTGACAGCTTTTATGGGCTGTGCTATAGTTATGCCTGTGTTTTTGGAGGTGGTTAGGTAACTGGTGTGCCTCCTGGTCTTCAAAACCAGTGTTGGGCGCGTGAGCGTCCTGGGTGAGTTCGATTCTCACACGCCTTCGCCAGAAAATATACAGGCCGTCCTGTTTTTATAAGCCTCCCTGATCTTTTTGTTTTGAAGGATCGGGGAGGCTTGCTTTTCTTTAGGGAGAGGGCGGCGCTTTCCGTGTTTTCCGAAGCCGCATCCATCATTGCAGGCGGATGGAGGGCTCAGGCCGCACTTTTCCGGGAAGACTGAGGAAGATATGAAGATATTGAGTATCAGCGCGCAGAAGCCGAGCAGCACCGGGAGCGGGATCTATCTGACAGAGCTCGTCCGGGCTTTTTCGGAGCTTGGCATGGAGCAGCTCGTCGTCGCGGGAGTCTATCCCGGGGAGGAGACGATATTCCCGGAGGATGTCCGCTTTTTTCCGGTTTTCTTTAAGACCGAGCTCCTTCCCTTCCCGATCTGCGGCATGTCCGATGAGATGCCCTATGAGAGCACGCGCTACCGGGATATGACAGAGCAGATGGTGGAGCAGTTCTCCGCCGCCTTCCGATCCGTCCTCTTTGATCTTGTGGAGAGGGAAAAACCGGATCTCATCCTCTGCCACCATCTCTACCTTCTCACAGCCTTCGTCCGGGAATGGTTTCCCGGGCAAAGGATCTACGGATTTTGCCATAATACGGATCTTCGGCAGATGGAAAAGCACGGACTGAGACGGGAATGGATCCGAAGGAACATCGCTTCTCTCGACCGTGTCTTCGCCCCCCAGGAATTCCAGCTCCGGGAGGTCCAGAGAATCTATGCTATTCCCGGAGAGAAGCTTCGGATCCTGGGAGTTGGCTACAACAGACAGATCTTCCGCCTTCCGGAGGAAAAGACAGAGTCCTCCATGGAGAAGAGAGGAGGAATGGCCCGGAGAGAGGGAGAGAGAAGAGGAAAAAGGCTTCTCTACGCCGGGAAAATCGCAGAGAAGAAGGGAGTAATGAGTCTTCTCCGCGCCTTAAGACTCCTGGACCCGGCGCTTTTTCCCGCAGTCTCTTTAGCGCTTTTTCTCGCGGGCTCCGCCGGAAATCAGGAGGAGTACCGGAAAATCCGGGAGCTCTCCGAGGAGCTTCCCTTTCCGGCTGTATTCCTCGGGCTGCTCGGGCAGGAGGAGCTGGCAAAGCAGTATCAAAAGGCGGATGTTTTCGTCCTTCCCTCCTTCTTTGACGCGATTCCCCTCACCCTCGTAGAGGCCCTGGCCTGCGGCGCAAAGGCTGTCGTCTCGGAGCTTCCGGGGATACGGCGCTTTTTCTCGGAGAATACGCGGGGCGCCAATATCCGCTATGTCCCGCTTCCCGGTATGAGACATGCCGATGAGGCAAACCCCGAGGAGCTCCCCGCCTTTGAGAAGAGGCTCGCGGAGGCCGTCACGGGGGCGCTTTTGGATCCCTCGGACTCTGTCCCGGATTTAAGACAGCTTTCCTGGGAGGGAATTGCGGAGAAAATCCTCGCGGACTAGGGAGAAACTGGGAATTTAATGCTAAACTCTCCTGATAAAGAGAGTGCGGATTCTCTGTTTATACTGATAGATATTCTCTATAAATAGGGAATATTATTGAAATTTAATAAAAAGAGTGATAAATTAAAACTTGTCAATGAGATGATTTGTGAAATAACAGAAAACGTCTCAGAGATGCGCGGCTGTCCACCGAGGGCGGCGTCAAGAGGGGAGAACATGAACAGCTTTCAGATCATAACGAACAATCCTTCTCTGGAAGGAGAACTTTCCCATCGGTATCCTGAAGCCCCTATCGACGTTTCCTATCGGAAGCTCTCTTTCCGCTCGGTGCTGACAGCCGTCAGAGATGAGATCCACGGGGGGGCGAAGCTTTTGAGCCATCCCCTGAGCGGCAGCGTCAAGCCGCTGGAGACGCCCTATAAATCGGTCCTGATCGAAAGACGGGACGGGGCGGATCTGGATCTGGACTCCTTATCCCTTATCGAAAACGCGATTCAGGCCTGCGATAAATTCAAGGAGCAGGATAGGATACATATCCCGGAGCTGCAAAAGGATTTTCAGCTGGTCGACCGGAGCCTCATCCTGACTGCCGTCGACTCTTTGCTCTCCGACTTCTAAAGGTTTCTATGCGGGGTTCGCAAGAACCCACGTTTTTTGCGCGTAAAGAGAGGGATTTCCACAGGGAAAGGAGGAGAGGAGAAGCCTTTCGAAAGAAAAACGTCAGAGCAGAACGGCGTTTCATCGAAGGGGCTGCATTCAAAATGGCTATCACAATCCGAGGCGGGAAAGAATCCCTCCGAAGGATTGTTAGTACAAACATAAGACAGGAGGCAGATCAGTGAAACTGGAATTAGGAAAAATTTTCATCAAGGACATCCGTTTCGCAGAGAAGACAGCGCTTCAGGACGGAGTCCTCTCCGTCTCGAAGGACGATCTCCGTGAGGTCGCTCTCAGCGAGGAGAAGATCAAGACCGTGAGCTTCGATATTGCGAAGCCGGGTGAGTCTGTGCGCATCACGCCCGTGAAGGATGTGATTGAGCCGAGGATCAAGGTCGAGGGAAGAGGAGGAGTATTCCCCGGCGTGATCTCCGGCGTGGACACCGTGGGTTCCGGGAAGACCTACTGCCTGAAGGGAATGGCGGTTGTGACCGCCGGCCCGATCGTCGGCTTCCAGGAGGGCGTCATCGATATGAGCGGCCCGGGAGCGGACTACACCCCCTTCTCGAAGACCCTGAACCTCGTCGTGCTCTGTGAGCCGGTGGAGGGGACAGAGGCCCACGACTATGAGAGAGCGGTCCGCATGGTCGGCCTGAAGATCGCGACGCATCTCGCGGAGCTCTCGAAAGAGCTCAACCCGGATGAGACGCAGACCTATGAGACGCTGGATCTTCTGGAGGGCATGAAGGCCTATCCGGATCTTCCGAGAGTGGCCTATGTGCAGATGCTTCAGAGCCAGGGACTGCTGCACGATACCTATGTCTACGGTGTCGATGCGAAGAAGATTCTTCCGACGATTCTCTATCCGACCGAGGATATGGACGGGGCGATTCTCTCCGGAAACTGCGTGAGCGCCTGTGACAAGAACCCGACCTATGTCCATGAGAACAATCCGGTGATCGAGGAGCTCTTCAAGCAGCACGGAAAGACGATCAATTTCGTCGCCCACGTGATCACAAACGAGAATGTCTACCTGGCGGACAAGGAGAGATCCTCCAATCAGACCGCAAAGCTCTGCAAGATGCTCCACCTGGACGGCGTCGTCGTCTCCGAGGAGGGCTTCGGAAATCCGGATACCGATCTCATCATGAACTGCAAGAAGATCGAGGCCGAGGGCATCAAGACCGTGCTGATCACCGACGAGTACGCGGGAAGAGACGGAAAGTCCCAGTCCCTGGCCGATGCCGATAAGGCGGCGGATGCTCTCGTTACGGCGGGCAACGCAAACCAGGTCGTCGTTCTCCCGAAGCTCGACAAGCTGATCGGAACCTTGGACTACATCACCAAGATCGCGGGAGCCAACGCGGATACCCTTCGCGAGGACGGATCCCTGGAGGTTGAGCTTCAGGTTATCACCGGAGCTACCAGCGAGGTTGGCTTCAACAAGTTGAGCGCGAGATAAGGAGAGAAAAATGGCAAAGATTAAAGTTGTTCATTATATCAACCAGTTCTTCGCACAGGTTGGCGGCGAGGAGCAGGCGGATTATCCGATTGAGATCCGGAAGGGAGAGAACCTCGGACCGGGTCTTGCGTTCCAGCAGGCCTTCGGGGACGAGGCGGAGATCGTCGCGACCATCATCTGCGGAGACGGCTACTTCAGTGAGCACATCGACGATGCCAAGGCAAAGCTCCTCGAGATGGTGAAGGGGGAGAAGCCGGACATCTTCATCGCGGGTCCCGCCTTCAACGCGGGCCGCTACGGCTTTGCCTGCGCTACAGCCGCTATGGCGGTGCAGGAGGAGCTCCATATCCCGGTTCTCACCGGAATGTATATCGAGAACCCCGGTGTGGAGATGGCGAAGGACAAGGTCTATATCGTCTCCACAAAGAACAGCGCGGCTGGCATGAGAGATGCTGTGAAGAAGATGGCTCCTCTCGCATTGAAGCTCGCAAAGGGAGAGAAGATCGGCGCCTCCGTCGAGGAGGGCTATATCCCTCAGGGACAGCGTGTGAACTTCTTTGAGAAGGAGAGAGGCGCAGAGAGAGCGGTCAAGATGCTTCTTGCGAAGCTCAGCGGAAAGCCCTTTACGACCGAGTATCCGATGCCGAGCTTCGACCGTGTCGAGCCGAATCCGGCGGTGAAGGATATGGCTCACGCCACCGTCGCGCTCGTCACCTCCGGCGGTATCGTGCCGAAGGGAAATCCGGACCATATCGAGAGCTCCAACGCGAGCAAGTATGGAGAGTATGATATCACCGGTGTCAATGATCTCACGGTGGATACCTATGAGACCGCGCACGGCGGATATGATCCGAGCTATGCGAACCAGGATGCAGACCGCGTCCTTCCGGTCGATGTCCTCCGCGATCTCGAGAAGGAGCATGTCATCGGGAAGCTCTACAATAAGTTCTACACCACGGTTGGAAACGGAACCGCGGTGGCTTCCGCAAAGGCCTTCGCCGAGGAAATCGGAAAGAAGCTGAAGGAGGACCATGTCGATGCGGTCATCCTGACCAGTACGTGAGGAACCTGTACTCGTTGCGGTGCAACGATGGTTAAGGAAATCGAGAGAGCTGGAATCCCGGTTGTTCACATCTGTACAGTCACCCCCATCTCCATGACGGTCGGCGCAAACCGTATCGTCCCGGCGATTGCGATCCCGCATCCCCTCGGAAACCCGGCCATGAAGCCGGAGGAGGAGAAGGCGCTCCGCAGAAAGATCGTCGAGAAGGCACTGAAGGCGCTCGAGACCGAGGTCAGCGGACAGACCATCTTCAAGGATTAAAGAATCGGATCCATCCGCACATCTTCATGCTTTCCGCTGCTAAGACCTCTGCTTTGTGAAGCCGGGAGCTTGACGGCGAAAGCATGGATGGCGGCCGGTCACGAGATTCTGTCGATCAGAGAGGGAGGGGAGAGAAGCTCTGCTTCTCTCCCCTCCCTCTCTCTGCCTGCGGGGAAATCCGTCCGGAAGCTTGGGCATAATACGGAGGAGACAGCGGCGCACTGCGGGTCTTATGCCATATATTAGACAGGATTATCGCGGGTTGATTTAAATTTATCATGATTATTGCTAAACACGGCGGCTTATGCTAGTATGAGCTCAGCAATAAATCCTGCCGCATTTTGGGGCAGGGCGGATCATATCTCTTACTGAGAATCAGGCTTGGAGGGAAAGAAGCTGCATTCCGGTAAACCTATCCGAAAGGGGGATGTAACTTTGGAAGTCTTGTCAAATTTAATTGCAAAAGGAAATGAATTTTTGTGGAGCTTTCTCTTGATCCTGCTCCTCTGCGGCACCGGAATCTATTACACGATTCGCCTCCGCTTCATTCAGCTCCGCCGCTTCTCCGAGGGATGGAAGCTTGTGTTCGGGAGCATCAATCTCCACGGTACAAAGCATGAAAAGGGAGAGATGTCTCCCTTCCAGGCCATCGCCACGGCCATCGCGGCGCAGGTCGGCACGGGAAATCTCGCGGGAGCGGCGACGGCGCTCATCAGCGGCGGCCCCGGAGCGATCTTCTGGATGTGGGTCTCCGCATTCTTCGGTATGGCGACGATCTACGGAGAAGCGGTGCTCGCGCAGACCTATAAGGAGGAGCACAACGGCGAAGTCACCGGCGGCCCCGCCTACTATATCAAAGCGGCCTATCAGGGACCTCTGGGACAGATCCTGTCCAAGCTCTTCGCGGTATTCATCATCCTGGCGCTGGGCTTCATGGGCAATATGGTGCAGTCGAACTCTGTCGGCGCAGCATTTTCCGAGGTCTTTGAAGTCGCAAATGTCAATGTGCCCCCCATCGTGATCGGACTGGTGGTCGCGGCGATCGCGGCCTTCATCTTCTTCGGCGGCACAAAGAGGCTGGCCGCTGTGCTGGAGAAGGTCGTTCCGATCATGGCCGGAGTCTATATCCTCGGCTCCCTGATCTTCATCATCATGCATATCGGAGCAGTTCCGAACGCGATCCGCATGATCTTTGTCGGCGCCTTTGATCCGAAGGCGGCTCTCGGCGCAGCCGCGGGAATCACGGTCCGCGAGGCGGTCCGCTATGGTGTCGCGAGAGGACTTTTCTCGAATGAGGCGGGCATGGGCTCCACCCCCCACGCGCATGCGAGAGCGAAGGCCAGCTGCCCGGATGAGCAGGGTCTCTGCGCGATGGTCTCCGTCTTTATCGATACCTTTGTCATCCTGAATCTGACGGTCCTCGTCATCCTGACCAGCGGCATCCTCGGAAGCGCAAAGGAGAACGGCATCACCGGAATCGCTCTGACACAGGGCGCCTTTGACGCGGGCTTTGGAAGCTTCGGCACGATCTTTGTCGCATTCTGCCTCTTCTTCTTCGCCTTCTCCACCGTGCTCGGCTGGCACTTCTTCGGCGCGGTCAATGCGAAGTATCTCTTCGGATCGGATTCCGCAGTGAAGGTCTATTCTCTGATCGTCGTTTTGTGCATCATCCTCGGCTCGACGATGAAGGTGGATCTTGTCTGGGATATGGCGGATTTCTTCAATGGACTTATGGTAATTCCGAACGTCCTCGCACTTTTGAAGCTGGGATCCGTCGTGGTCAATACCAGGAAATTGGGGAAGGGCTGAATAAGCCTATAGTGAAATCCTATAAATAGGCGAAAAGCTTTGAAGATTACAGCATATGTGATAAAATATCCGCGTCAGGGGAACGGAAGATACTCTATATGTAGAAAGTTCCCGATATAGGACGTTTTGATGATCCGGGGGCGAGAGGGACATCCTTCTCCTCCCGGATGGTCATGAGGATTTCAGGCACAAAAAGGAGAAACGGGAAAATGAGCAAGATTTATGATGTCATTATTCTCGGTGCCGGTCCCGGGGGACTGGCTGCCGGACTGTATTCCGGCAGGGCACGGCTCTCGACCTGCATCATCGAGAAGGGGCAGGACGGAGGGCAGATTGCCATCACCGATTCGATCGAGAACTATCCCGGACAGATCGTGGAGGGAGAGTCCGGACCCTCTCTCATTAAGAGGATGACGGAGCAGGCGGAGAAGTTCGGCTGCGAGAGAGTCAGGGATACTATCAAGTCCGTGGAGCTCGGAGGCAAGATCAAGAAGCTTGTCGGAACAAACGGAAGCTATGAGGGGAAGACTGTGATCCTCGTCACCGGCGCCTATCCCCGCCCCATCGGCTGCAAGGGAGAGCAGGAGTTCCTTGGAAAGGGAGTTTCCTACTGCGCAACCTGCGACGCGAACTTCTTTGAGGAGCTTCCCGTCTATGTGGTAGGAGGGGGAGATGCCGCTGTCGAGGAGGCGATGTATCTGACGAAGTTTGCGAGCTCCGTCACGCTCATCCACAGGAGAAACGAGCTCCGCGCGGCAAAGTCCATCCAGGAGAGAGCCTTCAAGAACGAGAAGCTTCATTTTATGTGGGATTCCGTGGTGGAGGAGCTCGGAGGGGATGATATCCTCCAGGAGATGAAGGTCAAAAATGTGAAGACGGGAGAGATCACGGAGATTCGCGCCTCGGAGGAGGATGGGATGTTCGGGCTCTTCGGCTTCATCGGAAGGATTCCGAATACCGACCTTCTGAAGGACTGCGGTCTTACGATGGATGACAGAGGTTATATCCCGACCGATGATGATATGAAGACCAATATCCCCGGTGTTTTCGCCGCGGGTGATGTCCGTGTCAAGAGCCTCCGCCAGGTCGTGACGGCTGCCGCGGACGGCGCGATCGCCGCCACGCAGGCCGAGAAGTATATCAACGAAAATCCGTAGTCGAACGAGGCTTTCCGGATTGCGGATTTCGCGAAAAGCTGTTAAGATGGATTTGCAGGCAGATTAGAGGAGGGACTTATGTTAGAGGTAGATAAGAACAGCTTCGAGCCGGAGGTTCTGAAGGCTGAGGGCTATGTGTTTGTGGATTTCTTCGGAGACGGCTGTGTGCCCTGTGCGGCGCTCATGCCCTTCGTCCACAGTCTCGCCGATCAGTATGAGGGAAAGCTTAAGTTCTGCTCCCTGAATACGACCCGCGCGAGGAGACTCGCCATCGGACAGAAGGTTCTCGGACTGCCGGTCATGGCGATCTACAAGGACGGAGTGAAGGTCGAGGAGCTTGTGAAGGACGACGCGACCGAGGAAAACATCAAGGCTATGGTGGAAAAGTACGCGGCGATGTAATCCAATTCAGCGTAAAGGGCGAAAGCCTTTACGATATATGGACAGAGAGGGTCCTTCTTCGGGCTCTCCGCGTCCGATCATTTGAGGAAAGGAGAAAGAAGATGTCTATTTTAAAGGGCAAGAAAGTAGTCATCATCGGTGACCGTGACGGTATTCCGGGACCCGCCATCCAGGCGTGTGTCGAGAGTGCCGGCGGTGAGGTTGTTTTCGCATCCACCGAGTGCTTCGTGTGAACGAGCGCAGGCGCGATGGATCTCGAAAATCAGAAGAGGGTAAAAGACTTCGCTGAGAAGTACGGCCCCGAGAATCTCGTAGTGGTTCTTGGAGCGGCGGAGGGCGAGGCTGCAGGACTTGCAGCTGAGACCGTCACAGCGGGCGACCCGACTTTCGCAGGTCCGTTGACAGGGGTCCAGCTTGGACTCACGGTATACCATGTTTGCGAGCCGGAACTCAAGGAAGAGTTCGACCCGGCGGTTTACGAGGATCAGGTCAGCATGATGGAAATGGTGCTGGATGTCGATGATATCGTAAACGAGATGAATGAAATCCGGAAAGAATATTGCAAGTATCTGAGTGCATAACGGATAGGGTTCGTCCCAGGACGAATCCCCACCATCCATAAAGCAGACAGTCTTTGAGGGGGCGGAGAGGTGGATTACCTCAATGCTTCCTCTTTTTCTTTCTTCCATTCTTCCAATATTGTAATTTTGTGCTTCTGCTGTCAAGGCCCGGAGACGGGATCTTATGACACGCTCCTTTTGGTGCGGGAGGCATTATATATATTCCACCAATTCACTATCATTCAAACGAGGTATGTACATGAACAGTGTAATCAAGGGAAGCGGTTACTGTCTCAGCTATACGCCGGGACTGATGCTCCACAACGGATCGACCATCACCACAGAAAGAGTCGTGAATCCGGACGGAGAGTTCCTGAAGGAGATGGGGAAACATGTCCGCTCCTACGAGGACTGCGTGGCGTATTGGCCGAATCAGGTCTATATCGGAAACGCAGACCCCGAAGAGCTTCGGAAGGTGGAGTTTCCTTATTATGATAAGAAATTCGAGAATGCGAGCCGCTATGGAAAATTCGGAGAGATCATGCCGGAGGCGGAGTTCCTGCTCCTCGCGCAAAGCTGTGACTGCTTCGAGGTCTTCTATCTGGAGAAGGGCTTCGTCGAGGCCCATAAGAAGGAGCTCGCGGCAGATCCTGTGATCACGGAGGCGATCCTTAACAGAGTGACCGCGGGTTCCGAGCTCTCCGAGATCGAGGCCCTGGTCTCGAACGGCGAGGCAGAGGGACTTTACTACGAGGATAAGCTTGTCGGCTGCGTCAAGAGAGCGCATGATATCGATGTGAACCTCTCCGCGGAGGTCATGCTCGAGAACCTCATGAACAAGGCCAGCAGTGTCCTTGCAATCCTTCATTCTCTGAAGAATGCCGGAATCTCCCCCGACGATGTCGACTATGTGATCGACTGCTCCGAGGAGGCCTGCGGAGATGTGAACCAAAGAGGCGGCGGAAACTTCGCAAAGGCGGCGGCGGAGATCGCGGGTCTGAACAATGCGACCGGATCCGATTCGAGAGGCTTCTGCGCGGGACCGAGCCATGCGATGATTGAGGCGGCAGCCCTGGTAAAGGCCGGTGCCTTCCGCACGGTCGTCGTAATCGGAGGAGGCTGCGTTCCGAAGCTCGGCATGAACGGAAAGGATCATGTGAAGAAGGGCCTTCCGATGCTGGAGGACTGCCTCGGAGCCTTCGCTGTCATCGTCTCCGAGAACGACGGGAAGAGCGCGGAGATCAATCTCGACATTCTCGGCCGCCACACCGTGGGAACCGGAGCCGCTCCGCAGAATGTCATCGGCTCCCTCGTCGCGGACCCTCTGGAGAGGGCCGGACTCACCGTCAATGATGTGGATAAGTTCTCCCCCGAGATGCAGAACGCGGATATCACAAAGCCGGCGGGAGCCGGGGATGTCCCGATGGCAAACTACAAGATGATCGCGGCACTTGCCGTGAAGAAGGGCTGGCTCCAGAAGTCCGAGCTCGCGAGCTTCTCCGAGGAGCACGGTCTTGTCGGCTATGCGCCGACCCAGGGTCACATCCCCTCCGGCGTGCCCTATGTGGGCTTTGCCAAGGAGAATATCGAGGCCGGTAAGATGAACCGCGTCATGATCATCGGAAAGGGCTCCCTCTTCCTCGGAAGGATGACAAACCTCTTCGACGGTGTCTCCTTCATCATCCAGAAGAATACGGCGGAGAACGAGCAGGGTGCGGTCTCGGAGGATGAGGTCAGGAAACTCATCGCAAAGGCCATGAAGGATTTTGCGGCTTCCATCCTCAGCAAAGAGGCGGAGGCATAAGGAAAGGCGGAGATATGGCTAAAAATTTGGATCGACTGATCGCCGACACCTTTCTGGATATGGCGAACGGTCTTGAGACCGGGAGCTTCGGCAAAAAGCCCCGGATCGCGCTCACCGGCATGGGCAGTGAGCACGGAGAAGAGAACGCCATGGAGGCCGCCGCGGCAGCGGCGAAGGACGGCATCGATGTCGTCTACCTCGGCTCCCTCCAAAGAGACGGCGTCAGCACCATCCTGGTAAAGGATGATGAAGAGGGCCATGCAAAGATGGATGAGCTTCTCGATCAGGGGGAGATCGACGGCGCGGTCACGATGCACTATCCCTTCCCCATCGGCGTGTCCACCGTGGGCCGCTCCATCACACCGGCGCTCGGGCGGGAGCTCTTCCTCGCAAATACCACAGGGACCTCCAGCACAGACCGGATCGAGGGCATGATCAGAAATGCACTCTATGGCATCATCACGGCCAAGGCCTGCGGCCTTTCGGATCCCAGTGTCGGCATCCTCAATGTGGATGGTGCGAGGCAGACGGAGAAGGCCTTAAAGAAGCTCTCGGAGCAGGGCTATCCGATCCGCTTCGCAGATTCCAGCAGGGCGGACGGCGGCTGTGTCATGCGGGGAAATGATGTCCTCCGCGCCTCCTCCGATATCCTGGTCATGGATTCTCTGACGGGAAATGTGCTCAGCAAGCTCCTCTCCTCCTATACGACGGGCGGTTCCTTTGAGGCCGCCGGCTACGGCTACGGCCCCGGTATCGGAGAGAACTATGAGAAGCTCGTCATGATCGTCTCGAGAGCCTCGGGCGCTCCTGTCATCGCGAATGCGATCCGTTTCGCGGGACAGCTGGTCCGCGGCAGGGTCTTCGATCTTGCAAAGGAAGAATTTGCGAAGGCAAAGAAGGCGGGCCTTGAGAATATCCTTCAGGAGCTCCGCGCTTCCGCTAAGCCCGCAGCGGCGGAGGAGAATGTGAAGGAGCCGCCGAAGGAGATCGTCACGGCGATCATCCCCGGCATTGAGGTCATGGACCTGGACGATGCCGTCCACGCCCTCTGGAAGCTCGAGATCTATGCGGAGAGCGGGATGGGCTGTACCGGACCGATCATCCGGATCTCCGAGGCAAATGAGGAGAAGGCGAAGGCAGAGCTCAAAAAGCTCGGCTATATCGGATAAAATTCGGATCAAATCCTTCTCGGATTCCGCTTTTTCCTTCTCCGGGTCTTAGGAGAAGGGAGAAGCCCGCAGAAAGGGGAGAGTGCTGTATAATAAATTTTTATCATGGCATGTCCCTGAAGAAAGAGAGCGCCGGCATTCCCGGCGCTCTTATTCTGTGTGCCAGTGAGCCAAGCTGCAGCGGGAGCGGATAAGAGTTTCTGGGGCTGACTTATTGACTTTCCTGATAAGTCAAGTAGAATAGAAATAGCAGCAAAGAGGAGATTTTTATTACTTTTCAGGCGGATCCGAGAGAGAATTTTCTCATAAAGAACAGGAAAGGACAGTCCGTCCGGCGTTTGTCGGCTCGGCAGAATTCTACGCGGCGATCTGCGGAAAAGGAAATGCAGAAGGAAAAAAGATACAGAAGGAAAAAATATGCAGAAGAAGGAAGAGATAAAGCTCACACGGATGACGAAGCAATCCGGCTGAGCGGCTAAGATAGGTCCTGAGACCCTTGCCCAGGTTCTGGGCAAGCTGCCGAAATTTGAAAAGGATGACAGACTTCTCGTGGGGCTTTCCACCTCGGACGATGCCGCGGTCTACAAGGTGTCGGAAGAAGTCGCCATGATACAGACTGTGGATTTTTTCACCCCGGTCGTAGATGACCCCTATACCTTTGGCATGATCGCTGCGTGCAATGCGCTCTCCGATGTCTATGCCATGGGCGGCATCCCAAAGGTCGCACTGAATATCGTCGGTTTCCCGAACTGCCTTAATCCCGAAATCCTCGGGGATATCATGGCGGGCGGTGCGGAAAAGGTAAAGGAGGCGGGCGCGCTTTTGATCGGCGGGCATTCCATCCAAAATGATGATCCCCTCTACGGGCTCTGTGTCTCCGGCTTCGTCCATCCCGAGCGGATTCAGAAGAACTACGGGGCAAAGCCGGGCGATGTCCTGATCCTCACAAAGCAAATCGGATCCGGCATCATAAATACTGCCGTAAAGGCCGAGCTCGCCTCGGAGAAGGCCATGGAGGAGGCCGTGAGAGTCATGGCGTCCCTGAACAAAAAGGCAAAGGAGGCCATGGATCCCTTCCATGTCCATGCCTGTACGGATATCACGGGCTTCGGGCTCCTGGGGCATGCGATGGAGATGGCGGAGGCCAGCAGGGTGAGCTTTGAGCTTCATTTCCGAAAGATTCCGCTGATAGAGGCTGCGAAGGAATATGCGGAGCTCGGGCTTGTCCCCGCAGGCGCTTATCGAAACCGGAAGTATACGGAGAATAAGCTCTCGATCCTCGGGCTCTCCGATACGGATGCGGATCTTCTCTTTGATCCGCAGTCCTCCGGCGGTCTCCTCTATGCGATTCCCGCGGAGGAGAAGGACAGCGCGATGGACGCTCTTCTTGCGACCGGACTTGATACGAAGGCAGAGGTCATCGGGAGCGTGGAGATGCTCGAAGAGAAATTCATAACAGTGAAGCCATAAGGAAGGCGGAGAGAAGGATGAATCAAAATCTGTTGTTTCGCAGGATCCCGAAGGTGGATCTCCTCCTGGGAAGAGAGGAGATCCAGAGTCTGATCCCACTCTACGGGAGATGCCGCGTCACAGAGGCGGTGCAGGAGGAGACGGATAAGCTTAGGGAGGAGCTCCGAGCCGAAATCGAGAAGGCGGAGAAGAGAGAGAGTCTTCGGAAGGGGGAGAGCGGGAGAGCAGAGCCTTCGGAAGCCGAAAAGGAGGCGGAGGCAGCGCTGGAGCGAAGCCTTTCCGAGCGAATTGAGAAGCTTCCTGAGAGGATCCGCATTTTCCTGGAGGAGCTCTTTCGCCCGGGGCTTAGGCGGGTCATCAACGGATCGGGAACCATCCTCCACACGAACCTCGGGAGGGCCCCCATCGAGCGGAGGATCGCGGAGAGACTCGCAGATCTCGTCTCCTCCTACTCGAATCTGGAATACCGCCTGTCCGAGGGGAGAAGGGGGGAGCGCTACTCTCACTTCGAGAAGCTCCTCTGCCGCCTGAGCGGGGCAGAGGCCGCGATGGCCGTAAACAACAATGCCGCAGCCGTGCTCCTGATCCTCTCCACCCTCGCTTCGGGTGGGGAGGTCATCACCTCCCGGGGCGAGCTCGTGGAGATCGGCGGAAAATTCCGGATCCCGGATGTCTGCGCGCAGAGCGGGGCAAGACTTGTGGAGATCGGATGTACGAACAAGACCCATCTCTCCGACTATGAGGAGGCCCTGAATGAGAACACAAAGGCAATCCTCAAGGTGCACTCCAGTAATTACGCGCTCGTCGGCTTTACGGAATCCGTGAGTGCCGCGAGCTTAAAGCCTCTCGCGGAAAGGCACGGGCTTCCGCTCATCGAGGATCTCGGAAGCGGAGTGCTCCTGGACCTTGGAAGATATGGGAGGATGCACGAACCGACCGTGCAGGAGGCGGTCCGAAACGGCGTCGATGTCGTCTCCTTCAGCGGGGATAAGCTTCTCGGCGGTCCGCAGGCCGGGATCATCGTCGGGAAGAAGTGCTTCATCGACAGGATGAAGAAGCATCCCCTCACAAGAGCGGTCCGGATCGATAAATTCACAGTCGCCGCTCTGGAGCTCACCCTCCTGGAATATCTCAAGGAGGAGGGGATCGAGGAGCGGATTCCGACACTCCGCATGATCGCGGAGACGGAGGAGAAGGTTTCGGAGAGGGCGGAGCGGCTCCTCTCTATGCTCCTTGGAAGCTGCCGGGGAGCGGAGCTCTCGACCCTCCCCTGCGAATCCCAGGTGGGAGGGGGCTCCCTGCCTCTGGAGGAGCTTAAGAGCCGGGCTCTTTGTATCCGTCCTCTTTCGATGAGCATAACGGCGCTCGAGGAGCGGCTCAGGGGCCTTCCGCTCCCCATTATAGGACGTGTCGCGGAGGAGAGGCTCCTTTTGGATCTTCGCACGATTTCGGACGCAGAGCTTCCGGAGCTTGCCGAAGAGCTGAAAGAGGTGATCGGATGAAGCATATCATCATAGGGACGGCGGGACATATCGATCACGGGAAGACCACACTGATCCGCGCCCTCACGGGGAGGAATACGGATCGGCTGAAGGAGGAGCAGAGCAGGGGCATCACGATCGAACTCGGCTTCACCTGGTTTGACATGAAGGACGGCACGAGATGCGGCGTCATCGATGTCCCGGGGCATGAGAAATTCATCAATAATATGGTGGCCGGCGTCGTGGGCATGGATCTTGTTCTGATGGTGGTCGCCGCGGATGAGGGGATCATGCCGCAGACAAGGGAACATCTCGATATTCTGGAGCTTCTTGGCATAAAAAAATGCATCCTCGTCCTGAATAAATGCGATCTCGTGGAGGAGGAGTGGATCAGCATGATGGAGGAGGAGATCCGAGAGGAGCTGAAGGGCACCATCCTGGATCATGCGCCCCTCGCCAGAGTCTCCGCCGCGACGGGAGAGGGGATCGACGCTCTGAAGGAGCTCATCCTCCAAATGGTGACAGAGGATGTGCCGGAAAAGGATGTAAACGGCATCCCCCGCCTTCCCATCGATCGGGTCTTCAGCCTGCCGGGCTTTGGCACCATCATCACGGGGACTCTGCTCTCCGGAAGGATCAGCAGAGGGGACAGTCTCTCGATCTACCCGGAGGGGCTTTCCTGCAAGGTCAGAAACATTCAGGTCCATGACCGAGATACCGATCTCTGCGAGGCTGGGCAGAGGGTGGCCCTGAATCTGTCCAATGTGAAAAAGTCGGATCTCAAGAGAGGCTCCGTCATCGCTCCCTCCGGCAGCATGGAGAATACGACCCTCATCGATGTGAAGCTCAGCGTGCTGAGGGACTCCGGGAGGAGCATCCGGAACAGAGAGCGCCTTCACCTTTTCACCGGGACCAGTGAGCTTTTGTGCCGGGCCGTCCTCCTCGATCGGGACGAGATCCCGCCGGGGGAGACCGGACCCGCTCAGCTTCTCTTGGAGGAGGAGCTCGTCGTAAAGAGGGGGGATCGCTTTGTCGTCCGCTTCTACAGCCCACTTGAGACGATCGGGGGAGGGATCGTGCTGGAGCCGAATCCCAGGAAGAAGAAGCGCTTCAGCGAGGAGGCGATCGCGGAGCTCTCCCGGAAGGAGAGCGGAAGCCTCGCCGATGTGTGCGAGCTGAATATCCGGGCGGAGAACGATACCCTTATCAATCTGAGGGAGCTTGCGAAGAACATGTCCCACTCCGAGGAGGAGCTGAAGCCCTGCCTTTCGGAGCTCAGAGACAGGGGACTGATCTATGAATTTGTGCTTCGGAAGGACTGCTATTACTGGCACAGAGACAACGCCTTCATCATAGAGCAGGAGATACAGAGGGCGCTCCGGAGCTTCTACGAGAAGCATCCCTACCGCTACGGCATCCGAAAGGCCGAGATCCAGAGCGTCTATATGAAGTCGGTCAAGCTGAATGTCTTTGACGCCTGCATGGAAAAGCTCTGTGCGGACGGTTCCCTGCAGCTTCGGGAGGAGTATCTCTGCCTCCCGGGGAGGGAGATCCCGAAGGATGAGAGATATCGGGATATAGAGTCGCTCATTACGGAGCAGCTTGAGAAGGCGGGCTACGAGTTCCTCCGCTTTACAGAGCTCTCACGGAAGAATTACTCTGACGAGCTTATGCTGGATGTCATTCACGTGCTCATGGATGAGGGAAAGCTGGTCCGGATCGGAGGGGAAGAGCTTGAGATGTATACCATGAAGCACTTCATGGACAGCGCAAAGGAGGCGGTAAAAAAGCATTTTGAGACCAATGAGCTTCTGACCATCTCGGAGATCCGGGATATGTTTGCGACGAGCCGAAAGTGCGCAAAGCCCATCATTTTATATATGGACAGCCAGAAGATCACAAAGAAGCTCGGCGCGGAGACAGAGAGAGTCGCATATTGAGGGGAGCGGAGTTCATCCGTTTTCTCCGGCGTTTCCACGGGGATGATCGCGCATCCGTTGAAAAAGGAAGGGACAGCATGAATATCAAACAACTAGAAGCCTTTGTTCGGATCGTAAAAAATAAAAGCTTTTCGCAGACCGCAAAAGAGCTTTTTCTCACTCAGCCTACGGTGAGCGCCTATATCAGTAACCTTGAGGAGGAGCTCGGAGTGCGCCTTTTCCTCCGAACTACGAAGGAGGTAAATATTACGGAGGCCGGGGAGAAGATCTATCTCTATGCGAAGGAGATCATTCAGCTCTCCAATCAGATCCGGGAGGTGACGAGCGGAAGGCAGGAAGGAGCGATGGAGAAGGAGATCGTGATCTCCACCTCCTCCATCCCCGGACAGTATCTGCTTCCGAGTATCCTGGCTTCCTACAGCAAGTCCTATCCCAATGTGGAATTCCGGACCAATGAGACCGACAGCAGGGGAGTGGTGGACGATATCGTGAGCCACAGGGCGGAGCTCGGCTTCTGCGGCACCATGATCCAGAGGAACGGATGCAATTATCTTCCCTTCTACGATGATGAGCTCATACTGGTCACGCCGAACACCCCGAAATATCGGAAGAGGAGGGAGCTCGGCTTTCAGATGGACTGGCTGAGCGAGGAGGACTTCATCATGCGGGAGAGCGGCTCCGGGACGAGGAAGGAGGCGATGAAGATCCTCGCGCGTCTCGGCTTCATGCCGGAGGATGTCCACATTAAAGCGAGCTTCGCCAGTACCGGAGCCATCCTTCTCTCCGTCAGAGAGCAGGTCGGGGTCGCCATCGTATCCAAGCTCGCCGCAAAGATGGAGATTCGAAACGGCGCGGTGCTCCCCTTCCGCCTCTCTGAAAACGGCTGCTTCCGGAAGATTTATCTCCTGACCAGTACGGAGTTCTCCATGTCGGAGGGGGCCAAAAAGCTGGTAAAGATGATGCAAAATCACGTCCGGAGGATGCAGATGAAGGGGAGGGCGAGCTTAAGTCAGATCGGAAATCCGGAGCCGAGAATCATAAAAGACAGCGCACCCGAAGGGAAGAAGGAGGGTCTTCTCTCCTCAAAGAAGCATTAGGGGGAGACAGAATGGCGTCAGAGCGCTTTTGTAAAAAAACACCGACGGAGAAAACGGATCTTTCGAAAATCATGGCAATGCGGGAGAAGCTCTCCGAGCTCTTGAAGCCGGAGCGCTACGAGCATTCCCTGAGCGTCAGCTTCTCGGCGGCGGCCCTCGCTATGCGCTATGGGGCGGATCTTCAGAAGGCGGAGATCGCAGGGCTTTGCCACGACTGCGCAAAGCATTTTGGAAAGCAGGAGCTTCTTCGGGCCTGCGAGAGAGACGGTCTTGTTCTCTCCCCGGAGCTCCTTCGCTTCCCGCAGGTAATCCATTCCTTTTATGGGGAGATCTATGCGGAGAAGCTCTTTGGGATCCGGGATCCGGAGATTCTGTCCGCGATCCGCTTCCATACGCTGGGCCGCCCCGGCATGAGCCTCCTGGAGAAGATCATCTTTACGGCGGACTTTATAGAGCTCCGGCGTTATAAGGCGGCAGGGCTTTCTGAGATCCGAAGGATGGCCTTTCTCGATCTGGATGAGGCGGTGTATCTGATCTTAAAATCCACGATAGAATATCTGAGAGAGCGCGGGGGGGAGATCTGCCGGGCCTCCCTCGAGAGCTACGAGTATTACCGAAAAGTCCATGAGGAAAAAGGGCGGAATGCGGATCCCGCCGCTTTACTTCGATAGCTTTAAGGAAGAACCTGCTCTGTCCTGTGAGACAGGGAGGGCGTCTCCCTCGAAAAGAGGGGAGAGGAGGAAGATGGTAGCGGAAACTTCAAGGGCGATGGCGAAAACGGCAGTGGAAATCTGCGAAGAAAAAAAGGGACAGGAGATCTCAATCATTGATATCTCGGAGATCTCCGTGATCGCAGATTATTTTGTGATCGTGACGGCGGACAACAGCCGACAGGTGGAGGCGCTCTCCGATTCCCTGCAGGATGGCATGGCGAAGAGGGGCTACGGGATTCGGAGGGCAGAGGGAAAGCCGGACTCCGGATGGATCCTCCTGGATTATAATGATATCATCATCCATGTCTTCGATAAGGAGCAGAGATTCTTCTATGATCTTGAGAGGATCTGGTCAGACGGAAGGAAGATCGTGGATCCGAAGGAGCTCTGATCCTGCGGTCAATCGCATTAGTAAAGAGAAAGAGGAGGAGATGGAAAACTCATTGAGGAAAATGGAGCCTCGCGGAGAACGAATGAAAGACGGCTGCCTGATCTGCGGAGCGGCTTTGGAATATCTCAGCGATGAGATCCCGATGAAATGCTCCATCTGCCATAAGACAGAGCACAGCAAGACAAGATGCGTCCATGGGCACTATGTCTGTGATGAATGTCATATGAAAGGAATGGACAGCATCTTTTCCTTTTGCATGAAGAGTCAGAGCAGGGATCCCGTAGAAATCCTGGAGGGGATGATGTCTCTTCCTTTTTGCCATATGCACGGACCTGAGCACCATGTGATGGTCGGAGCAGCCCTTCTCAGCGCATGCAGAAATGCCGGGAAAAAGATAGATCTGGAGCATTCCCTCCTGCAAATTTACCGCCGCGGAAGGGAAGTCCCCGGGGGATCCTGCGGATACTGGGGCGCCTGCGGCGCCGGCATCAGCACAGGAATCTTTGTCTCTGTGCTCACTTTTTCCTCTCCTCTTTCCGAAGAAAGCTGGGGCCTCTCCAATCTTATGACAGCGAGAGCTCTGGAAAGGATCGGACGATACGGAGGACCCCGCTGCTGCAAGAGAAATTCCTATCTGGCACTTATAGAGGCGGTAAAGCTTATAAAAGAATACTTCGATATCCCGATCGAGATCAAAAAAATCCGCTGCTCCCGCTCCTCCCGAAATGAACAATGTCTGAGAAAACGCTGCCCCTTTTTCAGGAATGCTGACTCGGGATCCTAGTACAAATGTTTGTAGATGCCGGAAAGATATGTTAAAATGGAAGGGATCCAAGAATTAGCCGGAATAGACTGGTCCTTGAGAGAGGGGACGGAAGGGAGGTAAAGATGGGAAGAAAAAAGAAGGAGCCGGATGCCAATCATATGACAGAGATGCAGGCCGCAGTTTTTCAATATCTGAAAGCCCATGTCAAGGAAAAAAATTACGCTCCCTCTGTTCGGGATATCTGCCGCGCGGTCGGGCTCAAGTCCACCTCCAGCGTCTTCAGCTACTTGAATGATCTCGAAGCCATGGGGCTCATCCGGAAGGATCCGACGCATCCCAGAGCGATTCAGATCCTGGGGCTGAATCAGGATGCCCGGGAAGAGGGCGGGAGAGAGCTCGTGCAGGTCCCGCTTCTCGGCACCGTCGCCGCGGGGCAGCCGATCTTTGCAGAGGAAAACATCACCGATTATTATCCGATCCCGGTAGATATGCTTCCCAATCAAAGGATCTTCATGCTGAATGTGAAGGGGGATTCCATGATCAACTGCGGTATCCTGAGCGGAGACCGCGTCATTGTGGCACAGCAAAACAGCTGTGAAAACGGAGAGATCGTCGTCGCCCTCATCGATGACAGCGCCACCGTAAAGCGCTTCTATCGGGAAAAGGATTATATCCGGCTCCAGCCGGAGAATGACAGCATGTCTCCCATTCTGGTGGAAAACTGCGAGATCCTCGGAAAGGTCATCGGCCTGATCCGGATGGGACTTCACTAAATCATGTCCCGATCTTTTTCCTTCCCCGCGGAAGAACGGAAACAGGGAAAAAGCACTTTTCATTGGGACAGGTAAAAACAGTAAAGGCGGAGGAAGAGTGGGGCAGCGCCGGAAAAGCCAGGGAAGCCAGGATAGAAGCATACTGGGATAAAGATAAAGAAAGATAGAGAAGCAGAAGGAGCTCTCGGGCATATGTCAATTTTAATTATGACATGCTTCCGGGAGCTCCTTCGAGGAGATATGCTTACCTGAACTTATACTTTAACTTATACTTTCGTGAACTTATCGGAAAACCGGGCGTCAGCCTGCGCTTAAAAACCAGCTCTCGGACTCGCAGCTCAAAACCAGCCTTCCGCTTCCCTTCCCCAGAGGCCATTCTCTTTATATTTTTTTACGCGCCGCTGGTAGCTTCGGAGGAGGAGACCGGCGTAGTCCGCAGTTTCTGCGGCGCTGTGCCCCTGTCGGTAGAGGTAGACCTCGCAAATCCTTCGGAGCTTTCCAAGCTTCCTCCTTTTCCCGGCATTCCTCTTTAAGAGATCCTCGTAGACCGTGATCTGGAGGAGGGCGCTTCCGTCCCGCCATTCGGAGAGGAGATAGCGGGTTCCGTGCCGCTCTGTGAGCTCTGACAGGAGAGAGAGCTCCTTCTGAAGCTTCCCGTAGTCCTCCCGGGACGGGCAGAGGATGCGGACGGATTCCGTCCAATGTCTTCCCACTCCGATTTCAGACCAGCGCTTCAGCATGTCTTTTCTCCCTTTTCGTATTTATCCCTCCGCGATACTTCCCTAATCCTCTCTTAAGTGCACGCGGTTTCTCGCGCTTCTCCGGCGTTCCTCCTCCAAAGCGGCGTAGTGCTTTTTCGTCGTATTGACATCCTCATGCCCGAGGACGTCCGCCACGAGATAAATGTCCCCGGTCTCCCGATAGAGATTCGTGCCATAGGTGCTCCGGAGCTTATGCGGAGTAATATGCTTTAACGGCGTGACGGCAGAGGCGTATTTTTTGACCATGTTTTCGACTGCCCGTACGCCGATCCTTTTTTTCTGAAGGGAGAGGAAGAGAGCGTCCTCCGAGCCGGAGAGCGCAGCCATCTTTTTCCGGGCCTTGAGGTAAGAGGAGAGGATGCGCTCTACCTCATCGCTGAAGTAGACTGTGACCTCCTTTCCACCCTTCCGGTGAATGCGGATTCCGTCCGAATTCAGGTCCAGATCCTGTAGGTTCAGCCCTACGCACTCGGAGACGCGGATCCCGGTGCCGAGCATGAGGCTTAGGATCGCGGTGTCCCTAAGGGCCGTCTTTTCGTGAAAGCGCTGCTGCCTCTCCGTCAGCTTTTCCCCGCTCTCCGCTGTATCCAGAAGATCCGCGACCTCGTTTTCGTCCAGACGGACGATTTCTCGTTCCCTGAGCTTTGGGAGGATGAGGAGAGAGGCCGTGTCCTCCGAAATCAGCTGATCCCGGTAGAGATACTTGTAAAAGCTCTTGAGAGAGGAGATCTTTCTCTTGATGCTCCGCTCATGGTTCAGAATCTCGACTCTTCCTTTTCCTTTCCGCCCGGGAGTCCGGTCCTCCGGGAGCTCCTCCTGTTCCCGGACCCGATACTTCAGGTATTCCATATATTCCTCCAGGCGGAGAACCGGAAGGTCCGCGATATCCGACAGGACAAATTTTTCGATCGGCTTTCCCGAGAGCTCCGGGACGGAGTCTGAGAGAAACTGAAAAAAGACGCGAAGATCATAGGCATAGGCGATTCTCGTCCGGGAGGAGGTCCTCGGTTCAATCGCTCGGAAAAAGCAGCGGCAAAACGGCGGGAGCTCCTGAAGGAGCCCGCGGAGCTTTAAGGTATTGTCGCGATCCATCTGTTCATGGTATTTCAGAGGCATCTTTTCCTCCTTTCTCTGTTTTTCGACATATCTATTCGTTAAACAAGAGTTTAGCGAATAGATGTGGGTCTGCTCCCCCGCGTTCTCTTTCCCTTTTCAGACATGGCTGTTCTCATTAAATACCATCTTATCCTATCGTTTCTATGCCGATTCTTCAATTCGTCTTCCTCCAGGTTCTGTGTGAAAACAGGATCAGCATGGGCAGGATCTCCAGCCGGCCCGCCAGCATGTCAAAGATCATGACGAGCTTCGAGAAATCCGAGTAGGCGGAAAAATTCCTCACAGGGCCCACCATGCCAAGCCCCGGACCGATATTGTTGAAGGTTGCGGCGACCGCGGAGAAATTCGTCGTGAAATCGAAGCCGTCGAAGGAAAGGAGAAAGACCGAGCTCATGAAGAGGAAGCAATAGAGAATCAGATAGCAGTTCACCGATCGGACAATGGGGTGATCCAGACTCTTCCCCTCCAGCCGTATCCTTCTCACAGCCTCCGGGTGTATGATGAGGTGCATTTCCTTCCCGATCTCCTTCCCCATGATGATGAGCCTCGAGACCTTTATCCCTCCCCCGGTGGATCCCGCGCAGGCTCCGCAGATCATGAGAAAAAGGAGAAGCATCTGGCAGGGCGCGGGCCAGAGATTAAAGTCCAGACTGGAAAAGCCCGTCGTCGTGATGATGGACCCCACGGTGAAGAAGGAATGATGCAGAGCGTAGAGGAAGTCCCCTCCGCATTGCCGGAGGATCTGGAAGGCGATGAACAGCGTGGAGAAGGCGATGATGAGAAGGTAATATCTCGCCTCCTCCGAGTGGAGGGAATCCCGGAATCTCCTCTTCTGCATGAGATAATAGACATTGAAGTTCACGCCGAAGAGGATCATGAAGATCGTGATGCAGAACTGACTCAGCATGCTGTAGTCCGCCATGCCGCTGTTTCGAACCGCGAAGCCGCCGGTCCCCGCTGTTCCGAAGCCGATGCAGAGCGAATCGAAGAGGGGCATTCCCGTCAAAAGGAAGACCGCGATCATCAGGACCGTCAGGGCGAGGTAGATCTTATAGAGAGCCTTCGCGCTGTCCGCGACTCTCGGGACCATCTTGCTCACATCGGGGCCCGGAGACTCGGCCTTCATGATCATCAGATTATAGCCGCCCCCCAGTGGGAGGATGGTGAGCACCAGCACGAGGACTCCCATTCCGCCGATCCAGTGGGAGAAGGAGCGCCAGAAAAGGAGCCCCTTCCCGAGGAGCTCCACATCCCCGAGGATGGAGGATCCCGTCGTCGTAAAGCCGGAAACGATCTCAAAGACCGCATCCACATAGCGCGGGATTCTTCCGCTCAGAAAAAAAGGGAGCGCGCCGACCAGGGAGAGGACGATCCAGCAGCCCGCGACGGCTACAAAGCCCTCTCTGGCATAAAAGGCGGTCTTCCGCGGCTTTTTAAAGCCGAGTACGGTCCCGAAAATCCCTGATAGGAGGGCGACCAGGAGGATGGGAACAGCACTTTGCTCCCGGTAGATGAGTGAGATAAGGAGAGGAAGGAGCAAAGACAGCGCCTCGATCTTCAGAACCCACGCGAGAATATAGACTATCATTCCGAAATTCATCGAAAGCTCTTCTCCTTGCTATGCCAGAATATCCTTTAAGTCGTTGAAGCCGGTATTGGTGGTCACGATGATGACGCGGTCTCCGGGAAGCATATAATCCGATCCGCCGGGGGTGATGACCTTGTGGTTTCGGATGATGCCCCCCACCAGGACGTTTGGCTTAAAGCGAAGCTCCGAGAAGCTTCTCCGGATGAGCGCCCTGTCCTCTCCCACCTTAAACTCCAGGGCCTCGGCCTTCCCGTCCGCGATCCGGTAGAGCGTCTCGACATTGGAGCCGAGGGAATTCTTTAAAGCCCTGACATACTGGATGATGGATTCCGCGACGATCTGCTTTGGGTAGATCACGGAGCCCAGGTTCATCTCGCTGGTCACATTTTCAAAGGCGATGCGGTTGATCTTCGTGATGAGTCTCGCATCGGAGAGCTTCCCCGCGTAGAGAGAAAGCATGATATTTTCCTCGTCAAAGCCGGTCAGGGAGCAAAAGGCGTCGGTCGTCTCAATGCCCTCCCGAAGGAGAAGCTCCTGATCCACGCCGTCTCCGTTGATGATGGTCGCGGCGGGCAGGGCGTCGGAGAGATAATCGCAGCGCTCCCGGTTCGACTCGATGATTTTCAGCTTCATCCGGAGCCTGGATTCCTCGACATATTTTGCGATATAATAGCTGATTCTTCCCCCTCCGACGATCATGCAGTCTCGGACCGGCTCGTATTTGATGCCGATCTTCTGGAAGAAGGGGGTGATATCTCCGGGGTCTGCGATGAAGTTGATCTCATCCCCCCCGAAGATCTCGTCGTCTCCGCCGGGAATCCGGACCTCCTCTCCCCTTCGGATGGCGCAGATCAATACATTCACGCCAATCTTCTCCGGGAGATCCCGAAGCTTCAGCCCGCAGAGGAGACTCCCTCCCGGGATCTTCGTCCGGATCAGGTCGAGGCGTCCGCGGGAGAAGCTGTCGATCTTCATGGCGGAGGGAAAGCGGAGCAGCCTCTCCGCCTCCTTCGCCGCCGCCATCTCCGGATTGATGACCATCGCGAGATTGAGCTCATCCCGAAGGTATCCGATTTCATTCGTATACTGGGGGTCCCGGATCCTCGCGATGGTGCTGCAGTTTCCCTTCTTTTTCGCGATCAGGCAGCAGAGCATGTTGATCTCATCGGAGCTTGTAGCGGCGATCAGAACATCCGCATTCTGTATGCCCGCCTCGCTCTGCGTCTGAAGCATGGCTCCGTTTCCGTGGATTCCCATGACATCGATGGACTCCACGGCATGCCGCAGCGCCTTTTCATTGTTATCAATAATGGTCAGGTCATGCCCCTCCCGGTTCAGCTGATCCGCCAGGGTGAGCCCCACCTTGCCGCATCCGACGACAATGATATTCATGCCTTCTGCTCCTCTTCTCTCTCCCTGTCCCGCCGCAGAAGGTCCTCCTTGAGCGGCTCCAGAAAATGGATGAACATGTCCTTGTGGGCGCGGATCCGGTAGCTCCTGTCGATCTCCTCGTAGCGAAAGCTCTTCCGCCCCCCCTCCTCTCTCCTCTTCCAGAAACGATAAATGTCCCGGAACGGGACATAGTAGCATTCCTGCATTTTGGTAAAGGAAAGCACAATGAAGCTGACGCCGCCCTGTGACTCGAAGTCCCGCATAAAGAGGACCTGATGCGGATGAAGATTTCGAAGGGAAAAGGATTTCTCCGCACATTCCTTCGCGTCAAAGCAGACCGGAATTCCCTGGACGACACCGATGTAGTCCACGGTGGACTTTTGATTAAAGTAAGCCAGATTGATCTGGTGCAGCCCCTTGTCCATGCTGATCGGGGTGATGGGAGTCGGAACCTTCTGGACGAGCGCAAGATGCTTCTCCCGGTAGCTCTCCACCGTGAGATTGATCAGCTCCTCAAGCTGAGAGCCCCTCAGCCCTCTTGAGTTCCATGTACCCATGCTTCCCAGTCCTTCACAATGGAGCGGTCCTCGAAATAATCGATTCTCATCGCGGAGCGGACCTCGGACAGAGTCTTCTCCGTGCGTTCCGCCGCGCGCTTTGTCCCATCGCGGAGAATCTCATAGACCTCCGGAATGCGCTTCTCCCAGTCCGCTCTCTTCCTCCGGATCGGAGAAAGCAGCTCCTCCAGAACCTTTAAGAGGAATTTCTTGCACTTGACGTCTCCCAGTCCGCCCTTTCGGTAGTGCTCCTCCATCTCCTTGAGGCAGCTGTATTCCGGAAGATATTCCGAAAACGCATCCTTCCCGGAGAAGGCCTCGAGATAGGTAAAGACGGCATTTCCCTCGACATGCCCGGGGTCATTGATATTGATGTGCTCCGGGTCGGTATACATGCTCATGACCTTCGTCTTCACGGTCTTTTCATCGTCTGAGAGATAGATTCCGTTCCCGAGGGACTTCGACATCTTCGCTCTCCCGTCTGTCCCGGGGAGACGCCTCCGGCTCTCATTTTCCGGGAGGAGGATATCCGGCTCGACCAGAATATCCCTGTGGTAGGTCTGATTGAAGCGGCGCACGATCTCTCTCGTCTGCTCGAGCATCGGAAGCTGATCCTCCCCTACGGGCACGGTGGTCGCCTTGAAGGCGGTGATATCCGCAGCCTGCGAGACAGGATAGGTGAAAAAGCCCGCCGGGAGCCCGGCCTCATTCTCGTTTCCATTTTCTCCGGCGCTGAAGCCCCGGAGCTTCATCTCCGATTTCACGGTGGGATTTCTGCTCAGCCGCTGCGTCGTCACGAGATTCATATAGTAGAAGCTGAGGGAGTGAAGAGCGGGAAGGGCCGATTGGATGCAGATCGTGGAGAGCTCCGGATCGATTCCGACGGAGAGGTAGTCCAGCGTCACCTCTATGATATTGTCCCGGATCTTTTTCGGATTGTCCCAGTTGTCGGTCAGCGCCTGATCATCCGCGATGAGGATATTGATCTCATCGAATTTCCCGGAATTCTGAAGCTCTACCCTTCTCTGAAGGGAACCCACGTAGTGCCCAAGATGAAGCTTCCCCGTCGGACGGTCTCCCGTGAGAATCACCTTTCTGCCCGCATCCTTTGCTTCCATTTTTCCATCCTCCCAATCTCTAATCCGCCGTCAAAATTTGAGTCCCGCCCGGCTCTTCCGATCATTCGCCGATCTTTAGTGCGGGACTCCGCCCTCCTCTTTTCTTTGCAAAATCCGGAGAAACACGGATTCCGGGCACAGAAAGTCCGGATATCAGAAGACCTAAGCTCTATCCGCTCTTTTCCTCCTAGAACGCATTTCTGTAATGCCTTAATTCTCCCTCGTCAATACTTATAATATCAAATCGACAGGGAGTATCCCAGAGGGAGAGCTGATTTTGCAAAAGATAATGCTCCGCGACTCTTCGGATCCTCTCCTGCTTCCTTCGGTCCACCGCCTGGAAGCCATAGCCCTTCTCCGAGCGGCTCCTCGCCTTCACCTCGATAAAGACAAGGCAGTCCCCCTCCTTTGCGATGAGGTCGATCTCATTTCGGTGAAAGCGATAATTTTTCGACAGGATAAGAAAGCCCTGGGAACGGAGATAATCCGCGGAGAGCGACTCGTAGCGCTGCCCCTTCTCATGATTTTTCTTCTTGTCCTCCATCTCCCGGATCCCGTCCTCCCGCGTCTCTCTCCTCTTCCTCCCGCGCCCTTTCGAAAAGCTTTTTAACGAAGCTTCTCCTGTGGATACGGCACAGGCCCTTCGACAGGATTTTTTCCCGGTGGAGAGCGGTGCCGTAGCCCTTATGCCTTGCGAAGCCGTAGCCCGGAAATTCTCTGTCATAGCGAAGCATCAGACGGTCCCTGATCACCTTCGCGATCACGCTGGCCGCCGCGATGGACAGGGACTTGGAGTCCCCCCGTATGATCGGAAGCTGGGGAATCTCGATGCCCGGGATCGTGACGGCATCATTTAGGAGAAGCTCAGGAGGGCGCCCGAGCTTGGAAGATACAGAGAGGATCGAAAGCCGCATCGCCTCATAGCTTGCATTCAGGATATTGATCTCATCGATCCTCTTCTCCCCCACGATGCCGACGCCAAAGGCGAGCGCCTTCTTTGTGATCTCCGGAAACAGGAGCTCTCTTTTCTTCTCGCTGAGCTTCTTGGAGTCATTGAGATAAAGAATCAGGGCATCCTTTGGGAGCACGCAGCAGGCCGCCACAACGGGTCCTGCGAGCGGCCCCCTCCCCGCCTCATCCACTCCTCCGATCAGGGAGAGGCCGGGGTACTGCTCCTCGTAAAAACGCATTTTCCGGAGACGGAGAAGCTCCTTCTCCAGACGCTCATTCCCCCGCTCTCTCACAGCCCTCTCCCTCCGATGATCCGTGCTCCAGCGTGATCCTTCCCAGGCGCCCGGAGCGAAAATCATCCAAAATGATGCGGGCCGTCCTCTCGTAGTCCGCCTCTCCCCCCTTTTTCACACAGCCCCTCTTCCTCGCGATCTCCGAAAAGGCGGGAAGCGCCTCCCGGACCGACATAAGCCCCTCCCCGTATCTTTCGGGGAGACTGTCCGGGTAGTAGCGGATCAGGTACTTGAGAAGATAGAAGACAAGCTCTGACAGATTCAGAATCTCATCGTTGACGGAGCCGATCAGGGCCAGGTTCAGCCCGACAATCTCCCGCTCGAATTTCGGCCAGGTGATGCCCGGTGTGTCCAGAAGCTGCAGGCGCCGGTTCACCTTGATCCATTGATTTCCCCTCGTGACACCGGGGCGGTTTCCCGTCCTCGCCATAGCCTTTCCGACATAGCTGTTGATGAAGGTCGATTTCCCCGCGTTCGGGATGCCGAGCACCATGGCCCGTATCACCGGTGTGAGGATCCCCCGCTTTTGATTTCGCTCGATGATCGGGGCACAGGCCTTCTCGATCAGAGGATTCAGTTTCTTTAAACCGGCGCGCTCTCTCGCATCAATCTCCATACTGTAAAAGCCTCTCTTCCGAAAGGCCTCGGAAAAGGCGCGGTTTTGTACGGGGTCCGCGAGATCTGCCTTGTTCAAAAGCATGATCCGGGCCTTGTCCTTTGCGAAGCTGTCAATATCCGGATTCCTGGAGGACTCCGGACAGCGCGCATCCAAAATCTCGATCACGAGCTCAACAAGCTGCAGGTCGTTTCGGATATTCCGCTTCGCCTTCGCCATATGGCCGGGATACCACTGAATATTCATTGAGAGCCCTCCTTTCGTCAGCGCTGCGATAGGGATATGCCGCTTCCCTCCTAGCGCGGAAGAGGTCCGAACTTTCGGAAGGGAAGGAGGCGGAACCATACCCTTCCGCTGATCTGAGATCTCTTGACATTTCCGACATTCTGGAAACGGCTGTCCTCGGAGGAATCCGCATTGTCCCCGATCAGGAAATACTCATCCTGCTGGAGCTCTACCGGATTTGCCGCGATGCCGGGCAGGGCAATATTGGAGACTCTCTGCTTATCCAGAAGCTTTCCGTCGATATAGACGGAGCCATTTTGGATCGTGACGGTCTCCCCGGGAAGTCCGACCACCCGCTTGACATTCTCCGCGCTCCCGCCGCGCTGAAAGATCACGATGTCCATCCGGCGGGGGGCAAAGAAACGGTAGCTGAGTATGTCCACTAAAACGATATCTCCGGCGGAGATTCCGGGCTCCATGCTGTGCCCGGAGATCGTGGTCTGTGAGAGGAAGCTGTGGACCACAAGCCAGGCCAGACTGATCATGACGATGACATCCATCAGAAAACGGACCCACTTTCGGATCGGATTTTTCTCCTTCATCGCTTCCGTCTCTCCTCTCTTCGTTTTCCCGGAATGCAGACAGCTCGGACCGCCGTCTCCGGACATAGTTCAAATTCCGCCCTGCTGCTTTGGCTGCCTGGGCGCAGGCCGTCTGCCGCCCCGGCGTAGCGATTTGGTCCTTCAAAATCGCTTATGCGGCCGCTGGCCGCGGCAGTCGGAGCGAGAGCGTCCTGTGCCGGGCGGACAAACGGCAGATCGGGCGGCAGTACTTCATGACGAAGATAAGTCTCTCGCGGTATTCCCGTCAAATATCCAAATGCTCGCGCAAGCGAGCTTGCCTCGCATTTGGCTGCTTGACGGGACTGATACACTTATACAGCAAGAATGGGCGCTCCCGCTGACAGGAGCACCCATTCGCTTGTCTGTTTCCGGTCTCCGCTTTGATTCCGGCCTCAGTTTGCCGCCTTGACCTTCGCCGCTTTTCCGACTCGATCCCGAAGGTAGTTGAGCTTAGCTCTCCTGACCTTACCCCGGCGGACGACCTCGACCCTCTCAACGAACGGGCTGTGAATCGGCCAGGTCTTTTCGACCCCGACACCGTTGGAAGACTTCCTGACGGTGAAGGTTCTTCTGTTGGAGCCGCCCTGGACCTTTAAGACAGTCCCCTCAAAAATCTGTGTTCTCTCCCGGCTTCCCTCTCGGATCTTATTGTAGACCTTGACGGTGTCCCCGGTGCGAAAAAGCGGAAGCTCCGCCTTTTTCTGTCCATCCTCGATCCCCTTGATGATCTCATACGCTGTCATGCTGATACCTCCCTGAAACTAACTATGATGTTCATACGCGATCCTGGCGCCAGCGGAACATCAAACGTTTAACTTAGAAATTTTATCATAATCCGAAAGGAAACACAAGCCTTTTCAGACTATTCGGCCCCCTCCAGCGCCTCCTCCGGGTGAGAGCGGATATAGGCCTCATAGAGCTCCGGACGGCGCTCTTTGGTCCGAAGCAGGCTCTGCCTCTGCCTCCAGCAATCGACCTTTTTATGATCCCCCGAGAGCAGGATCTCCGGGACCTTCTTTCCCTCATAGATCTCCGGCCGGGTATACTGGGGATACTCCAGGAGACCGTTGGAGAAGCTCTCGATCTCATGGGAGGCTTCTTTATTTAAGACACCGGAGACAAGGCGTGAGATCGCATCGATCATGACGAGTGCGGGAAGCTCTCCCCCGGTAAGGACATAGTCTCCGATCGAGATATTCTCCGTGTGCAAAAGCTCCAGCGCCCGCTCATCCACCCCCTCGTAGTGACCGCAGAGAAAGACGAGCTCTTCCTCCTTTGCGAGTTCCTCTGCGAGCCTTTGGTCAAAGCATCTCCCCTGGGGGGAGAGATGGAGCACCCTGGGGATTCCGCCGCAGTGCTCCAGGATCGCGAGAAAGCAGTCATGGATCGGCTGTACCTGCATCAGCATCCCGGCTCCGCCCCCGTAAGGGGCATCATCCACATGCCGATGCGGGTCCTTCGTATAATCCCGGATGTCGAAGGCCTTGACAGAGATCTTTTCATCCCGGATCGCCCGGCCCGTGATGGAAAAAGAGGCGGCGTTTTCGATCATTTCCGGGAAAAGCGTCATCACATAGTAGCTTTTCATAGATCCAGCAGGCCCTCCAGAAGATGGATGCGAAGATAACCCTCCTCCGGCTTTTTTTCCAGCACGCAGTTTTCCGAATTCGGGATGAGGAGCTCCTTTCCTCCCTCCCTCTCCACGGAAAAAACATAGTTGGCGCCTGTCTCCAGGATGGAGCGGATTTTCCCGAGCTCCTCTCCGTCCTCTGTGAGGACGCGAAGTCCGATGTAATCCCCCAGGAAGTATTCGCCCTCGGCGAGCGCGACGGCATCCGCGCGGTCGATCCAGAGCTCGGAGCCCCGGAGATTCTCCGCATCCTCGATCCGGTCGATGCCCGAAAGCTTTAAAAGGACGAGTTCCTTTTGGAAGCGGACGGATTCCACGGAAAACTCCCGTTCCGTCTCATCCTCTCTCCGAAGGCCCCGCGCTTTTTTCCGAAGTCTCAGCTTCTTCAGCTCCAGAAAACGCTTCGGATCGTCTGTCGTCGGGATCACTTTGAGCTCTCCCTTCAGTCCGTGGGTCGCCGATATCATCCCGACTCTGAGCTCCTGAAGCATCTCTCTCCTTCCTCCCTAAAGCGAGTAAAGCCCGGCATCGCTCTGCCCGCGCTTCGGACTGCCGCCCTTTTACCTTTGTCTGCCTTCGCAGAGCCCGGCTGTCCTTTGTCCGGTCTTTACTTTGAGCAGGAGCCCTCTTTCCCGGGCGAAAACGGCGGCAGAGCTATTTGATGTCGACCGATATCCGAAGATCCGCCTTGGACGCCGCGGCATTCATGACAGAACGGATCGCCTTTGCGATACGCCCCGAGCGGCCGATCACCTTCCCCATGTCCTGCTCATTGACAGAGAGCGTCAGAACGAGTTCTCCGTCCCTCTCCTCCTCTGTGGCATGGACATCCTCCGGAAACTGGACGAGGGCTCTCGCAATCGTCTCAAGCAATTCCTTCATCTTAAACTCCAATCACTGCATCCATCCGCTTTTCTTAGAGGCCGACCTTTTTCAGGAGTCTCGCAACGGTCTCTGTGGGCTGTGCGCCGTTTTCAATCCACTTCTTCGCCTTAGCCGCGTCGAGCTTTAAAACGGTCGGCTCCTTCGTCGGATCATAGATGCCGAGCTCCTCGATGAATCTTCCGTTTCTGGGGCTTCTGGAATCCGCGACGATGACTCTGTAATAAGGTGCGTGAATCTGTCCCATTCTTCTCAATCTGATCTTGACTGCCATTTCTTTTCTCCTTTTCCTTTTCTGTGGATTTCTGTGATTTTTAAATTACGGCGCTGCGCAGGGGAATCCTCTGCCTCAGGGAGAATCCCCGGGCGGATGGAATGAGCCGCCGGGTATCCTAGAACGGAAATTTTCCTCCGCCCCGCATGCCCCCGAGAGCGCCCATACCGGGGAAGCCGCCCCTTCCGCCCCTCATATTTCCGCCGAGCTGCTTCATCATCTTCTGCATCTGCTCGAACTGCTTTACAAGGCGGTTGACCTCCGAGATGTCGACTCCGGCTCCCTTTGCGATCCGCTTTTTCCTCGAGGGATTCATGAGCTTCGGGTTGGCTCTTTCCTTGAGCGTCATCGACTGGATGATGCTCTTCACCCTCCCCATCTGCTTCTCGGATTCCTCGAGATCGAGGCCCTGCATCGCCTTGTTCATGCCGGGGAGGAGCTTCAGGATCCCGCCGAGTCCGCCGAGCTTCTTCAGCTGATTCATCTGATCCATGAAGTCGTCGTAGTTGAACTGGCCCTTGGAAAGCTTCCGGACGGACTCCCGTGCCTTCTTCTCGTCCATCTCGCCCTGCGCCTTCTCGATGAGAGAGAGCACATCCCCCATGCCGAGGATGCGGCCGGCCATGCGGTCCGGATAGAACTGCTCGAGGTCGGAGAGCTTCTCCCCCATACCGAGATAAAGGATCGGCTTTCCGCACATCGCCCGGATGGACAGAGCCGCTCCCCCGCGGGTATCTCCGTCGCACTTTGTGAGGATTACGCCGTCGATCCCCACCTTCTCCGAGAAGCTTTCCGCCACATTGACAGCCTCCTGTCCGGTCATGGCGTCGACGGTCAGGATGCTCCAGTCGACCCGGACGGCCTTTTTGATATCCTGGAGCTCCTTCATCAGCCTCTCATCGATCTGGAGCCGCCCCGCGGTGTCGATAATCACGAGATTCTGCCCCTGCTCCTTCGCATATTCCAGGGAGCGCCTCGCGATTTCGACAGGACTCAGCTTATCGCCCAGCGAGAAAAAGGGGACCTCCTGCTTTTCCGCGTTGACGCGGAGCTGGTCGATGGCGGCGGGGCGGTAGACATCGCAGGCGACGAGCAGCGGCTTTCTGTGCTGCTTTTTGAATTTGCCGGCGAGCTTTGCGGCGCTCGTCGTCTTTCCGGCTCCCTGGAGTCCCACCATCATGATGACGCTGATCTCGCTCTGGGGGCGAAGCCGGATCTCGGTCGTCTCGGAGCCCATCATTTCCGTGAGCTCTTCGTTTACGATCTTTACGACCATCTGCGCCGGAGTGAGGGAATGCATGACATCCTCCCCGACGGCTTTTTCCTTGACCTTCGCGGTGAAGTCCTTCACGAGTTTGAAATTGACGTCTGCCTCGAGAAGGGCCATGCGGATCTCGCGAAGCGCCGCATTGACATCGTCCTCCGTGAGTCTCCCCTTCCCGGAAAGTCCGGAGAAAATATTGCTCAGCCGATCTGTCAGATTCTCAAATGCCATCGATGATCTCCCTTGCAAGTGCCTCTATCTTCGGGTCGCGGCACTGCTCCCGGATCGAAAGCGCAAGGCCCCGTATCCGAAGCAGCTTCTCCTGGAGCCTCAGTATCTCCTCAAAGGACTGCAGCTTCCTGTCCGCCCTCCGAAAAAGCTCCTGTGCCGCCTGCCGACTGATCGACAGCTCCTCTCCGATTTCAGAGAAGCTCATATCGTCTACGACATGGTATTCATAGACCCTTCGCGGGTTTTCCTTCAAAAGTCCGCCGTAGAGCTCGTAGAGATTTCCCTTCCTCACAAAATCTTCCATCCTCGCCCTCCGCCCGAAAAACGGGAAGTCCGAAGTCCCGCGGAAGCTATCCTAGCAAATCAAAAAGCAGCTGTCAAGGAAAAATCCTGGCAGCTGCTCCGCATTCCCGGGCGAGTGCTATTGCTTTTCGAAGAGGGAATCCACATAGCTTCCCGCGTCAAAGCGGTGCAGATCCTTCGCCCTCTCGCCGGAACCGATATATTTCACCGGGATGCCGAGCTCGGACTGGACGGAGAGCGCGACTCCGCCCCGGGCGCTGCCGTCCATCTTCGTCAGAATGATCCCCGTCACCTGGCTGGTCTCCTGAAAGACCCGCGCCTGACTCAGCGCGTTCTGTCCGGTGGTGGCATCCAAAACGACCAGAGTCTCCCGGAAGCCCTCCGCAAATTCACGGTCGATGATCCGATTGATCTTTCCCAGCTCCTGCATGAGGTTTTTCTTATTATGGAGTCTCCCGGCGGTGTCGATGATGAGGATATCCGCATTTTTTGCCTTGAAGGACTGGAGAGCGTCAAAGACGACCGCCGCGGGGTCAGAGCCCTCCCTCTGCCGGATGACGTCCACTCCGACCCTCTTCCCCCATTCCACGAGCTGTTCGATCGCACCCGCGCGGAAGGTGTCCGCCGCGGCGAGGATGACCTTTTTCCCCATGGACTTAAAATGCTCCGCGAGCTTCCCGATGGAGGTCGTCTTTCCGACGCCGTTTACGCCGATCACGGAGATGATGCTCTTCTGCCTCTCGAACTCATAGTAGCTCTCGTCTGTCCGCATTAGCTCATAGAGATAATCCTTCAGGATCTTCCGGACATCCTTCGTCAGATTGCAGCCCTTCCGCTTCGCCTCCCGGCGCACCGCATCGATGATCCGAAGCGCCGCGTCGGCTCCGACATCGCTCATGATCATCGCATCCTCCAGCTCCTCATAGAAGCTGTCGTCCGCGACCTCACTGGACGAAAAGATATTGTTCAATAATTTGGAAAAAAAATTCGCCATACTTACTCCTCCAGCTGGTCCTGCACAAGGTCCACGGATACCAGGGTCGATACCCCCTTCTCCTGCATGGTGATGCCAAAGAGGCGGTCGGCCCGCTCCATCGTCCCCCTTCTATGGGTGATGACAATGAACTGGGTCTTGTCCGTGAGACGGTTCAGGTACTCCGCAAAGCGGATGACATTGGAATCGTCCAGTGCAGCCTCGATCTCATCCAGGAGACAGAAGGGGGAGGGCTTCAGACTTTGCAGGGCAAAAAGGAGAGATATGGCAGTGAGAGCCTTCTCTCCCCCGGAGAGCTGCATCATGTTCTGGAGCTTCTTCCCCGGCGGCTCCGCGATGACATTGATCCCCGCCGTAAGGACATCCGGGTCCTCCGGATCCAGCGAGAGCTTCCCCTGTCCTCCCCCGAAAAGCACGCGGAAGACCTCGTCGAATTTGAGCTGGATCTTCGAGAAGTTCTCCCGAAACTGCCTGCGCATCCCGCTGTCCAGATCGCGGATGATCTTTGTGAGGCTCTCCTCCGAGCTCACAAGATCCTGATACTGTCTGTCCAGAAAGCTGTGGCGCTCGGAGATCTCCTTGTACTGTCCGATCGCATCGAGATTGACGGAACCGAGGCCCCGGATTCCGGATTTCAGGCGGTTCACTCCGGCCCGAAGCTCCTTTGTGTCGGAAAGCTCCGGGGAGTAGCGCTCCTTCGCGCCCTGGTAGCTCAGATCATATTCCTCGAGCATATAGCTTGTCAGGCTCTCAATCCGCTGCTCCTGCTTCTCTCTCTTATTCTGGACGCGGAGCGCTTCCTTTTCCATGAGAAGCAGGCGTTCGGACAGGGCATCCTTCCTGCCAAAGAAGCTGCTCCGTTCCGAGAGGATCTCCTCCTTTCTCTGCTCGGAAAGAGAGAGCTCCTTCTCTAAAAGAAGCTTCTTTTTCTCCGTATTCTCGATGAGAGAGCAAAGCTCTTCGATCCTTTCCTCCCTTTCCCTGGCCTTCCTTCCGAAGCTCTCCTCCGAATCCTCGAGCCCTGCTCTCTCTTCGAACAGTCTCCCGAGCTGATCGCTCAGTCGATTCAGATTCTCCGTCACAAGATCCGTCCTCGCGGAAAGAGTGCTGTATTCTGTGTTGATCTCCGAAGCGATGCCAAGAGAGCTTGTGTTTCTCTCAAGCTCCAGTCTGCGAAGCTCCTCCTCCAGATGGAGAAGTCTCTCCCCGCTTTGACGGAGCTTCTCCTGAGAATGAGTCCTTTTCTCTGAGAGCCTCGAGAGCTCCTCCTCCGTCTGCTTCAGTCTTTCCGAGAGCTCGGAGAGCTCCCTCCTCCGTCCAACGAGGTTGGAACTATTCCGGTAGGCCCCTCCGGAGATGGCGCCCCCCGGATTTAAGAGCTCCCCCTCCAACGTGACGATACGGATGCTCTGATGATATTTCCTCGCGATCGAAAGCGCGTTCTCCATCCGATCCACGATGAGGATCCGTCCCAGGAGGTAGTCCAGAAGCCCCCGGTAGCGATCCTCAGAATGGACGAGCTCGCTTCCGAGTCCGAGCGCGCCCTTTTCCTCCCTTGCCCTTAAGCAATTTTCATCCCTCCTGCTCCGAAGATTCGGAAGGGGGAGAAAGGTCGCCCTCCCGAGACGGTTTTTCTTCAGGTAATCGACCATCTCCTTCGCTGTGGCCTCATCTCCTGTCACAATATTCTGGAGGGCTCCGGCGAGCGCGGTCTCCACCGCGGTCTCGTACTGCCCCGGGACATCCAGAAGCTCCGATACCACACCGAGAATGCCGGGACAGGTCTTTCTTCTTTCCATGACGGATTTTACCGCGTGCCCGTAGCCCTCATAGCGCTCTGCGAGATTTCGGAGAAGCTCGAGCTGATTTTTCTCCCGATCCCTCTCCCGGATCTTGTCCTGAAGGAGGCTCTGTCCCTCCTCGAATTGCCTTCGAAGCTCTGCCTCCTCTCCTTTCTTCTCCCTTCGCTCCGCTTCGAGAGCTTCCTGCCTTTTGGTGAGCTCCTCAAGTTCTCTTTGCTTTTCCTCAAGCTTATGGAGGAAAGCATCGGACTTTCCGGGGAGCGCCTTCTCCGCCTCCCGGATCGGGCGCTCTTCGAGAGAATAGTCTGCTCCCATACAGGAGCTGACGACGGATCTCGCCCCCTTGAGACTTGCATCGATCAGACTGAGATCCAGCTCGATATTCTCCGGCTCCGCTTCCTTTCCGCAGCTCTCCCGGATAAAGGCAATCTGCTTTCGGATAAAAAGAAGCACGGAGACGGCGTCTTCAATCCCCGCAATTCTCTCGAATTCCTCCTTCTTCAGCGCGGCGATTCTCTCCCTGAAATGGCTCTTTTCGCTTTCTCCGCTCCTCATCTGCTCCCGCAGCAGTTCGACCTGACCGAGGAGCTCCGTTTTCAAAAGCTCCGACTTTGAGAGCTCACTTCGGCCCTTTGCGAGCACTTCCTCCAGCTCTCTTTGCTTTTCCTCGATCTCTTTATATTTTTTCGCAAGCTCCTCGGATTCCGCCCGGACGGAGGCGAGCTCTGCCTGCACATTCTCCTCGTTCTCCGAGGAATCCGCGAGCTCCTTCGATGCGGCATCCATTTCCCGAAGAAATAGATTTGCCTCATAGAGAATCAGCTGATCTCTCAAAGAGAGATACTGCTTCGCCTGCTCGGACTGCTTCCGGAGCGGCTCCATCTGACGGCCAAGCTCGTTCAGGATGTCTGTAACCCGCTGGAGATTCAGCTGCTCCTCCCCGAGCTTTCGCTCCGCGACATCCTTCCTTCTCTTATATTTTACGATCCCGACCGCCTCGTCGAAAAGGGCCCTCCTCTCCTCGGCTCTCCCGGAGAGAATCTTGTCGATCTGCCCCTGGCCGATGATGGAGTAGCCCTCCTTCCCGATCCCGGTATCATAGAAAAGCTCATTGATATCCTTCAGGCGGCAGTCCGTTCCATTCAAAAGATATTCGGACTCCCCGGAGCGGTAGATCCGCCTCGTCACCGTGAGCTCATCATAGTCCAGATTCAGCGCGTGGTCGGCGTTGTCGAGCGTGATGCTGACATAGGCGTAGCTCTGGGGCTTCCTCTTCTGTGTGCCGGAGAAGATGACATCCTGCATGGAGGCTCCCCGGAGCTGCTTGATCTTCTGCTCTCCCAGTACCCAGCGAACGGCATCGGAGATATTGGATTTTCCGGAACCGTTCGGTCCTACGATCCCGGTGACGCCGCGGGAAAAGTCCAGCTCCGTCTTATTGGCAAAGGACTTAAAGCCCTGAATCTCAATGGATTTTAAATACATATCCGCTCTCCGCCTTGATCTTTAGTAAAGCCTGGTACGCCGCCGCCTGCTCCGCCTTTTTCTTGGAGGAGCCTTCGCCTCTTCCGTATTCTTTCTCCTCGATAAGCGCGGAAACCCGGTAGAAGCGTTCGTGGCAGGGACCGCTCTCCTCCAGGAGAGCATAGCGAAGAGAAAGGCGCTGCTTGGAGACATACTCCTGAAGCATCGTCTTTGCGTCCCGATAAAGGCTCTTGTTCTCGATGTCGGAGAGCACCAGTCTTTTGATAAAGCACTGCGCTGCGGAGAAGCCGCCGTCCAGATAGATCGCGCCGATCACGGCCTCGAAGGCATCGGAGAGCACGGAATCCCGAAGCTGAATTCCCTCCCGGCCCTCTCCCCTCCCTAAGACAAGATAGTCTCCCAGGGAGAGCTTCCTCGCGGCCTCCGCAAGCGTCGGTTCACAGACAAGCGCGGCCCGGAGCTTCGTCATGACGCCCTCCTGGATCACCGGCACTCTATGGTAAAGGAAGTCACTTGCGGCCAGCTCCAGCACCGCGTCTCCCAGAAATTCCAGCCGCTGATTGGACGCCTCCTTCGGATCTCCCTGTTCATTGGAATAGGAGGGATGCGTGAGAGCATGGAGAAGAAGTTCGCGGTCTCGGAAGGAATAGGCTAATTTTTCTTCCAAAAGAGAAAGCCTATCCATCCACCTCTCCCGTCGCTTTCCGGATCGCTTCTGCGGCCTCTCCGACGGTCCGGATCTTCTCCGCGGCGTCCTCCGGGATCTCGATTCCGAACTCCTCCTCGATTGCCATTACGATCTGCACAACATCCAGAGAATCCGCCCCGAGATCCTCGACGAAGCGGCTTTCCATATGAATCTCCGTTTCCGTTCCGAGATTCATCTCCTTCTGAATGATCTTCTTCAGCTTTTCCAGTTCCATCCTTTATCCTTTCTCCTCTTCCCGATCCGGGAGCGCCTCTTCGCTCTTCTCCGCCAAAAGACTTCTCTCGATCTTCCCAACGATATCCCTTCGGCAAAAGTCCGCGCATTGTCTGACAGCGTGCTTTAGCTCCGTACCATCCGTGTTGCCGTGCACCTTTACGACGAGCCCCTTCAGTCCGAGAATCGGCGCGCCGCCGTAGCGCTTTGCATCGAATTTAGAAAGCCCCTTTTTCAGGCTTTTCCGGATTAAGGCTGCACCGAGCAAGGTGATGGGACCGCTTTGCCTGAGGCAATCCTTTATTTCCGTGAGGAGCATCTTTCCGACCCCCTCATACATCTTTAAGACGACATTCCCGACGAAGGCGTCTGCGACAACGACATCGCAGCTTCCCTCCACGATATCCCTTGCCTCGACAGAGCCCTGAAAATTGAGCTCCTCATCCGCCCTGAGAAGAGGCATCGCCTCCTTCACCAGTCTATCTCCCTTCTCCTCCTCCGCGCCGATATTCACAAGTCCGACCGAAGGCCTCTCGATGCCGAGCATCTCCCGAAGATAAATGCTTCCCATCTTCGCAAACTGCAAAAGCCATTCCGGACTCGCGTCCACATTGGCCCCGCAGTCCGTGAGGAGACAGACCCCTCTCCTGGTCGGAATCAGCGCGGCGAGGGGCGGCCGGTAAATGCCGCGGATCCTCCCGACGATCAGCTGGGCTCCCGCAAGGATTGCCCCGGAGGATCCGGCGGAGATCAGCGCATCCGCCTTTCCCTCCTTTACAAACTGCATCCCTTTCACAATGGAGGAATCCTTCTTTCTCCGGATCGCAAGCACCGGAGACTCGTGAAGAGAGATCACATCCTCCGCATTGACAAGCTCCACCCGCTCCCTGTCGAAGGAATACTGCGAAAGCAAAGCGGAAATCCTCTCCTTCGGTCCGAAAAGGAAAAGCTTCGTGTCCTCCGTCTCTCCGAGGGACTCGACGGCCCCCTTTACGATGGCCTCCGGAGACTCATCTCCCCCCATCGCATCGATCGCAACTTTGATCATAAAAAACTCCCATGCCAAAATGCCCGGCATCCATAAACATAAGCTTTTGTAAGACTCGGCTTCGCCCGGCCGCCCGGCCGCTTTGTCTGCCTGGGCGCGGGCCGTCTGCCATCCAAATGCTCCTGCAAGCAAGCTTGCTTCGCATTTGTCTGCTTGACGGAGACTTATACAGTACTATAGTAAATTCCAAAGAAGCCGTCAACCGTCCTTATTCCGCACAGGGGAGAGGGGCGCGGGTTTCCGCGCCCCTCTCTGTTTCGGAGCTCTGCCAGGGAGGCTTCCGCCTATTCCTGTGCCTTTGCCTCTTCCGCTTCCGCGACAAGCTGGTTCTGAATATCTCCCGGCGTCTGCTCATAGCGCACAAATTCGTACTCGTAGATGCCGCTTCCCCCTGTCATGGAGCGAAGATCGGTATTGTAGCCGTAGAGATTGCTCATCGGAAGCTCCGCCTCGATGCACTGCTTTCCGCCGTGCAGGGCATTCATGCCGAGCACTCTTCCGCGCCGCTTCGTGAGATCTCCCATGATATCCCCCGTATTGGAATCCGGGACCGTGACCTTCAAAGACACGATCGGCTCCAGGAGGACTGGCTGCGCCTGCAGGAAGCCATCCTTAAAGGCGAGACTCGCGGCGGTCTTGAAGGCCTGCTCCGAGGAGTCCACCGGATGATAGGAGCCGTCCAGGAGCACTGCCTTCAGTCCGACCACGGGATAACCGGCGAGCGGTCCCTTTTTGCAGGATTCCTGAATCCCCTTCTCGACCGCGGGGAAGTAGTTCTTCGGGACGGAGCCTCCGAAGACCTTCTCCTCAAAGACATAGGCCTTCTCATTGTCCCCGCTGGGGGAGAACTCCATGATGACATCTCCGTACTGCCCGTGTCCTCCGGACTGCTTTTTATAGCGGCCCTGGACCTTCACCGTCTTTTTGATGGTTTCCCGGTAGGCAAAGCGGGGCTTTTCGAGGAGCAGGGCCGCATTATAGCGCTCCCGGATCTTGGACTGAACCACCTCGAGCTGCTGTTCTCCGATGCCGTAGAGAAGGGCCTGGCGATTCTCCGGGTCCGGAGCGGTTCGAAGCGTCCGATCCTCCTCCATCATCCGGGAAAGAGCTGTGGAGATCTTGTCCTCATCGGCCTTGTTTTCCGCGCGATAAGCCATATAGGTATAGGGTGTCGGGAAATGCGGGCCGTGGTAGAGGACAGGGGCATTTCTCACCGCAATGCTGTCTCCCGTTTCCGTGACGCTGAGCTTTGCGACGGCACCGATATCCCCCGCGGGGAGCTCGGGGACCTCGATGGCCTCGCTTCCCCGGAGGATGTAGAGCTTTCCGACCTTTTCCATGCTCTCCCGGTTTACATTGTAGATCTCAGAGCTCTGGCGGAGCGTCCCGGTGCAGATCTTCATGAGGCTGTACTTCCCCATGAAGGGATCGACGATGGTCTTGAAGACCTTGGCGCTCAGAGAGGCCTCGGGATTGAACTTCGCGCTGAAGTGCTCCCCGGAGGAGGCGTCCACTCCCACCGTCTCGGATTCGTTTGGAGCCGGGAAATACTTCTCGATGATCTGAAGGAGGACGTTAAAGCCCTGGGCATGGATGCCGGAGCCCATCAGGACGGGGGCAATGCTGCAGGTCCTGACATTCTCCTTCAGCGCATTCTGGATCTCCTCTATCGTAAACTCCTCCCCGGAGAAGTATTTCTCCATATACTCGTCGGAGGTCTCCGCCACCGCCTCCAGGAGGGCGCTTCTTGCGATGCCGAGATTTTTCTGAACATAGTCCGGGATATCGCAGGCCTCGTACTCATTTTTCTTCGTGAAGCGGCGGCCCGCCATCTTTACGACATTGACAAAGCCGACGAATTTCTCGTTCTCGCGGATCGGAAGCTGGAAGGGGGCGACGGAGCGGCCGAAGCGCTTCTCCAGGTCCAGTACAAGCTGACGGAAGGAGGCATGGTCATCATCCATATTTGTGACAAAGAAGAGTCTCGGAAGCTTCTCCCTCTCGCAGAGCTCCCAGGCCTTCACGGTTCCGGGCTCGATGCCGGCCTTGCAGTTTACGACGATGACTGCGGCGTCGGCGGCGGAGACCGCCTCCTCCACCTCACCCACAAAGTCGAAGTATCCCGGGCTGTCCAGGACATTGATCTTGTACTCGCCCTTTTCCCCCTTGTATTCAATCGGAATGAGAGAAGTGGAGATCGAGAACTTCCGCCTCTTCTCCTCCTTCTCATAATCGGAAATCGTATTTCCGTCCGGAACGGTTCCCATTCTCTGGATCGTCCCCGTCACATAGGCGAGAGCCTCCGCGACTGTGGTCTTTCCCGCCCCGCCGTGGCCCAAGAGAATCACATTCCGAATGCTTCCGGTGTCATAAACCTTCATATCCTCTTTCCCTCCTGTCGTCGAGCTCATTAAACTATGCCTATTGTACTAAAACAGATAGGAGAATACAAGATTTATATGGCGTATTTATACGCTTTGGGGGCTTTTCTAATAGCGGAAGCTCTCCGCAAGCGCGGCATTTTCCACAAGCTTTTGATAGCTCCTGGAGCTCTTTAAGAGTTCCTCATGGCTTCCCTCCGCCTCCGTCCTTCCCTCTTCGATGACCACGATCTTGTCCACGTTTTCGACGGATTTCAGGCGGTGAGAGATGATGAGCACTGTTCTCCCCCGGATCAGGCTGTTCAGGCTCTCCTGGATCTTTTCCTCGTTTTCCACATCGAGAGAGGCTGCGATTTCATCCAGAATGAGGATCGGAGCATTTTTAAGAAAGGCTCTCGCGATCGAGATCCTCTGCCGCTCTCCTCCGGAGAGAGAGGCGCCGTTCTCTCCAATAATGCTGTGAATCCCATCCGGCAGTCTTTCGATGAAGTCCGTGCAGTTTGCGAGGCGGGCGGCCTCCATCACCTCCTCATCCGAGGCGTCCTTCCGTCCGATCCGGATATTTTCCAGGATGGAGCTGTTAAAAAGCGTCACATCCTGAAAGACGATCGAGACCTTCCGAAAGAGGGAGTCCGTGGAGATTTCCCGGATATCCCTTCCGTCGATCCGGATGCTGCCCTTCTCATAGTCATAGAGCCGGGATACCACCCGGAGAATGCTGGTCTTTCCGCAGCCGCTCCGGCCGACCAGGGCTGTCACCTCTCCCTGCCTTGCGGAGAAGGAGACACTTCTCAATACCGGCGTCTCATCATTATAGGAGAAGGCGACCTTTTCCAGATCGATCGTACAGCTTTTCAGCTCGTGCTCCTCTCCCCCCTGGAGCTTCGTCTGCCGTATCGCATCGATTCTCTGCACCCGCGCATTCAGGTAGAAAAGCTCTGCACTGAACATGGAGAGTCCGTCCATCCCCTCTTTTATCTTCATCGCTGCGAGGATATAGCCGATGAGGTAGAGGATACTGATCTCCCCCGAGAGATAAAGAGCGGTTCCCGTCAGGATGACCGCGGGGAGAGCCAGCTGCATGAGAAGTCCCGAGAGCGTCACCGGAACCGCCTGCATCAGCTCCGTTCGGATATGAAGCCGCTCGCTCTCCTCCATCGTCCGGTAGAGCTCGGCTCTTTTTTCCAGGGAAAGCCCCAGACTCCGAAGCTCCTGCTGCATCTCGATCGTCTCCTGGAATTTCTCGGAATTCTCCCTTAATTGTTCATAATATTTCCGCGCGCCGCTGACCTGTATCCCCCGGGAAAGGCGAATCAGGAGAAGATCCGCGAGGACGGGAATAATGACGGCGAGCCCCAGGCGAAAATTCCCCGCGAGAAGGAGGACGGAGACCAAGGGGAAGAAGAGGAAAAATCCGATCGTCCTCGCCATCGCATGGCTCATCGCGTGCTCAATCGCCGTCACATCGCTCATGATCGTCTGCGAAAGATCCGAGAGATCATGCTTTGAAAAGTAGGACAGAGGGAGCTTTGTGAGTCTCTTTGCGATCTCGATCCGAAGATTCGCGCTCTCCCGATAGGTCTCATTGAAGAGGGAGTCATACTCCAATCCGAGCTGAAAGGCCATGAGGAGAAGGACGAGGACAGAGAGAAGCAGGTAGAACGCACTTCCGCGGAGTCCCGTAAAGAGAAGTCCCTGAAGGAAAAGCATTAAAATCATGGCCGGAATCATATTCAGGAGATAGCCGAAAAAGCAGGCAATGCTCGCCCGGATAAGGCCCTCTGCGCCCTGCTCTGTCAGGGCGAATTTATGCTGCAGATACTTTTTCATCCCTCTACCCTCCATTCATTGGCTCTGCCATAGAGCTCCTGCAGCCTCCGGTAACGGCTGTCTTTTGCCATAAGAGCTTCATCACTCCCCCGCTCGATGATCCTTCCCTTTTCCAGCACGAGGATTTCATCGACATTTCGGATGCTGCTCAGCCGGTGGGCGATCATAATGACGGTCCTCCCCTTCATGAGATGGGAAAAAGCCAGCTGTAGCTCATGCTCATTCTCCGGATCCACGGCGGCGCTCGCCTCGTCCAGGATGACAATGCGGCTTTTCTTAAGGATCGCCCTCGCGATGCTGATCCGCTGCTTCTCTCCCCCGGAGAGATAGACACCCTTAGACCCGATCAGAGTGTTCTCCCGCTCCCTGAATTTGTCCAGGATGCTGTCGCAGCCCGCAAGGTGCAGGGCCTCCATAACCTCCTCCCTCTTCGCATCCCGCCTGGCGAGGCTCACATTGTCATAGATGCTCATCTTGAAGAGGCGGGCGTCCTGGAAGACGAAGCTGATATTTTCGGAAAGGGCCCTCTCGGAGTAGCTCTCGATGGGACGTCCTCCGATCCGGATGCATCCGCCGTTTATCTTATAAAAGCCGGAGATCAGCTTCACAATCGTGGATTTCCCGCTCCCCGAGTCCCCTAAGAGGGCATAGATCTTCTTCTCCGGAAGATGGAAGCTCAGCTTCTCAAGCACCGGCCTTCCCTCGAGATAGGAGAAGTCCACCTCCTCAAAGTCGATATCGCAGTGCGGGAAGCTCTCCTCGCTTCCGAAGGAGATCTTGTCCCTTTGCATGGAAGCATAGAGCTCCTCCAGGCGGTTCACGGCGTATTTTCCCTCGAAGGCGTGCTGGGAGACATACATGATCTTCATGATGCTGTTAAAGAGCGTCCCTCCGAGGAAGAAGAGCATGATGAGCTCCGACGCGAGCCTTCCCGCATCGGAAGAGGGGGCGATGAAGAGCGAGATCGGAGGGATCAGGAAGAGGACGAGGCCGAAGAAAATAAGCTGAAAGAGAACGTAGGGCTTTTTGCAGCTCTTCGAATACTCGTAGGCGTAGCGGGCATAGTCCTGAATCGCCCTGCTCAGGCTCTTAAAGGAGTCCAGATCGGCGCCGAAGATCTTGATGACCTGGATTCCCCGCACATATTCCACCGTTTCCGCGCTGAGCTTTTCCAAAGAGCTTTGGTAGATCTCCATGAAGTTCTTATTCCCCATCATGAGATAGAGGAGAAGCAGAGAGAGGAGAAAGACAAGTGTGAGCGTGATCCCAAGTCTTGGGCTGATGAGATAGGCGAGAAAGAGAAGGAGGAGAGGCGTGATGAGAGCGCCCGTATTGTCCGGGATCAGATGCGCTACGATCATATGCGTCTGTGCGGCATTGTCATCGATGATCTTCCGCGTCTTCCCGGAGGGAGTCAGATCGAAGAAGCGGAAGCTCGCATCCGTCAGTCCGTCGATGCCCCTCTTTCGGAGATTGGTCTCCAGGCGAAAGCCGAGCACATGGCTTATAAGCACTGCTGTCACATAGATCAGGGAAGCGAGCGCGAGCATCCCGGCGATGAGAAGGGCCGCGCTCCCCGCCCCGGAGCCGTCCTTTTGAAGGATCAGCCTTTCCAGAAAACGGTTCAGATAAAAATATCCTCCCACGGTAAAGAACGAGGAGAGGGCGGAAAAGAAAAGCGCGAGATAAGCAAGATAGCGCTCCCGCGGCACATAATGCAGCAGCTTCTTATAGACATCAAACATACGATCCCCCGATCCGCCGCAGCCGCGGCAGGCTCCATAGTCGATACAGCTTCCTCATCCGCTGCCTGTCAACACCCAAAATCCGGGGATAATCGAGTACAAAGCAGGAACAAAGGCTTAAGTCCCTGCCGCCTGGCCGAAAAAAGGCCGATAAATAAAAAAGCGATGCCAAAAGACCCCATGGGATAAAACAGAGCGGAGACAAAACGGGGATTCCGAATATACTTCGGAGCTCCGATATGGTTAGTATAAGCTAACATATCTGCAGATACAATACTGTTTTTTCCCTCTGGGGTCTTTTCGAATCTTTTCCCGTCAGATGATCCGATTCCGTCAGATAATCCGATTATTTTCTCAGGTCATAGCGATATCGTTCGAGTACAGTAAGAGCCTTCTCCATAGCCTCCTCCTCATAGAAGGAGATCCGGAGCGCTCCCTCGCCGTGGTCCCTCGCATTGTTGATCCCGATATTTTTGATGGAAATCCCCTTCGAGGCCAGGATCACGGAAATCGTGGAGATCGCTCCGACCTCATCCTCGATATCGACGGAAAAGCTGTAATCCGGACTCAGAGCCCCGCGGTTTTGCGAGCTCAGAGCATCCCGATAGCTGCGGGAGCTCTCAAAGAGTGAAAGGAGTGAGAGCTCCCTCCTCTCCCCCTTAAGATGGAGAGAGAGTGCGGAGAGCGAAAGGATATAGCGGTCCAGGACTTCGGAGAGAGGCCCGGCATTGCTCTCGCAGATCTGCTCCCAGAGCGGCGGACTTGAGGATGCGATTCTCGTAACATCCCGAAATCCCCCGGCGGCAATCCGCATCATGAGCTTTTTCTCATCATCGGACTCTCTCACAAGATTCACAAGGGAGCTCGCGATCAGATGCGGAAGATGGGAGACCGCCGCAACCGCCCGGTCGTGCTCCCGGAAGTCGGAGAGGATCGGAATGGCGGAGAGGAGAGAGCTGAGCTTAGAGAGCTTTTCGCTGAGCTCAGGATGATCCTCCGAGATCGGGCAGAGGATATAGTAGGCATTGGAGAAGAGGTAGTCCGTGCTCGCGCGGTAGCCGCTCTGCTCCGAGCCCGCCATGGGATGCCCCCCGATGAAGCAGTGGGAAAGCTGAAGCGCTATCGCCCTCTCGCAGATCTCCGTCTTCGTGGACCCGACATCCGTGAGGACCGCCCCCTCCTTTAAAAGAGGAGCCAGCTTCTCCAGGAGAAGCACGTTATCCCGGACCGGGGCGCAGAGAAAGACAAAATCACAGTCCGCGATAGGCTCTGCGTCCGGCCGATCCAGGATGAGATTCAAGATCCCCTCCTCCTGGGAGAGCTCAAGCTCCGAGCGATTTTTCGAGAAGGCCATGATCCGAAGCTCCGGATCCCTTTTCCGAAGTCCCTTTGCGATAGAGCCGCCGATCAGGCCGAAACCGATAAATGCGATCGTTTTCATGCTTCTTCCTTTCCGGAGATATCGTGAATAAAGAGCCCGCTCCGAAGCTTCGGCTCAAACCAGGTGGATTTCGGCGGCATGAGAAGCTCTGCGTCTGCCACACAAAGGAGCTCTTCCATAGAGGTCGGAAAGAGCGTAAAGGCGGCGGCCATCTCCCCGCTCTTTACCGCTTCCTCGAGCTCTCCCGCACCCCGGATCCCTCCGACAAAGCGAAGTCTTTTGCTCACTCCGGGATCCTTGATCCCGAGGATTTTGTCGAAGACAAAATCCTGTAAAAAGGAGACGTCCAGACTGTGTACGGGATCTTTTCCCCGAAGCTCCTCCCTCGCGCGAAGCCGATACCAGCCCCCCGGAAGGAAAAGGCCGAAATCTCCTCTCGAAGCGGGAAGGACCGCCCCCTTTTCCGATCTCTCGAGGGAAAAGAACGGGGAGAGCGCGCGGAGAAAGGCAGCTTCATCCATGCCGGAGAGATCTCCGAGAAGCCGGTTATAGGGGAGGATGCGAAGCTCCTCTTCGGGAAAAAGGACGGAGAGAAAGAAGTTGAACTCTTCTCTCCCGCTGTAGTCCGGCTGCTCCCTCCGCATCTCCTCCGAGACCCTGACGGCGCTCGCCGCACGGTGATGTCCGTCCGCGATATAGCTTCTTTCGATAGGAGAGAAGGCCTCCTCCGCCGCCCGGATCTCCTCCTCCCGATCCAGGCGGTAGACGCGGTGTCGTATGCCGTCTTCCGATACAAAGTCGAAAAGAGGACTTCTCTTCTTCCACTCCGAAAAGAGAAGCCTGAGCTCTTCGCTCTCCCGAAAGCAGAGGAAGATCGGACCGGTCTGCGCCCTACAGGCACGGATATGCCGGACCCTGTCCTCCTCTTTTTCTCTTCTGGTATTTTCATGCCTTCGGATCCGTCCAAAGAGATAGTCGTCCACCGAGGATAAGCCCACGATTCCGGTCTGGCTGTGGAAGGGCATGAGGGGGAAGAGCTCGCCCGATACCACCGTCTCCTCGTAGAGATAGAGGACGGGCCTCTCCTCCTGCAAAAAGACGCCCTCCCTCCTCTCCTTTTGAAAAAGCTCCCTCGCTTTTTCATAGGCATCGTCGGAGTAGATCCCGGCTCCCGGAGGAAGCTGTGTCTCCGGGCGATCAATATTTAAAAAGGACAGAGGGCGCCCGGAGACCTCTCTCCTGGCCTCCTCCGAGGTATAGACATCGTAGGGGAGCGCCGCGACCCTTTCCGCGAGCTCCGCCCTCGGGCGGACGGCGCGAAATGCTCTCAGAACCGCCATGCTTTCCTCCCTTCGCTATGCCCCTTTATTCTCCGAGACGAGGCGGAAGCGGATGATCCCCTCTATGGCCTCGAGCTCTCTCACATCGCTCTCCTCCACGGGCTTTCCGAGATCGAGAAGTGTGTAGGCGAAGCCGCCCCGTCCTCTGTTTAGCATGTTCTCGATATTGATCTCTCTCCTTGCGAGTACGGCGGTGATCTGTCCCAGCATATTCGGGATATTTTTATGGAGGAGCGCGATCCGCTCCCTGCTCTGGCAGATCCCCATGTCGCAGTCCGGATAGTTTACGGAGTTTCGGATGTTTCCGTTGTCGATATAGTCCATGAGCTCCTTGACCGCCATCACAGCGCAGTTCTCCTCCGCCTCCTCCGTAGAGGCGCCAAGATGAGGGGTGATGACGGCGTGCTCCATCCCCATGGAGACGGGGTTTGCAAAGTCCGAGAAATAGCAGCGGACCTTTCCCTCCCCGAGAGCTCTGTCCATCGCTCGCTCATCCACGAGCTTATCCCGGGAGAAATTCAGAAGAATCACACCGTCTTTCATGGAGCGGATCTCCTTCTCCCCGATCAGGCCGGGATTTTTCTCCGTGAGGGGGACATGGAGCGAGATGAAGTCCGATTTTTCGCAGAGCTCCGCGAGGGAGGAGGCATGGCGGATCTCCCGGGAGAGCCGCCACGCGCCGTTTACAGAGAGGTAGGGATCATAGCCGTAGACGATCATCCCGAGGGAGGAGGCGGCATTTGCGACCTCCGCTCCGATCGCGCCAAGCCCGATCACTCCGAGACTCTTCCCGCGGATTTCCGAGCCGACGAATTTCTTTTTCCCCTGCTCCGCGGCCTTTTGGATCTCCTCTTCGGGGGAGAGGGTGCGGAGCCAGTTCGCGGCGGAAAGGACATTTCGGGATGCCATGACGAGGGCGCAGAGCACGAGCTCCTTCACGCTGTTCGCATTTGCGCCCGGCGTATTGAAGACGACGACTCCCTCTTCTGCATAGCGCTCCAGTGGGATATTGTTCACACCGGCGCCCGCCCTTGCGACGGCGAGCACCCGCTTTGGAAGTACGAGCTCCTTCATGTCCTTGGATCGGACGAGAACGCCGTCCGCCCGATCCAGCTCCTCCGTGAGAGCGTAGCTTTCGCTCAGGCTGTCCGTGCCTCGCTTTGAAATCGGATTCAGGCAGTTCAGATATCTCATGCTCTTCTCTCCCTCTCTTCAAAATCTCTCATAAAGCGGATCAGCTTTTCCACTCCGGCCCTGGGCATCGCATTATAGATGCTCGCCCTCATTCCGCCGACCGTCCGGTGTCCCTTCAGATTCTCAAGTCCCTCCGCCTTTGCCTCCTTCACGAATTTCTCGTCGAGTTCCGGATCCCCCGTCACAAAGGTCACATTCATGATGGAGCGGTCTTTTTTCGTCACGGGATTACGGAAGAGGCGGCTCTGATCCAGAAAATCATAGAGGAGCTTCGCCTTTTCCACATTGATCTCCCTCATGGCGGAAAGGCCGCCCTGCTTTTTCAGCCACTGAAAGACCTTGCCGCAGATGTAGATATTGTAGCAGGGGGGAGTATTGTAGAGAGAAGCGCTCTCACTGTAGGTTTTGTAATCGAGCATCGTCGGAGTCTCCGGGAGCGCTTTCCCGATGAGCTCCTCCCGGATAATCGCGATCGCCATCCCGGCCGGCCCCACATTTTTCTGGACTCCGCCAAAGAGAAGCCCGAAGGGACGGACATCGAGAGGCTCCGAGAGGAAGCAGGAGGAGATATCGGAGACGAGGATCTTACCCTTTCCGTCCGGGATGCTGTGAAAGGCCGTCCCGTAGATCGTATTGTTCATGCAGTAATAGAGGTAATCGGCATCCTCCCGAATCGGAAGGTCGCTGCAGTCCGGGATATAGCTGTAGCATTTGTCCTCACTGGATGCGACGGCCCTCGCATCCCCATAGCGCTTCGCCTCCGAGAGGGCCTTTTTGGCCCACTGCCCGCTCACGATATACTCGGCCTTCCGATGAACCATGAGATTCAAAGCCGCCATGGCGAACTGCACATGGCCGCCCCCCTGGATGAAGAGAACGCGGTAGCTTTCGGGGATATCCATGAGCTCCCTCAGATCCCTCTCCGCCTGCTCTATAATCTCGCGAAACATCGAGGATCGGTGGCTCATCTCCATGACGGACATCCCATGCCCCCGGTAGTCCAGCATCTCCTCCGAGGCCTCCCGGAGGACCTCCTCCGGGAGCATCGCGGGCCCTGCGCTGAAATTATAAACTCTTCTCATATCGCTTCCCCCTTTCATGACTTTTACTTATGATAAAACAGGGAAGCGCTTTTATCAAGTGCCCGGCATCATATCTTTAAATCAAAAATGGAGAGTTGGTTGGAGCTTGGGATATCTCCGAGGAGACCGAGCTCCGAGAATTTATCCGCGAAGGCCCTCGGACAATGGGTGCGGTTTAAAAAGTCGTCCTTCGAGAGAAAGGCCCCCTTCCTGGCCCCCTCCTCGATCCCGAGCGCCACGGCCTCCCCGAGTCCCGCCATACAGTTAAAGCTCGGCATGATTTTCCCGTCCCCCGTGATCTGGAAGTCCTTTGCCCTTGCCCGATAGATATCGATCGGCGCGAACTCGATCCCCCTTGCGTACATTTCCTCGCAGATCTTCATATCCCGGAGGCAGACGGACTCCGTCGCCGTGGGACGCTCGATCTCCTGGTAGAGCTTGATATAATAGCGGAGCTTGTCAAGACCAAAGCACATCTTGTCGTAGTCGAAGCCGTCCGCCCGGATCGAGTAGTAGGCGGCGTAGTATTCCCTCGGGTAGAAGACCTTGCAGTAGGCCACTCTCCAGGCCATCATGACATAGGCCGCGGCGTGCGCCTTCGGAAACATGTATTTGATCTTTTTGCAGGCGTCGATATACCACTGGGGGACACCGCGCTTTAGCATGTCACTGCACCACTCCTCCTTCAGGGGCTTATGCTTCCTCGTGGCCTCCATGATGGAGAAGCTCTCCCCGGGGTCCATGCCCCTGTGCATGAGGTAGACCATAATATCATCCCGGCAGCAGATCGCATCCTGCAGTGTCGTGACACCCTCCAGAATCAGATCCTGGGCATTATTCAGGTAGACATCCGTCCCGTGGGAGAGGCCGGAGATCCGGATGAGATCCGAGAAATACCTCGGCTTTGTGTCCTCCACCATCTGCATCGCGAAGGAGGTCCCGAACTCCGGGATGCCGAGGCAGCCGAGCCGCACGCCCTGGATGTCCTCGGGGCGGATCCTGAGCGCCTCCGTGGATCGGAAGAGGCTCATGACCTCCGGAGAATCCAGCGGGATATCCTTCACCGGGTCGATCCCGGTCAAATCCTGGAGCTTTCGGATCATCGTGGGATCATCGTGCCCCAGGATATCGAGCTTTAGGAGGTTATGGTCGATCTTATGGTAGTCAAAATGCGTGGTGATGATGGGGGAGCCAAGATCATTTGCGGGGTGCTGCACCGGAGTGAAGGTATTGATCTCCTCCCCGTGGGGGAGGACGACGATGCCCCCCGGGTGCTGCCCCGTCGTCCTTCTCACGCCGACGCAGCCCTGGACCATCCTCTCGATCTCCGCCCCCCGCTTTATGAGATTTCGCTCCTCATAATATTTCTTCACCATGCCGTAGGCTGTCTTGTCGGCTAAAGTGCCTATGGTCCCCGCCTTAAAGGTATGTCCCTCTCCGAAGATCTCTCCGGTATAGGCGTGCGCCTTCGCCTGGTACTCCCCGGAGAAGTTCAGATCGATATCCGGCTCCTTGTCTCCGTTAAAGCCGAGGAAGGTCTCAAAGGGGATGTCGAAGCCCCAGCGGTTCAGCTCTGCACCGCAGTGCGGGCACTTTTTCTTGGGCATGTCACAGCCCGCCATCCCGGAGAAGGCCTTTACCTCCGGGGAGTCGAAGTCACTCCAGTAGCAGTCCGGGCAGACATAATGCGGAGGAAGCGGGTTTACCTCCGTGATATGCGCCATCGTCGCGGCAAAGGAGGAGCCGACGGAGCCCCGGGACCCGACGAGATAGCCGTCCTCATTGGACTTGTCGACGAGCCTTTGCGCAATGATGTAGAGGACGGAGTAGCCGTTTGAGATGATGGATCGAAGCTCTGTCTCAAGCCTCTCCTCCACGATCCTCGGAAGGCTGGGACCATACATCTTATGGGCGGTCTCGGAGCAGATTCTCCGAAGCTCCGCGTCGGAGTCCGGGATCACGGGAGGACACTTGTCCGGGCGGACCGGCTCTATGAATTCACACATATCCGCGATCCTTTTCGGATTTTCAATTACGACCTCCTTCGCCTTGTTCGGCTCCAGATACGAAAATTCCGAGAGCATCTCCTCCGTATTCCGAAAATAGAGGGAGGCATCGCTCTCCTCCTCTTCGAAGCCCCGCCCCGCCATGATGATCCTTCGGTAGATATCGTCCTCCGGCTCGATATAGTGGCAGTCACAGGTCGCACAGACCGGCTTCCCAAGCTGCTCCCCGAGAGAGAGAATCTTCCGGTTATAGGCGATGAGATCCTCCCGGCTTTTTGCGGAGTAGCGATCAGAGCCCAGCATAAAGGCATTGTTTCCCAGGGGCTGAATTTCCAGATAATCGTAGAAGGATGCGATGGAGAGAAGCTGCTCCTCCTCCGCCCCCCTGAGGATCGCCTGAAAGAGCTCCCCCGCTGCGCAGGCCGATCCCAGAATCAGCCCCTCCCTGTACCTTTTCAAAAGGGATTTCGGGATCTTCGGATTTTTCCGGAAATACTTAAGATGCGATTCCGAGATCAGGCGGTAGAGGTTGATGCGGCCGATATCATTTTTAGCGAGAAGGATGCAGTGAAAGCTCGGGAGCTTCCGCACATTGGCCTCATAATCAAAGAGGAGACTGTCGATCTCCGACAGTTTTTTGACACCGCGCTCTCTGAGGAGAGAAAGCTCCTTTTGATAGATCTCCGCCGTCGCCTCGGCATCATCCACCGCCCGGTGATGATTCAAAAGGCTGATTCCGAGCTCCTTTGCGACGGTGTCGAGCTTAAAGCGGTTCAGCTTCGGAAGGAGGAGACGCGAAAGTCCCACTGTGTCCACGACAGTGGGATCATAGGAAAGACCCAGGCGCCTTGCGTTTTCGCGGATAAAGCCCGTGTCAAAGTCCGCATTGTGCGCAACAATCACAGCGTCCCCGCAGAAGGAGAGGAATTCCGGGAGAAGCTCCTCGATCGTCCTCTCTCCGATCACCATGGAGTCGTCGATGGAAGTGAGCTGCGTGATCCGAAAGGGGATCGGAATTTCGGGATTCACGAAGACATCCATCCGATCGCAGATCTTTCCCTCTCTGAGCTTCACCGCGCCGATCTCTATGATTTTATCCGTCTGCGGATGGAAGCCCGTGGTCTCAATATCGAAGACGACAGTCTCCGAAAAGAGCTCCTGCCCTCTGTCCCTCTGCACTATGGTCTTAAGATCGTCGACCAAATAACCCTCCAGGCCGTAAATCAGCTTAAAATCCCTTTCCTTCCCGAGCTTTTTCAGATGGGAGGCCGCATCCGGAAAGGCCTGCACGACGCCGTGATCCGTGATCGCCATCGCATCCATGCCAAAGGAAAGCGCCGTATCGATGTAGTCGTTCACATCGGATACGCCGTCCATATCGGACATCTTCGTGTGGAGATGGAGCTCTACCCTCTTCTCCTTCGCGCTGTCCGTCCGCTTCTTTTTCTGAAACTCGTACTTTTTGATGCCGCTTAGATGGGAGAGCTCAAGCTCCCGGTCAAAGCTGTCGTACTCGATCATCCCTTTTGCGAGGATTCCCTTTCCGACCTGTAAAAAGGCCCGCGCCTCCGGGAGATCCTCCTCTTCCACAAAGATTTTGGAGGCGATGGAATCCGTTTCATCCGTAAAGCGAAAGCTCAGTATGGTCTTTCCGCTTTTTGTGCTGCGCTCCTCGACCGTGAAGATGCGTCCGCAGAGCACGACCATCCCGCTCTCCTCCCTAAGCTCCGACATCGGAGTCGGCTGCTCCGAGAAATCTCTCCCATAGAGAACATCCTCGGATTCGGAGCGCTTAAAAGGAAATTTCCTTCCCTTTCGCAGGCCGTCCGATGAGGAGGCGCTGTACTCCCCCTTTCCGCCCTCTCCGGGGAGGATCCGAGAGGAAGGCGCTTTCTTTTCGGGAAGCTCAGGCCTTCTCGAACGAGGAGAAGTACTCTGAGACTTCTCCGGGCGGGAATCCGTCTTTTGAGACGCGCCTTTTGGCATGTTTTCCGGAGGAAGATAGGGTAGCTCTTTTCCTTGCTCCTTCCTGTCTTTTTCTCTCTCCTTCTCCTCTCTCTCTTCTTTCTCCTCATAGGAGAGGAGCAGGCGAAAGGGAAGGCCGCAGCGCTCGGAGAAAAGCTTATCCAAGATATAGCGGAGTCGCTTCTCGGAGCGGAGATAGAGGGAGAGGGCCGGAACGCTGAGTCTCAGCGTTTCCTCATCCTCCCAGGAGATTCTTCCGCTGCAAAGCATATTGTATAGAAGGATGTCATAGTCCTTTAGCTCCGAGAGAATGGAGCCTGAATAGAGGCTGTAGAGAGCGCGGGATGTGTACTGGGCGGAGAGGCGAAAGCGCTCCATGATTCGGACCTCGATCCTTTTCCCCGGAAAAAGCTGCCTTCGGATCGCCTGCTCCGCCTCTCTCACCCGCTCCTTTTCGATGAGATGCGGGCTTTCGATATAGATCCGAAGAAGGGATCTGTCCCGGGAAAAGGTGACGCGGCGGACCAGCACATCCTGAAACAGGCCCTCGGCCTCTCCGGAGAGCTCCAGCTCCTCAAAAACCTCAAAAAAGCGTTTCATTTCTCAAAGTCTCTCCATCTCCCTCCGGAGCGCCGCAAGAAGCTCCGCCTCCGGGACCTTCCGAAGGATCTCTCCGTGCCGGAACAAAATCCCATAGCCCTTTCCGCCCGCGATTCCGATATCCGCTTCCCGTGCCTCCCCGGGTCCGTTCACGACGCAGCCCATGACGGCTACCTTGAGATCCTTCTCCTCAAATTCCTCCGCCATGCTCTCGACCTCCCCCGCAAGACGGATGAGGTCAATGTTGGTCCGCCCGCAGGTCGGGCAGGAGACCACCGTGACACCGCTCTTTCTCAGTCCGAGCGTTCGGAGGATCAGCTTTGCGGATTTCACCTCCTCCACGGGATCCGCGGACAGGCTCACCCGCACGGTGTCCCCGATCCCCCTGGAAAGGATCATGCCGAGACCGACGGCGGACTTGATATTCCCCGACCAGAGCGTCCCGGCCTCGGTGATTCCGACATGGACAGGATAGTCTGTCCGCTCGGAGATCAGGATATGTGCCCGTTCTGCGATGAGAACATCCGAGGATTTGATGGAGACCACAAGCTTGTCATAGCCCATGCTCTCTATAAGGCTGAGCTTATCCAGCGCGGAATCCACAAGTCCCTCCGCCGTCACACGGCCCCCGTACTTCTCAAGGAATCTTTTTTCGAGGGAGCCGGAATTCACCCCCACCCGGATCGGGATCCCTCTGTCCTTTGCGCAGTCGACGACCGCGCGCACCTTTTCCTCTCCTCCGATATTTCCGGGATTGATGCGGATCTTATCCGCCCCCTCTTCCATCGCAAGAATCGCCATCCGGTAGTCGAAGTGGATATCCGCTACGAGGGGGAGAGAGACCTCCCTTCGGATCTCTCCGAAGGCGAGCGCCGCCTCCCGGTCCGGTACAGTGAGGCGGACGATCTGACAGCCCGCTCTCTCCAGTCTTCGGATCTGCTCGATGCTCCCATGCACATCCTCTGTCTTTGTATTGCACATGGACTGAATGGCGATCGGGTTCCCCCCGCCGATTTTTAGATTCCCGATCCGGATCACCTTCGTTTTTTCTCTCGCCGTCACCGCTTTGCTCCTCCCCTTTGCTCTATCTTCTTTGCCTTCTTCCGGAAAAGCTCTTCCGCTCCCCTTTTCTTTCCCTTTTCCCTCCGAAATATTTTTCACAAAAAGGGAGAAGCTGCTCCCCTTCCGAAGTCAGCCGATATTTCGGTAGGCTCCGTTAAAGAGGTTTACTATGTCATTTAAGAAGATCAGCGCCATCAGAAGGAGGAGAACGATCATGCCGATCCGATTGATCGTCTCCTCGACTTTCGGATTGAGCCTCTTCCTGCTGATCATTTCCAAAAGGATAAAAAGGAGCCTTCCCCCGTCGAGAGCCGGTATCGGAAGGAGGTTCATGACGGCGAGATTCGCGCTCAGCATGATGCAGAGATTTAAGAGGACGAGGAAGGCATTGAAGAGTCCATAGCGGGTGGACTGCTCCACCGTATCCCCGATCACGGTCACGGTCCCCACCGGTCCCATGAGCTCATTCCTCCGGATCCTTCCGCGAAAGAGAAGCTGAAGACTGTCGAAGACCACGACGACATTGTAGCGAAGCTCCTGATAGGCATAGAGGAGGGAATCTCCGACCGTCTCCGGCCGGACTCTCTTTCCGGAGAATTCCAGGCCCAGGCGGTATTTCCCGCTCTCCTTATCATACCAGGGGCTGAACTTCATCCTCTCCTCCTGTCCGTTCCTTTGGCAGCGGAGCTCCAGGACGGAATTCTCCTTTATGGAATCCGAATGAAGATAGAGCCAAAGATAGAGCTCCCGGAAGGTTTCAATCCTTCGGAAGCGTTTCCCGTCCAGCGATATGCCGCTCAGAAGATCTCCTCTCTCAAAGCCCGCGCTCTCCGCGGAGGAACCGGGCTGCGCGGCATTGATGACCGGCCTGTCCATACCGCTGAAGTGGACGACAAAGAGAGCGAGGAGGAAGGCGAGGAGGAGGTTATGAAAAACACCGCCAAAGCAGATCAGAAAGCGCTGCCAGCCGGGGCGATTCTGGAAGCTTCTCCGGGAAAGCTCGGATTCCCGGTAGCGGACTCCGTCGAAGTCAATCCAGGGGTCCTCCTCTTCCCTTTCTTCCTCGATGATCTCCCCTTCCGCAGTGCTGAAATCCCCGGAGCCCGCGCTGTCCTCTCCGAGCATCGCGCAGGAGCCCCCGAAGGGCAGAAGCTTAAGGCTGTACCTTGTATTTCGAAAGACCCGGGAGATAAGCCTCGGGCCCATGCCGACAGAGAACTCCAATACGCCGACGCCGCAGGCCTTCGCCATAAGAAAATGTCCGAGCTCATGGAAAAAGATCAAAAACCCCAACGCAAGAATCGCAACGATAATACTCAAGCTCTACCCTCTTTCCTTTTTCTGACAAATTCCCTCGCCCATCTCTCCGCCTCCAGGATCTCCGAAAGATCGGGATTGGGAAGATAGCCTTCCTCGTGGGCGCGCATCGCCTCTTCCACAAGCTCCGCGATCCTGAGAAAGCCGATTTCTCCTCTGAGAAAGCTCGCGACCGCCTCTTCATTTGCGGCGTTGTAGATCGTCGGAAGGGATCCTCCCCTCTTTCCCGCCTCTATTCCCCAAAAAAGCCCCCGGAAGGTCTCCGTGTCCGGTCTCTCAAAGTGGAGACAGGAAAGAGCGGCGAAATCCAGCCTCGCCGCCGGAAGAAAGCGCCGGGACGGCGCATAGAGCGCGTATTCGATCGGGATCCTCATATCCGCAGCGCCGAGCTGGGCCTTCACGGAGCCGTCCTTGAATTGAACCGCGGAATGGATGATGCTCTCCGGCTGGATCAAAACCGTGATCTTCTCCGGCGGCACGGAAAAAAGCCACTTTGCCTCGATAAATTCCAGTCCCTTATTGATCAGTGTCGCGGAGTCAACCGTGATCTTCCGTCCCATGGACCAGTTCGGATGCTTCAATGCATCCTCCTTTGTCTTATTTTTAAGCTCCTCTCTCTTCAGCCCGCGGAAGGGTCCGCCGCTCGCCGTGAGCAAAATCCTCTCCAAAGACTCCGGATCCTCTCCCATTAAGGACTGCCAGATCGCAGAGTGCTCGGAATCGATCGGCCGAAGCTCCGTGCGGCATTCCTTTAGAAGCGGCATGATGAGATGCCCCGCGCAGACCAGAGTCTCCTTGTTTGCGAGGAGGATCCTCTTCCTCTTCCGTATCGCTGCGATCGTGGGCTCAATACCGATCATCCCCACCAAAGAGACCAGGAGATCATCAAAGTCCTCCATCTCCGAGAGCTCGATGAGCCCCTCCATGCCGCTGAGTACGCGGACAGGAAGGCCGAAGGAGGAAAATCTCTCGGCCGCCTCCCGCTCAAAAACGCAGACCGCCTCCGGGCGGAAGCGCTCCGTCTGCTCCCGGAGAAGGGAAATGGAGGAGCGGACTGCAAGGCCGGAGATCCGAAGCTCCGGGTCCCTCGCTATGACATCGACTGCCTGCCTCCCGATGGATCCGCTGGATCCCAGTATCACGATATTTCTCATCCTCTTTCTCCCATGTCCCTCTCTTTCTCTCTTTTTCTCATCCCGGCAGACATCTCCTTAAAAGCTCAGAAAGCGAAGCGCGTAGTAGACCGTCGGTGCGGTAAACAGCATGGAATCGAAGCGGTCCAAAATTCCGCCGTGCCCGGGGATCAGCCTTCCGTAGTCCTTGATTCCCCGGTCTCTCTTGATGCCGGAGGCCGCGAGATCCCCCGCCATGGAGATCAGCGAGGCGGCCGCGGAGGAGACGGCGGAGATGATCTCCGGCCGTTCCACCGCCGTGAAGTAGCGCCGGAAAAGAAGCGCATAGAAAAAGCCCAGGGCCGAGGCCCCGATCACCCCGCCGATCGCTCCCTCCACAGTCTTTTTCGGACTGAGGACGGGAGTCATCTTGGTGCGCCCAAAGAGCATCCCCGCGCAGTAGGCGAAGGTATCCGTCCCCCAGCTTGAGAGCAGGATCAGCCAGGAGAGAATCTTCCCATCCGGCAGCATTCTGGTCCGGTAGAGGTAGCTCATCATAAGTCCCGCATAGACGAGACCGAAGAAGCACTCCGAGACGGAATCGATGTGGTATTTCGGATAGGAGAGCACATAGAGGGAGAGCATCGCCATAAGACTTAGGATGAGAAGCATCGGAAGGAGCTCCTCCCTCCCGAGGTAGAGGAGCAGATAGGAAAGGAGAAGGGCGAGACAGCCGAGGCCTCCCAGTGCCGTCCTTTCCAGAGAAAAGGCCCGGTAGAGCTCAAAGAGCCCCAGAAGGGAAAGGGCAAGCGTCAGGAGAAAAAGCGGAAGCCCGCCCAGAGGAATAAACAGGAACGCGAGGAGCAGAAGCGCCGCGCCGCTCAGCAGTCTTTTCATGAACGAGCTCTTTCTCTTTTCATTCTGAGGCTGTCTCAGGTCATCCAGTGCAGAATCAGACATTGCCTTCTCCCTCCCTTCCATCGCCCCGGGCATGGGAAGAGGAGGAGCCCTCCGGCCTTCCGCCAAACCTCCGCTCCCTCTTCCGAAAGCTGTCGATCGCGCGGAAAAGCTCCTCTTTGTCAAAATCCGGCCACAGGACCGGACTGATATAGTATTCCGAATAGGCGCACTGCCAGAGGAGATAGTTTGAGAGGCGGAATTCTCCCGAGGTCCGGATCACAAGATCCGGATCCGGCATTCCCGCTGTGTCCAGAAGACGGGAAAAGTCATCTTCTGTGAGGCTCTCGATCTCCTCCCGGCTCCTTCCCTCGGAGAGCGCCTGTATCGTGTATTTTTTGACGGCGCGGATAATTTCGTCCCGTGAACCGTAGTTCACGGCAAAGACAAAGCACATCCCCGTGTTTTTCGCAGTCTCCCGCTCCAGATCCTCTATGCCCTCCCGGATATCCCGGGCGAAGCCCTCCCGGCTCCCGATCATCCTCGCGCGGACATTGTTCTCATTTGCGACCTTGATCAGCTTCTTCATATAGATGCGAAAAAGCTGCATGAGAGCTGCAACCTCCTCGGGGGGGCGCTTCCAGTTCTCTGTGGAAAAGCCGTAGACCGTGAGATAGGAGATGCCGAGCCTCGCACAGTCCTCCACGATGCGCTCCAGCGTCTCGCAGCCCCTCTTATGCCCCATGGCTCTCGGCAGGCCTCTTTGCTTCGCCCAGCGGCCGTTTCCGTCCAGGATAATCGCGATATGAGCCGGCTCCTCTCCTTCTCTTTGCTCCCTCATACCGTCATCAGTTCCTTATTCTTCGCCTCCACCGAGCGGTCGATCTTCTCTATCATATGATCGGTCAGATCCTGGATATCCTTTGTCTGGCGGCTCAGATCATCCTCTGTGATCTCGGAGTTCTTCTCGAGCTTCTTTGCGAGCTCCATCGCGTCCCTCCTTATATTCCGGATTGCGACCTTCGCGGCCTCCCCCTTCTTTTTGACCTCCTTTGTGAGCTCCCTTCTTCTCTCCTCTGTGAGCTCCGGGAAGACAAGGCGGATGGTATTTCCGTCATTGGTCGGGTTGATGCCGAGATCCGAGAGATTGATGGCCTTCTCGATCTCCTTCAGCATGCCCTTGTCCCAGGGCTGAATCTGGAGCATGCGGGCCTCCGGCACAGAGATATTTCCGACCTGCTGAAGCGGTGTCTGCGTGCCGTAATAATCCACTGTGATCCGGTCCAGAACGTGGGGATTCGCGCGTCCCGCCCGGATCGTCGCAAGCTCCGACATCAAATTGTCATGGGTCTTATGCATCTTTTCGATATGGATGGTAAACTGGTCGTCCATACTTCCTCCTGTCCTCTCTCTTTGGCAGCGCCGAAGTTTTCGGCATGAATAGTTGCGCCCTCCTTCTCAGCGGCAGGAGGCCGGCTCAGACCGCAGTCACTCTCGTCCCGTTGATCTTCCCTCTGAGCGCATTGGAGATCCCGTGCTTTTCCCGGAGAGAAAAGACAGCGAGCGGAAGATGATTCTCCAGGCAGAGGACGGAGGCCGCAAGATCAATGACCTCAAGCCTTTTATCCACAAGCTCCCGGAGCGGTATCGTATCGTAGCGCTGCGCGGTCCTGTCCTTCTTCGGGTCCTTATCATAGACTCCGTCCACAGCCTTTGCGAGGAGGATCTCCTCACAGGAAAGCTCCAGGGCGCGGAGCACCACGCCGGTGTCCGTCGAGAAATAGGGATGCCCCGTCCCTCCGGCGAGGAAGAGCACGGTCCCCTTTTTCATGAGGCGGAGCGCCTTGTCCTTTGAGAAAAGCTCCGCCATATCGCCGATCGGGATGGAGGACATGACCTTCGTCCTGATCCCCTCCGTGCGGAAAAGCTCCGCGGTGTAGATGCAGTTCATGGCGGTCGCAAGGATCCCGATCTGATCCGCCTTATAGCGGTCCACAGACTCCGACTGGCGCCCTCTCCAGAAGTTCCCGCCTCCAATCATGATCGCGAGCTCCACCCCCTCCTCCAGGGCAGGCTTTACCTCCCGGGCCACCTCCCGGATGATATCATCGTCAAAGCCGAAACGCTTCTCCCCGGCGAGCGCTTCTCCGGAGAGCTTCAGCATCACTCTTCTCTCTTTTCCCATAAAAATCCTCTTCTCTGCCGCAAAATGAATCCGCATTTTCCTAAGTTTACCATAGAAAAAAGAGCTCGGCAATCATAGCGGAGCTCTTTTCTCGGCTCTCATATCCGTCTCCGGGAGCCGGAAGGCCTCCGGAGAAAATCTCTCTTTCCTCTGCCTAGCCCTTGCTTCCGTACATGAAGTACCAGTAGCCGGAGGGGCTGTGCCAGGTGTTCTTCAGATTCTCCTTCTGCATCCAGAAATCGTTCTGACTTGCGATGGAAGCGACGGCATAGTCCTTCAGCATATGCTGTTCCGCCTGATGCAGGAGATCGAATCGCTCCTCTCGATTGGTCGAGATCCGCGCCTTCTCCACCAGAGCATCAAATTCCGCGCTGGAATATTTCCCGTCGTTGTTTCCGTTGTTTGTCTCCAAAAGATCGATGAGGTTTGCGGGATCGTCCCAGTCATAGACCCAGGAATTTCTCGCCGTATCATAGTTTCCGGCGCGGCGGTTCACCGTCATCGTCTTCCACTCCTGTACGTCGATCGTCATATTGAGCCCAAGCTCCTTCCAGGCTGACTGGAGGTATTCCGCGACCGCCTTGTTGTAGCCGTTGTCATTGACGAGATAGCTGAAGCTCGGGAAGCCCTGGCCGTTCGGATAGCCCGCCTCGGAGAGAAGCTGCTTTGCCTTCTCCAGATTCTCCTGATACTTCGAGTTATCGAAGAAATCACCGTACTTTTCTTCCGTCACCTTCTCAAAAGAAGAGTTTTCCGCCGCATCCGTGACTCCGGGCCCGACAAAATTCTTCGAGGGGGAATAGATGCCCTGCATGATGGTGTTTGCGACATAGTCCCGATCGATCGCAAGCGTCATCGCCTCCCGGACCTTTGCATCGTCAAAGGGCTTCTTTGCAATATTGAAGTTGACATAGTAGGTGCCCCGGATCGGCTCCACCCGGAACTCGGGATTGTCCCGAAGACCCGCGATCTCCTCCGTCGGGACATCCTTTATCATATCGATCTCATCCTGCTTATAGGCGGTGTAGGCCGTGTTCGCATCGCTGATCAGATGCCAGACGATCTTATCGAAGGTGATATGCTCCTTGTCCCAGTAGTTCTCATTCTTTTCAAAGACGACGCGGTCCCCGTCCGTGTACTCCGTCATCTTATAGGGCCCGTCCGTGATATAGCTCTCCGGATTCGTGGTCCAGCTGTCTCCATTTTCCTCGACGCTCTTCTCCTGCAGCGGAACCATGACGGGGAAGGCCGCGATCTTGTCAAAGTAGTCGCAGGGCTTGGAAAGATGGACCAGGAAGGTATTGTCATCCGGGGCTTCTAGCTTAAGAGCATCGAGATTTCCGGTCTGCGCCTCATCGAAGCCTTCGATCATATTCATAAGATCATAGGAGTATGGCGCTGCCGTCGCGGGATCCGCAAGTCTCTTCCAGGAGTAGACGAAGTCCTTTGCCGTGAGATCGGTGCCGTCGGACCACTTTAAGCCCGGGCGAAGGTGGAAGGTGTAGCTTAGGCCGTCATCCGACTTCTCCCAGCTCTCGGCGAGTCCTCCGATGATATTGTTGTCCTTATCGGTCCGAAGAAGTCCCTCAAAGGCGTGCAGAATCATGACGGAGGCATCCCTTGTGCTGTTGAGCTGCGGGTCTATGGTCTCCGGCGTCGGGCCGACCTCCACGTCGAGCTGTCCCCCGGAGGAGCTCTTCTCCGCGCTCCCGGCTTCTCCCTCCGCCGTGCTTCCCTCCTTCTCCTCCTTCGCTCCGGAAGAAGCCGCGGAGCCCGACGCGCCTCCGCAAGCTGTGAGCGCAAGTCCCAGAGAAAGGGCCGCGCTCAGAAGCACTACACTTTTTTTCTTCATAATTCATCCTCCCGGGCGGAACCGCCCGCATAAAATAATTCCCAAAGCTGCCGCCTCCCGGCTCAAAAACCTTCCGCTCTTCGTCATTATTCCCGAAACAAATGAGCTTTTGCGGCATACCGGGGAATTATATCATAAGAAAACGGCCGCAGCAATTGCCGCGGCCGAGGATTTCAAAAGGCCATCCGAGAGCTTCCGCCCTGCCCCGATTCTTTATTCCTTCGTGCCGTACATAAAGAACCAATAGCCATAGGGGCTGTGCCAGGTATTCTTTAGGTTTGGCTTCTGAAGATAGAACTCGTTGTAGTAGGCAAGCGGCGCCATCGCATAATCCTTAAGGAGAAGCTGCTCCGCCTCGTGGAGAAGCTCATAGTGCTCCTTCAGATCCTTGGCCTCTCTCGCCTTCTTTACGAGCGCGTCAAAGTCCGGATTCGAGTACTTTCCATCGTTGTTTCCGTTGTTTGTCTCCAGGAGGTTGATCATGTTGGAGGGATCGTCCCAGTCGTAGACCCAGCCGTTTCTCGCCGTATCATAGTTTCCGCTCCGGCGGTTCGCGGTGACGGTCTTCCACTCCTGGATATCGATCGTCATCTTGAGTCCGAGATCTCCCCAGGCCTTCTGCAGATACTCCGCGACGGCCTTATGGTAGGAGGCGTCGTTTGCCATATAGCTGAATTCCGGGAAGCCCTGGCCGTTCGGATATCCCGCCTCCGCGAGAAGCTGCTTCGCCTTCTCGAGATTCTCCTGATACTTCGAGTTGTCGAAGAAATCTCCGTACTTCTCCTCCGTCACCTTCTCAAAGGAGCTCCCGGGCTCCGCATCGGATACGCCGGGGCCGACGAAGTTCTTCGCCGGGCTATAGGTCCCCTGCATGATGGTGTTTCCCACATAGTCCCGGTCGATTGCAAGGGAGAGCGCCTCCCGGACCTTCTCGTTGTCAAAGGGAGCCTTCTTCAGGTTAAAGCTCACATAATAGGTCCCCATGATCGGATCCAGGTGGAAGTCCTCCTGTCCCTTGAGGCTCGGGATCTCCTCTGAGGGGACGGTTTTCATCATGTCCAGCGTCCCCTCCTTATAGGCGGTGTAGGCGGAATTTCCGTCCTCGATCAGGTGCCATACGATCTTATCGAAGGTGATATGCTCCTTGTCCCAGTAGTTTTCGTTCTTTTCAAAGACGATGCGGTCCCCGTCCGTAAACTCCGTCATCTTGTAGGGGCCGTTCGAGACATAGCTTTCGGGCTTTGTGGACCAGCTGTCCCCGTTCGCCTCGATCGTCGCCTTCTGCACCGGAACCATGGAGGTGAAGGCCGCGATCTTGTCAAAATAGGAGCAGGGGCTGGAGAGATGGACGACGAAGCTGTCCTTTGCCGCGGCCTCCACCTTGAGCGCATCCAGATCACCCTCCGCCGCCTTGTCATAGCCCTCGATCTGATTCAAGAGATCGTAGCCGTAGGGCGCGGCGGTCGCGGGATCCGCAAGCCTCTTCCAGGAATAGACGAAGTCCTCCGCCGTGAGCTCCGTGCCATCGGACCACTTTAAGTCCGGGCGGAGATGGAAGGTCCAGGTCAGGCCATCCTCCGAGCAGTTCCACTGATCGGAAAGTCCGCCGATGATCTTATTGTCCTTATCGAACTTGAGGAGTCCCTCAAAGGCGTGGACGATCATATTGCCGCCGTCCACAGCGGAGTTTAAGGCCGGGTCCATGGTCTCCGGGGACGGGCCGATCTGCACATCGAGCTGCCCTCCGGAAGAGGTCTTTTCCACACTGCCGGACTCGACCTCCGCCGTGCTTCCTCCCTCCTTCGCGCCCTTTGTCCCCGCAGAATCCGAGGAGCCCGCGGAGCCGCCGCAGGCTGTGAGCGCCGATCCCAAAAGGAGAAGCGCGGAAAGCAGCATGGCCGCATTCTTCTTTTTCATGATACTCCCTCCTTGTTCTCTCTCCTTCGTCTCCCCTCTCCGAAGTCCTTCTCTCAGGGAAGATCTCAGGGGATACGATGAAAGCTTCTCCATCTCAAAGCGGAGATGGATGATCTATGACAAGCGGCAGGCTGTGCCGTGCCGCAGGCTTCCAAAAGCTGTCCGATTCCGCGGAATCGTCAGGGAAGTCTGATGGCAGAAACGAAAGCCTCTCTCAGGCCTCCGAAGGCCGTCCGATTTCGTTCTCCGGGCTTAAGATTTGCCCTGATCCGCCGGATTCAATTTATCCAGATGATGGCAGGCCACAAAGTGGCCGGGCTTTTCCTCCCGGAACGCCGGGTTCTCCTCCGCGCATCTTCCATCCGCATAGAGGCAGCGGGTGCGGAAGGGGCAGCCGGAGGGCGGATCCACGGGGGAGGGCACATCCCCGCTTAAGATAATCCGCTTCGAGGAGCGCGCGATCTTCGGGTCCGCGATCGGGACGGCGGAGATCAGGGAGCGGGTATAGGGATGCATCGAGTGAAAGGTGATTTCATCCGCATCCGCCATCTCCACGAGATGCCCGAGATACATGACGCCGATTCTGCCGGAGATGTGATTTACGATCGAGAGGTCGTGGGCGATGAAGAGATAGGTCAGGCCCAGCTTCTTCTGCAGATCCTCGAACATGTTGACGACCTGCGCCTGAATCGACACATCCAGTGCCGATACCGGCTCATCGCAGACGATGAACTCGGGGTCCACGGCCAGCGCCCTCGCAATGCCGATCCTCTGCCGCTGTCCGCCGGAAAACTCATGCGGATAGCGGTTTGCGTGCTCGGAATTCAGGCCCACCGTGGACAGGAGGGATAGAATCCGCTCTCTCCTCTCCGCCCTTGTCCGGCAGAGCTTATGAATGTCCAGTGCCTCTCCCACGATATCCCCCACGGTCATCCTGGGGTCCAGAGAAGCATAGGGGTCCTGAAAGACGATCTGCATCTTTCTCCGGTAGGGGAGCATATCCGCCTTTTTCCCGGTCTCGGAATCGAAGATGACATTTCCGTCGTAGACAATCTTCCCCGCTGTCGGCTCTGTCAGCCGGAGGATGGAGCGCCCCGTCGTGGTCTTTCCGCAGCCGGATTCCCCCACCAGTCCGAAGGTCTCTCCCTTTCTTATGAAGAAGCTGACATCATCCACGGCCTTCACGGTCTTCCGGGAGCCGGCCACGGGAAAATACTGTTTCAGATGCTCGATTTCCAGCAGATTCTCAGACATGCGAAAGCTCCCCCTCCCTGTTCTTCAGGAATTCCTCCTTCTGCAAAAGCCAGCATCGGGAATAGTGCAGCCCGTCGAAATCCGTCCGGGGCGGCTTTTTGGCAAGGCAGATCTTCATGCAGCTTTGGCAGCGCGGCGCAAAGCCGCAGCCCTTCGGGGGATTCAGAAGATCCACCGGCTGCCCCTCGATCGGAATGAGACGCTCGTAGTCCTTCTCGTGGAACTTCGGGATCGAGCGAAGAAGCCCCTTTGTGTACTCGTGCATCGGGCGGTAGAAGATGTCGTCCGTCGTGCCGTACTCGACGATCTCCCCCGCATACATGACGGCGATATTGTCGCACATCGAGGCGACGACTCCGAGATCATGGGTGATCATGATGATTCCCATGCCGAGCTTTTTCTTCAGATCCTGCATCAGCTCCAGGATCTGCGCCTGTATCGTCACATCGAGAGCCGTCGTCGGCTCATCCGCGATGAGAAGCTTCGGCTCACAGGCCAGGGCGATGGCGATCATGACCCTCTGGCGCATCCCCCCGGAGAGCTCATGGGGATACTGCCCGAGGCGTTTCTCCGGCTCATTGATCCCCACGAGCTCCAGCAGCTCTCTCGCCCTCTTCCGGACCTCTGCCCCCCTCTTCTCCGTGTGGAGGCGGATGGACTCCTCGATCTGATTTCCGACCGTCCAGACCGGGTTCAGGGAGGTCATCGGATCCTGGAAAATAATGCTCACCTCGCTGCCGCGGATCTTTCGGAGCTCCTTCTCCTTCATCTCATCGATGCGGTGCCCGTTGAATTCGACGCTTCCGCCGACGATACGCCCGTTCTGCGCCGTGAGGCCCATGATCGAGTAGGCCGTGACCGACTTCCCGGAGCCGGACTCCCCCACGATTCCGAGGACCTCCCCCTCCTTCATCCGGATGCTGACATCATTTAAGGCCTTGACCTCTCCCGCGGAGGTGAAAAAGGAGAGCTGCTCATGCCGGATATCCACAAGATATTTCTCTTCTGACATAGTCTCTCCTCCCTACTGCTGCTTCAGCTTCGGATCAAAGGCATCCCGGAGTCCGTCTCCGAGCAGGTTGAAGCTCAGGATGATGACGAAGATCAGGAAGGCCGGGGCAAAGAGCTTCTCCGGATAGGTCTGGAAGCCGTTCAGAGCGGCGCTGGCGAGAGAGCCGAGGGAAGGCATCGGTGCCTGAACCCCGAGTCCCAGAAAGGAGAGGAAGGATTCCGTAAAGATCGAGCTCGGAATCTGGAGCGTCGTTGTGACGATCAGAGTCCCGATGCAGTTCACAATCAGGTGCTTTCCGATGATTCGCCTGTCATTTGCCCCCAGCGCCTTTGCGGCGGTGACATATTCACTTTGTTTTAAGACCATGATCTGAGAGCGGACGATCCGCGCCATGCCGACCCAGTAGAGGAGCGCAAAGACAAGGAACATGGAGACCATGTTCGGCCCGAGCTTCTGAATCCAGCCAAAGCCCGGCGCGTTCCCCAGTTTTTCCAGCGGATATTTCAGGGTCTGTGCGAGGAGGATGATGATGAGCACATCCGGCACGGTATAGATAATGTCCACGATCCGCATCATAATCATATCCACCATGCCTCCGAAGTATCCCGCGATCGATCCGTAGACGGAGCCGATCAAAAGGATGAGGAAGGAGGCCACGAGGCCGACGGTCATGGATACCCTGCCGCCGACCAAAACCCGGATCATATAGTCCCGCCCGTTCTGATCCGTTCCGAGAAAGTGGGGAAAAACCTTCTCTCCCCGTGCCATGCTCTCCTGCTCCGTCTTCGAATACTGCATGGGAGAGAGTCTCTCCGATCCCTTCATCTGCTGCTCGTACTGATAGGGATAGAACGTCGGTACGATGAAGCAGAAGATGACGATGAGAAAGACGATAAAAAGAGCGGACATCGCGATCCTGTTTTTTCGAAAGCGCCGGATTCCGTCCCGCCAGAAGCTGACGGATTCCCTCATGACGACGAGAGATTCCCTCTCGGATACTGACGCCGGGGCAAAGTCATCCAGAGCAGGCTGAAAACTCAGCGAGTTTGTTTTCCTGTTTTCTTCCATCCCTCCACTCTCCTTATCTCAGCTTGATTCTCGGGTCCACAATCGCGTAGGTGATATCCACGATCACATTCATTGCGATGATAAAGACCGCGAGAAAGATCGTCGTACCCATGATCATCGGATAGTCCCGGGAGGTGATCGCTCCCACGAACTCCGAGCCGAGACCCGGGATATTGAAGATCTTTTCGATGATGAAGGAGCCCGTCATGAGGGAGGCAAGGAGCGGTCCCAGATAGGTGATGACGGGGAGAATCGCATTTCTCATCGCGTGCTTGAAGATCGACATGAAATTGCTCACGCCCTTTGCGCGCGCAGTCCGCATATAGTCCTGCCCCATCACATCCAGCATGGAGGAGCGCATCAGGCGGGCGATATAGGAGGCCGGATAGAGCGAAAGAGCGATCACCGGCATGATATAGCTCTGCGGATTTTTCAAGCCCAGAGAGGGGAGAAGATTGAGCTTCGTCGTAAAGATAAACATAAGAAGCGTCGAGGAGAGAAAGGACGGAACCGCAATCCCCGCCGTGGAAAAGACCACGAGCACATTGTCCACCGCTTTTCCGCGGTTAAAGGCGGCCACGGAGCCAAAGGGCACTCCGAAAAAGACGGCGACCAGAAGGGCGATGCCCCCGAGCCTCGCGGAGACCGGAAATTTCGTGGAGATGATCTGCGCCACAGTCCGCCCCCTCTTCTTAAGGGAGAGGCCGAAGTCCCCATGAAGAAGCCCCGACATATAGGTCAGATATTGGACGTGAAGGGGCTTGTCCAGCCCGTACTTTGCCTCCATGGCGGCCTGCGCCTGCGGCGTCACTGCCTTCTCTGCGAGAAAGGGTCCCCCGGGGACCATGTTCATGACGAAAAATGTAAGGGTCGCCACTAAAAAAGCGGTCACAAGCGCCATTAGGACACGCTTCGCGATGTACTTCGGCATATCTCTCCTCCTGAAATAGTATAAAATATGAAAGGAAATATACACGAAAGCAGGAAGCGTTTCAAGTCCTGCACCGCTTTTTCAAAAATTCATACAAGGCGGGATGCATAAACTTTCCTTTTCCCCATACTATGACACATCGGACACAAAAAGTAAATCCCTAATCTCATGTCCGAAATGTTTTTGTAAAATTTCCCCGCGGCAAAATGACCATACCGTCCATGACCGGCGTATTCCTTCCCCCTCTCTTCTGCCGCTCTCTCCCGCATATTGATCCTTCCTGTGGGAGCATCGTCGTCAAAGCGCACGGGGGGAAGTATGACATCGGACGGAAGCTCATGCTGATATCCGAGGTCCTCATCGATATTGGCGGCCGCCGTCTTTTCCGCCGCGATCGCGCGGATTACGATAGCCGGCCCGGTCACGCAGTCGCCCCCGCAAAGATCCCCTTCGCATCCTCGATCTCCGAGGTATCGAGCGCACTGATCCTGCCCTGCTCGATCTTGATCCCGGAGTATTCCGCAAATTTTCGAAAATCGATGCCTGCCCGATCGCAAGCAAGGCCCGATCCGCCGCGCTGCTCTCCTCCGGAGCCTCTGAATCGTTAATTACAGGACTGCGCAGCAGGGCTTTCTAAATAAAAAAAGGGGCCTCGGAAGGCCCCGGGAAAAACTCTCGTTTCAGTGGTAAAAGAGTTTCAGTGGTGAAAGAGCTTCTTGCTCTGGTACTGCGGCTCGCAGGTGATGTGAATGCCAAGCTTATGGAGCGTCCTTTCATCCACGCCGGAGAGGATGACGGAGGAATGCAGCTCACAGCCGGAGAGGCGGGAGAGCTGGCGCATGCAAAGCTCCGCGTTGGCATCGGAGTTCGCGCAGATCGTGAGCGCAATCAGGATCTCATCCGTGTGGAGCCTCGGATTGTGATTGCCCAGGTGCTCCGTCTTCAGATGCTGAATCGGCTCGATGATCTCCGGAGAGATGAGCTTGATGGAATCCTCCAGCCCCGCGAGGGTTTTCAGCGCATTCAAAAGCATCGCGGCGCAGGCTCCAAGGAGGGGAGAGGTCTTGCCGCAGACAATCGTCTGATCGGGGAGCTCTATCGCCGCCGCCGGACCTCCGCTGAGCTCCGCCTTCTGCTTTGCCGCGGCCACGACCGGGCGGTCCGCCGGGCCGACATTTGCCTTCTCCATGAGGAGTTGCTCCTTGTCGACGATCTCCTTTCCCCCGCTCCCCTTCCGGAGCTCCACGAGAGCGGCGTAATAGCGGCGGATGATCTCCTGCTCCGCGGCCTTTCTCACGGCCGCATCGTCAATAATGCAGTTTCCGGCCATATTGACTCCCATATCCGTGGGGGATTGATAGGGGCTCTTGCCGTAGATCCGGTTGAACATGGCGTTCAGAACAGGAAAGACCTCCACATCTCTATTGTAGTTGATCGCGCTCTCCCCGTATGCCTCCAGATGAAAGGGATCGATCATATTGATATCGTTGAGATCCGCGGTCGCGGCCTCATAGGCGAGATTTACGGGGTGCTGCAAAGGGAGATTCCAGATCGGAAAGGTCTCGAACTTGGCATAGCCCGCATCGATTCCGTGCCGGTGCTCCTGATAGAGCTGAGAGAGGCAGACCGCCATCTTCCCGGATCCCGGACCGGGAGCCGTCACCACGATGAGGGAACGGGAGGTCTCGATATAGTCGTTCCTTCCGAAGCCCTCCTCGGAGATAATCAGCGGGACATTGGAGGGATAGGCCGGTATGCTGTAGTGGCGATAGACGCGGATTCCGAGGGACTCCAGCTTTTTCTGGTAGAAAACGGCGCTCTCCTGTCCCTCGAAGCGGGTCAGAACGACGGAGGCCACGCTGAGGCCGTAGCCCCGAAAGGCATCGATCAGGCGGAGGACATCCATATCATAGGTGATCCCGAGATCCCCCCGGACCTTGTTCTTCTCAATATCCCCTGCGTTGATCGCGATGACGATCTCCGCCTCCTCCCTGAGCTCCCCCAGCATACGGATCTTGGAGTCCGGGCAAAAGCCGGGGAGCACGCGGCTTGCGTGATAGTCGTCAAAGAGCTTCCCCCCGAATTCCAGATAGAGCTTTCCCCCGAACTTTGAAATCCGCTCCTTGATTCGAAGTGACTGCGTCTTCAGATACTTTTCATTGTCAAAACCGATTTTCACATTTCCTCCTTCCTAAAACATAAAGACAGGACTTATACTGCTCTTTTCCGGGATCATAAACTCCTCCTGAAAAATGCGAAAAAGCAAAACACCAGCATGAAATGGAGACGAATCCAGAGGAAATGGATCAAAAATCCCCTGACATTGCCCTCCCGGACCCTGAGATAGAGCCGAATGCTTATGAGAGCGGGGAGGGAGGAGAGGAAGATCCCAAGACTTCCGATATTGCATCCCGTGATAAGCCTTCCCCCATTGAGCGCGAACGGGGAGAAAAGCAAAGCGCAGGGCGCACTCCCGATGAACTGGGAAAAAATAATGGAGAGAGCGCACTCCCTTCCCTTTAAAATCCGGAAAAGCCATCCTCTGAGAAGCTCTGAGCCCGCGAGATTTCCGGAGAGGATAAGAAGGAAGGAAAGGCTCAAAAGCAAAGGATAATCGATCCTCCGGAGAATCCCCCTGTCGTAGAGAAGCCCGAGAAGGAGCATCGGGACAAGAGCCGCTTCGGGAGCGAGAAGCCGTCCCGCGGATAGAAAGAGAAGAAGGTAGAGGGAAAAGAGCAGGAAGAGCCTGAAGGGCTTTGTCCCCTCCCCTCTCTCCTCCTCGATCCGAAACTCCGCCCCTTTGATCGGAAAGGTCACGAAAAAGAAGAAAAGAAGGAGGCAGCCCGGCAGGACATACGGAAGCATCAGGCGCAGAAAGGGAAGGAGAGAGACAGCATGGCTCTGAGTAAGATACAGGCTTTGCACATTTCCGAAGGGAAGGAGCATCCCTCCCAGGCTCGCGGCAATCGTCTCGAGGACCAGGATATGGATCAGCAGGGCCCTGGAATCCGGCAGAGCGGAGAGGAGGAGGATGCTGAAGGGAATCAAAGAAAAAAGGGGCGCGGCCTCTCCGAAGAAAAGGGAAGAGAGAAAGCTTAGCACTAATAGAAGGAGGCAGAGTCCCCTCACAGTTTTTACCCTCCGGAGGAGACAGAGACTTGCGCTCCTCAGAAGACCGGAATCCCTGAGAGCCGCCTGGAGCAGGAGATAGCCAAAAAGCAGAGACAGAAATCCGGTATCCAAGGCCCGTAGGATTCCTGTGTCCCGCGGCACAAGGAGGCAGGACAGGGCCGCCAGAGCCCCTGAGAGCGCCATTCCGATCTTTCTTTTGTTTTTCCAGAGAAAGCCGTTCATCTCACTCTTTGTAGGTATTGAAGCCCTCGCCGAGGACCTCCCGCACATCGGCGATGATCAGAAAGGCCCGTTCGTCGATCTCGTGGACGAGATCCTTGAGCTTCGTGATTTCCCTCCTGGAGAGCACGCAGTAGAGCATCTCAAAGCTTGCGCCGCTGTAGAGTCCGTGGGAGGGGATGCCCGTCACGCCGCGCTCCATGTCCTTCTGAATCCTCTCTGCAATCTCCTTCGACTTCGCGGAGATAATGTAGGCCGCCTTCGCAAAATGCATCCCCTCCAGGATACCGTCCGAGACCCGGGTAAAGACATAGATCGAGACAATCGCATAGAGGGCATGCTCCACGCCGAAGATCTGAAGCCCCCAGAGAACAATAATGGCATCCAGAAACTGCATGACCTGCGGAAGCGTATAGTGCCTCAGATACTTTTGAATGATTGCGGCTAAAAGATCCGTCCCGCCGCTTGTGGCTTCGGCGAGAAAGATGAGCCCCGATCCGATTCCCATGATGATGCCGCCGAATATCGAGGAGAGGAAGAGATCCTGCTTCGGAATGATGGGGACATCTGGAATCAGCCAGAGAAGGAGGGAGAGAAGCATCGTCGCAAAGAAGGTTCTCCGGATGAATCTCCAGCCCTTGACCCGGCCGCCGATGAGAAAGAGGGGTATGTTGATCACGGTATTGCTGAGCCAAAGCGGCATGCCGATGAGATGATTCAGTATAATAGAGACGCCGGAGACGCCTCCGATGATCAGGTTCATCGGAGAATAGATATTTTTAGAGGAGATTCCGATGAGCAGGACTCCGAGAAAAAGAAAGAAATAATCCCGGATCTGACGTTTTCTTAGCTTCATGGGGGAGCTTCCCCTTTCCTTTTTGTTATCAGCAGGCAGACAGAAGAGACGCCGCGTTTATTTCAGGCAGCGAAAGAGAAAAGGATCTCTCGGCCCCGGGCGCTGCAGCGCCGTGCTCGATTAGACCCGCGAGCTTGCAGTATTGGCAGCTTCCGATGGAGGAGGCAGCAGGATACAGCAGCCGTCCCGGCAAAGACGGAGAAGCTCCGGGAGCGCTTCCTTTTCGAGAGTGATGCAGCCGAGCTTTCCCAGCTATCCGGTGCCTTGGCTTAGTAGCTTCCGATGGAGGAGGCATCCGGAATGATCAGGATATAGCAGCCGTCCCGGCAAAGGCGGAGAAGCTCCAGGAGCGCTTCCTTCTCGAGAGTGATGCAGCCCGAGCTTTCCCAGGTATCTGGCGCCTTGATGTGGAGAAAAATCGCGGAACCTCTGCCAAAGACTGCAGGATTTTGATTGAAGCCGACGGCCATTGCATACTGGTAGCAGATCGGATATTCGATGAGATGCTCTCCCTCGATCTTCTTCCCGCTCTCCACCCAGCTGTTATAGTCCTTTCTCCCGGAAGACCAATAGGAGTTCCGGCTGATTCTCCGATAGCTCATCTCCGTTTCCGGCTTGTCCCCCTGTCCGAAGGAAAACAGGATGGGGAAGCTTCCGATGGGAGTAGTACCGTCTCCCTCTCTCCTCTCTTCCGCCTTTTTAAAACCGTTTCTTCCGTGCCCGGAGTAGTATTCTGCGGCCTTCTTCCAGCGTCCATCTTCCCCTTTGTTCCAAAGGGAGAGACGGTGATCCAGCTTTAGGATGATCTGCTTTGTTTTTTCCGAAGTCTTCGTCGCGGCGAGGAGCTTCGCCTCCTCTTCCTCTTCCTTTTTCTCTTCCGTCTTTTCCATCCTTCCGCTCTCCGCCTTGCTCTCTTCCGTCTTTCCGCTTTCCGCCTTATCTGCCTCTGCTTTTCCGCTGTCAAAAGAGACAGCGTGGCTTCCGCTCACAAGGCGGGAGGAAAAGGCCGGAAAAGCGAGAAGAAAGGAGGAAAAGCAAAGAAAGAAAAATACTGACAGGGATCTCTTCATTTACAATCTCCTTAGATACAATCTCTTTCGACTGCGACGTGGGGCAGAGAAATTTATTGCAGATCGAATTCCTCTGTCTTTTTCAAAAAATGAATCTTATCGAGCCAGGGGGAGAGCCGCGGATCCGAGAGATAGGCTTTCGCCTCGGAAACAGAGTCCCAGTAATGCATCGGGATAAAGGCCCGGGCGGAAATCCCCTCCAGGAAATAGAGGAATCCGTCCAATGCATGCTTTTCCAGTCTCGGGTCCAGCGGGAGAAAGGCACAGTCCAGCGTCCTTCCTCCGAGGAAATTCCGGTAGGAGCGGATCTCCTCCCGATACCTCTTCTCCTGCCAGAGATTCTCCTCCTCCGGCTCCCCCTCCCAGTACCATAGATTCAGGTCTCCGGCATGGAAGATGTTCCTTCCTTCGATCTCCACATGGAAGGCCGCGCCGAGGTCCGTGGAGAAAAAAGCCCGCACGAAGAGCCCGGGAAGGGAAAGACTTTCCCCCGGGGAGAGGAAGGAGCAGTCCGAAGAGAGGGAAGGGGGAAGCTTTTCCCGAATATCAGAGGAGAGGATATAGTGCGTCCTTCTCCCGTTTTTTCTCAAGGAAAAGATTTTCTCTGAGAAATGGTCGCTGTGGCTGTGCGTCGCAAAAATATAATAATCCTTCTCCTCTCCGTCCTTCCGCCTTTGGAATTCCGGAAGCTCCCCCCTGTACCAGTCAAAGAGCAGGATGCTCTTTTCCAGCTCCAGACTGAAGCCGCTGTGATAGATAAGATTGATTTTCATTGCCGCTCTCCTGCGCCCGGACCGCCGCTTTTTTCCCCTGCAAAGCCAATTTCTATGGAAGCTATTCCATCTGTGCGAGCCCCGCCGCTTCATTCCCCCTGCATAAGCTTTCGGATTGCTCCGCGCTTCCGCGCTCCCGCAATCCTGGCAGCTCTTCGGAAATCGCGCTCTTCTCTCCTTTCGAGCGCTTTTTTCCTCAGATCTGTTGCCTCGCCGGATGTCGGGACGCGCCCCCGTGCCCGCACGGGCGCGCCCCGCCGCTTCATTTCCCCTGCATAAGCTTTCGGATTGCTCCGCGCTTTCGCGCTCCCGCAATCCTGACAGCTCTTCGGAAATCGCGCTCTTCTCTTCTTTC